>JAFQXY010000010.1 GCA_017406745.1 Candidatus Saccharimonadota bacterium | reverse complement strand
GAAAAGAGGGTAGCATAATGGATCCTTGGGTGGTGGTCGCATCAGCGGTAGTAGCATCTTCAATCTTACTAGCTCTCATGATAGCTTCACACATTGCCAAGTTAAGACGGCTCAAAAAATACGAGCGTGGCTTAAAAATGGTGCCACTACTCATACATCTTCCACCCGCTACAGACGATATAGACGGCGGTGGACGTGATAAGCGCGACATTGTTGATGAGGCAGTATCAAAAGCACAGGTAATGTATTCTATTTTATCCTCAACACTTACTAAGGGTATTCGCTCAAAAGTTTACGGACAACGCCACTTCTCGCTAGAGATTATCGCTAAAGATGGCATAATTAAATACTACGCCATGGTACCCACATCTCTTACAGAAGTCGTAAAACAAGCAATCCAATCTGCTTACCCTACCGCCCGCATAGAGAAAAAGCTTGAAGAGAACATTTTTGCCCCTAATAACTCCACAGACTGCGTAGCGGGAGCCGAATTATCCCTAAATGAAGCATATTACCTCCCAATCGCCACATATGAAGACACCAAACGTGACGCCCAGATGGGTATTTTAAATGCCTTATCAAGCGTGAGTAAAGGCGAAGGGGCCACTGTACAAATTTTGTTTCGGCCTGCACAAAAAAATTGGTCTAGCAAGGGCAAGCAATACATAGAAAACATCCAAAAAGGCAAAAAAACCAAAACTGTAGGTGCAGGTGTTGGTACACTTGTAATGGATATTATCCGTGCCCCTTGGGAAGTCCCTAGCGAACACGAAAAAAGCGAGCAACATATCATTACGCAAGTAAAACAAGACGAAATTAACGCAATTTCCAATAAAATGCGCTACCCGGCGTTCGAAACTCTTATTCGTATTATCGCAAGCTCCGATTCTAAACCGCGCTCAGAAGCTATCGTGGGTGGAATCGTCTCTGCCTTTTCGCAATTTAATTCCCCAGAATTAAATGGGTTTGAGGTCAACACATTTAACGACCCCAAAAAACTTGTCGCAGACTATACATTCCGCTTCTTCCCACTAAAAAACCATAACAATATTCTAAACAGTATAGAATTAGCCAGTATTTTTCATCTGCCAGAGCAAAATTCAATTCCAAATTCCAGTGTAGAGCGCCAACTAGTTAAACAGGTAGACGGCCCAGCTAGAGTACCCACCGATGGGTTGTTCTTGGGTACCAACGAATACCGCGGTGTTAGCAAGCCCATCTATCTACAAGAAAAAGAGCGCCGTCGCCACACTTATGTAATAGGGCAGACCGGTATGGGTAAATCCGTGTTTTTAGAGAATCTCGCTTTCCAAGATATGTGTGATGGTCGTGGTTTTGCCTTTATTGATCCACACGGTGACGCCGTAGAAGCACTCTTAAAACGCGTTCCAGAGGAGCGCATAGATGACGTCATCTATTTTGACCCAGCAGATATAGAGCATCCAGTGGGTATGAATATGTTTGAGTTTAATTCTGATGATCAAAAAGATTTTATCGTGCAAGAGGGGATTAGCATGCTCCAATCACTCTTTGACCCCAATAATCAAGGTTTCTTCGGCCCACGTGGCCAGCATATGTTCCGTAATGCCGCGCTACTTTTAATGGCAGATCCAGCTGGCGCCACTTTCATCGACGTACCCCAGTGTTTCACAGACCCGGAGTTTGTTAAATCTAAACTTAAATATGTCACAGATAAAGCGGTTTATGACTATTGGACTAAAGAATTCCCAGAATCCAGAAAATCCAACGACGCCGGCGAAGTTATCACCTGGTTTGCCTCTAAATGGGGGCCGTTCCTCTCTAATACCATTATGCGAAACACCTTGGGTCAAGTGAAGTCAGGCTTCAATATCCGCGAAATAATGGACAATAAGAAGATTTTCTTAGTTAATCTTTCAAAAGGTAGACTAGGTGACATTAACGCCAACTTACTGGGTATGATTTTTGTAATGAAGTTCCAACAGGCCGCCATGAGCAGGCAAGATATCCCAGAGGATCAGCGCCAAGATTTCTGTCTTTACGTAGACGAGTTCCAAAACTTTGCTACTGATAGTTTTGAATCTATCCTCTCTGAAGCTAGGAAATACCGGCTCAACCTCATTGTAGCCAACCAATTTATGACTCAGCTTACCGATAAAATTAGGGAAGCACTACTAGGGAACGTTGGTACTATCATCTGTGGCCGTATTGGCGTAACTGATGCTGAACTCATGGTGAAAGCTTTCACCCCTACTTTTACCGCCGAAGACCTCACCAAAACCCCCAATTTCTCCGCCGTAGCCAAAGTTATGATGTTTGATATGCCATCCTCCCCATTTACTATGAAATTGCCTGCACCGATGGGTGAACCAAACGATAAGCTCATGGAAAGCCTAAAAGTCTATTCTGCCACCAGATATGGCAAAACCCGCGCAGAAGTAGAGCAGGAAATTACCGAACGCTGGAGTACTGCAGAGCGCGCCAAGGCTTCAACTACGGAACCAGACGTTCAACTAAATATGGCACCTTCAAATAATCCAATTTCGCCCTCAGACGCGCCAGAACGCCCTCAGACGCCGTCTTCTGCTCCTACCGCCGAAGATACCACATCGGGCCACAAAACGGCCTCAGAAGCTCCAGAAACGCCTCATACGGGCTTTTTGGATGCTTGGTTATCCAAAAAACAGCAAAAAGATCAAGATCAATCTTAGCCACTACCACATTTTACCCTTGAAAAAAGAACAAGTTAGGTGTATAATAGGGAAGTATATTTAAGATGAGGTATAATAAAATGGCCGACAAAAAAGAGGCTTATGATTCGTCTGAGATTCGAGTATTAGAAGGGTTAGAGCCAGTTAGGCTTCGCCCAGGTATGTATATCGGTTCCACTGGTTATGATGGCCTACACCATCTAATCAAAGAAATTGCAGACAACTCTATAGATGAGGCAATTGCTGGTTATGCCAATAAAATCGAAATCACTATTTTGAGTGATGGCGGCGTCCGCGTAGATGATAATGGGCGCGGTATCCCTGTAGATATCCACCCCAAAACCAAAAAATCCACCCTAGAGACTGTCCTTACGGTTCTCCACGCAGGTGGTAAGTTTGGTGATGGTGGATACAAGGTATCATCTGGTCTACATGGTGTGGGCTCATCTGTAGTAAACGCTCTCTCTACCCACATGGTAGCAGAAGTCTACAGAGATGGTAAAACTCATCACATCGAGTTTGACACCGGTAAACCCACTACAGAGCTACAAATCACCAAAGGTGCACCACGCACCTCTGGTACCTCAATTACTTTTTATCCAGACCCCACCATCTTTAAGGAAACTACCACTTTTGAATACGATTGGGTTTCTAACTACGCCCGTCATCAAGCCTATCTCACTAAGGGTATTCTTATTACCGTTAAAGATGAGCGTACCGGCAAAAGAGAGTCATTTTATTTTGAAGGGGGCATTAAAAGCTATGTCAAGCGTTTAAACCAAGGCAAAGAAGTCCTCGCTGACGACATTTTCTACGTCGAAAAACAGATGAACGACACTATGGTAGAGATCGCCCTTCAGTATAACGATACCTTTGCCGAAACAATGAAACCTTTTGCCAATAACGTTCTTACCCCAGATGGCGGTATGCACGTAGTGGGCTTCCGCACCGGCCTTAACCGCACCATCAATGATTACGCTCGCAAAAATGGCCTCCTCAAAGAGAAAGAAGACAATCTTACCGGTGACGACATCAAAGAAGGGCTTACCGCAGTTATACTAGTCAAACTTCCAGATCCTCAATTTGAAGGCCAAACCAAAAACAAATTAGGCAATCCAGAGGTACGTGGCTATGTTGACAAGGTAATGACAGAATATTTCGGCTATTATCTAGAGGAAAATCCAGCCATTGCTAAAAAAATCGTAGGCAAAGCCACCCTAGCGGCGCGCGCCCGCAAAGCCGCCCGAGCCGCACGTGATAATGTTATCAGAAAAGGCGCTTTTGAGGGGCTAAATCTCCCTAGTAAACTGGCAGATTGTTCTTCTCGCAACGCCGAAGAGTGTGAATTATTCATTGTAGAGGGTAACTCTGCCGCTGGCTCTGCCAAAGAGGGGCGTGATTCCAAAATCCAAGCCATCCTACCGCTTAGAGGCAAAGTGTTAAATACTGAACGTGCCAGATTAGACAAAATGCTCGCCAACGCCGAGCTAGTATCTCTTATTAAAGGTCTAGGTGTAGGTATCGGCGATCAATTTAATATAGATGGCCTCCGTTATCATAAAATCGTTTTTATGACCGATGCCGATGTAGATGGTTCACATATTTCTACTCTACTTTTAACTTTCTTCTTCCGTTATATGCCAGACGTTATCAAGGCTGGCCATGTTTATTTAGCCAAACCACCCCTATTCGGCCTCATCAAGGGCACGGGAAATGGTCGCAAAATAGATTATATTTATGATGAGCAAGCCCTAGAGGAAACCTTAACTCGTAAAATCAACGAGCGTAAAGCTTCCGGCACCAAGATAGATCCAGAGGCAGAACGCTTCAAACAAGCCGGCTATACCGCCCAGCAACGCTTCAAAGGTCTTGGCGAAATGGATGCTTCTCAACTCTGGGAAACCACCATGAACCCCGAAAATCGCATCTTAATACGTGTTAATATAGATGACGCCGAAAAAGCCGACTCTATATTCTCAAAATTGATGGGCGACCAAGCCGAATTACGCAAAAACTTTATTCAAGCCAGAGCAGCCTCAGTTGATCTGGACGATTTGGATTTTTAAGGAGGAAATATGGAAGAAAACAAAGAAATTGAACAAAATAATCAAATGCCACAAAATCCAGACCAAAACAGTCAAGATACATTGACAAATACCCCCATAGAAGTAGTAGCCGAGGATGGTATCGAACTCCGCACCGTAGAAAACACTATGGAGGATTACTTTCTGCGCTACTCGCTATCTGTTATTGTGGACCGCGCCCTCCCAGATGTACGTGATGGTTTGAAGCCTGTAAATAGAAGAATCCTTTATGCCATGAACAAAAATGGCTGGAAGGCTCCTCACGCCACCGTTAAATCTGCCCGTATTGTGGGTGAAGTTATGGGTAAATATCACCCTCACGGTGATTCATCTATTTATGACGCTATGGTAAACCTTGCCCAGCCTTGGAAAATGCGTTACACCCTAGTAGAGGGGCAGGGTAACTTTGGCTCTATGGATGGCGATGAAGCGGCCGCCTCTCGTTATACAGAGGCCAGATTAGATAAAGTTGGTGCAGAGCTACTTGCAGATATCGAGAAAGAAACCGTAGATTTTCGTGATAATTTTGACGGCTCAGAAAAAGAGCCAGCTGTATTGCCATCAGCCGTTCCCAATATTCTCCTAAATGGCCAGATGGGTATTGCTGTAGGAATGGCTACCAATATTCCGCCTCATAATCTAGGGGAATTAATCGATGCTACCATTGCTCAGATAGATAATCCAGAAATCAGTCTAGAGGGTCTTATGCAATATGTTAAAGGTCCAGACTTTCCAACCGGCGCCGAAGTTTATGGTGGCGCTCCCATGAAACAAGCTTATGCTACAGGGAAAGGCTCGGTAGTCATACGCGCCGTAGCCAACATCGAAGAGCGTAAAAATGGCCGTCACAACATAGTAATTACAGAGGTGCCTTATGGTATGAGTAAAGAGGACTTTATTGAAAAAGTCCGCGATCTCGTACTTGCTAAAAAACTAGATCATATTGCCGATGCTCGTGACGAATCCGCTAGAGGCAAAGTCCGTGTAGTGGTAGAGCTTAAAAAAGACGCTTTCCCCAAGAAAATCTTAAATCAACTCTACAAACTCACCCCACTCCAGACTACTTTCCATTACAATATGCTAGCTCTAATAGATGGTATTCAGCCACGCATATTGGGGCTAAAAGAGATACTCGGTGAGTTTATCAAGCATCGCCAAAAAGTAATTCGTCGGCGCACGGAGTTTGATTTGCGCAAAGCCAAAGAGCGCGCCCATATCTTAGAGGGCTTAAAAATCGCTTTGGATAATATCGATGAAGTAATCAAAGTAATTCGCTCATCTTATGATGATGCAGATAAACAGCTTATGCAACGTTTTGGCTTGTCTGAAATACAGGCCAACGCTATTTTGCAAATGCAACTTCGCCGTTTGCAAGGCCTAGAGCGCGACAAAATCGAAGAAGAATTAAAACAACTTCACGACCTAATTAAGAAATTAGAAGCTATCTTAGCAGATGAAAACGAAGTCTTAAGAGTTGTTAAAGAGGAGCTTATCGCTATCAAGGAAAAATACGATGATCCTCGCCGTTCCAAAATTATTAATCATGAAGTAGGCAAGTTCTCTGAAGAAGAACTTATCCCAGAGGAAGAAAGCGTAATTCTTTTGACTACCGAAAATTACATGAAACGCGTTCCGCAGGCTGATTTTCGCCGCCAAAACAGGGGTGGTAAAGGCAAACGTGGTATGACCACCAAAGAAGAAGACGTTATTGCGCAGATTCTTACCGCTAATTCGCATGATTTCTTGCTATTCTTCACCAACCAAGGCAGATTATTCCGCATGAAAGCATACGAAGTACCACAAGCCTCTCTAGTGGCTAAGGGTACCGCCGCTGTTAATATGCTTAACATGCACCCAGAAGAGAAAATTACCGCCATTATCAAACAGGGAAACGGCGTGGAAAACGGCTATCTCTTTATGGCCACCAAAAAAGGCACCATCAAAAAGACCGCTATCAAAGATTTCTTTAATGTACGTAGTAATGGATTGATCGCCATCAAATTAGATACTGGTGACGAACTTAAATGGGTTAAAGAGACCACCGGAGAAAACGACATTGTTATTTCTACTTCAGCTGGCCAAGCTACCAGATTCAACGAAAAAGAAGTCCGTGCTATGGGGCGTTCAGCTATGGGTGTGCGCGGTATGCGCTTGCGTCCCAAAGATGAAATTGTAGGTATGGATGTCATTACCGACGCCAAACAAAAGCTCATCGCTGTTTCAGCCAATGGTTATGGTAAAGCTACCTTAGTGTCCAACTTCCCACCACACAAACGTGGTGGCGTAGGCATCAAAGTTGCCGTAGTTACCGAAAAAACTGGGCCAATTGTAGCAGTTCATACACTAGATCCACTTGCCAAAGAAGTCATCATGATGTCCACTAAGGGTCAAGCAATTCGTATCGCCATGAAAGAAATTCCTACTTTGGGTCGTGCTACGCAAGGCGTACGCATTATGCGATTATCCGAGGGTGACACCGTAGCTTCTATTGGCATTGTCTTACCAGAGGAAGAAGACAAAACCGAAACCACTTAGGCTCAAAAATAAGCGTAAGCCATTGACGGGGGTTGTAATTTATCCAAAAGTGTGCCTATACTCTACGCAAATAATAAAATGAAAGGAGTATAGAGTGAAAAAAGCACTTTTTACATTATCAACTTTAAGTCTTCTGGTCACCAGTTTGGCAACGCCAGTTTCGCCCACATTTGCTACCATCTCATACAACGGTATGAAAATGTGGGATACTTCAGAAATGATTACAATAGATAACGAAGTAGAAGATTTATTAAGCGAAATCTGCGATGGGAGAGCTGGCGAATGTGATGATATTAGCAACGCAGAACGCCAAGAACTTTATCAATCACTCATAGACGAAGATACTGGTTATCGGAACTTTGGTAAATATTCTGCATTGGACACCTTTAGGTCTAGAAGATTTTGGATTACTTCCATTGAGCTTACTCCAGAAACCGAAGATGGCAATGGTGGAGAATCCCTTATGGTGTATTACCGAGACACCGATCCAGATCTGGCCAGAGAGGGCGTCTACGAGTACGTTGGCGATATGGACGAACTTTATATCGTGTGGGCAGAGGACGAAGAATCTAACCCATATTATGGAGAGAGGGAAGCAGATAATTCGCCAAAATATGTCACACATTTGCGTGATAGCGGAGTCATCCCGTCAGATATGAAAATCCATCAAACTGTTTCATATAGCAATATTAGAAATGGCGTAGGCTGGTATGGTGTACCAAATACCGAAAAATACTTCTACGTACTTGGGTCTGGCTTATTTAATGACGAGCTACGCACGATCCATTACTATTTTAAAATTAACGAAGATTTACAATTAACTGATTTTTCTAATTACTCCAGTTGCACAGATATGTTATCTGAAGATGAGCCACTAGAGGGAATAGAGTGCCGTCTGATGTTCACCGAAGATAGTACAGCAATTTACATGCCATTTAGAGATGGTGTAATGCTTTATACTGATATAGAAGAGCCAGATGATATTAATAATCCAGATAATCAAAACATTGACTCTAGCGACAATATCAATGATAATGATGACTTTGGTGACAACATTAACGGTGATGATGGATTTGGCAATGATTCCAATTCAAGTAGTAACAATGTTGACGACGGTAACACCGACGAAAACAGTAGCGATACTATTGACGCCGAGTCTAATTTTACTGATACTAAATCTAATGTTGCTACTTCTAATACACCCAAAACTCCAGATACCGGCTCCGCCAACATCAATAACGGCGAATTTCGGCCCAAAACAACAGAATTAATAGCAACTATTGCTACGCTGGGTGTTATTTTAACAATTTGGTTATCCTCGCCCCGTTTGCGAGTTTTTACTAAAATCTGAAAGATTTTACAAAAAAGTGCAAAAAGGGGGTTGCTAGCCCCTTGGGACGCTCCAACCCCCGTTTGCGAGTTTTTACTAAAATCTGAAAGATTTTACAAAAAAGTGCAAAAAGGGGGTTGACATTTCTCGCAGCCTGCGGTAAGATAGTATTAGTCTAAAGACTGCGAGAACACTTTATTTTAATCGTCTTTGGAAATATTTTAACAATTTAGTTGTGCAATTATCATCGTCAGTTTATTATTTTATGTTGAGTTTATCAAACACAACACTCAAAAAATCCAAAGCATCAGCAACGGATTTTTGAGATAGAATCTCTCTAGATTGGTATTTTCTCCGAGCGAAGCGCATCTATTGGATGAGCGAGCTCGGAAAAATGCCAAGATAGAGGATTCTAGCCAAAAATGGAGAGTTTGATCCTGGCT
>JAFQXY010000009.1 GCA_017406745.1 Candidatus Saccharimonadota bacterium | reverse complement strand
TAGATCTCCTTTCTTGGTTATTTGGTTTTAACTAATTATAAAGGAGATCTATTTTTTTGTTAATTACGCGCGCAAGAAGCTTCACTGTGAGAAGGTTACGCTTCTTGCGCGCTTTGTCTCAAATGTGTTTGATCTAGTATACAAAGCTTAAAAACTACAAAAATCCACTAGCATCTACTAGTGGATTTTGTGCTAAAAGTTTATTTAGAGTTACGCGCTTCAATTACCTCTTGCGCCACATTTGGTGGTACTTCTTCGTAGCCATAAAGTTCCATCGAAGAAGCCGCGCGCCCTTGTGTCATACCACGCAGGTCCGAAGTGTAGCCAAACAAATTAGCCAAAGGACAAAACGCCTTAATGAGCTTAGCGCCACCATTCAAATCTTCCATCTCATCAATCCGCCCACGCCGTGAGTTGATATCACCAATCACGTCACCCATGAATTCTTCTGGAGTGGTAATTTCCATTTTCATTACAGGCTCTAGTAATACTGGATTAGCTTTGGCGATACCCTCACGGGTAGCAAGCGCACCAGCTAGAGTAAAGGCAAGTTCTGATGAGTCTACATCATGATATGATCCATCATACAGAGTAGCCTTCACGTCTACCACTGGGTAACCAGCAATCACGCCACCAGCCAAGGTGTCTTCCACACCTTTTTGCACTGGCTTACGGTATTCTTGTGGTACCACGCCACCCTTAATTTGGTCAATAAACTCAAACCCTTTACCAGACTCGTTTGGCTCAAACTTAATCCATACATCACCATATTGCCCACGACCACCAGATTGCTTAATATGTTTACCTTGTGCCTCAGCTGTGCCACGAATTGTCTCGCGATATGCCACTTGCGGTGCGCCAGTATTTGCTTCTACATTATGTTCACGCTTTAAGCGGTCTATAATAATCTCTAGATGTAGCTCGCCCATGCCAGAAATAATCGTTTGACCAGTTTCTTCATCGGTATGTACGCGGAAAGTTGGGTCTTCTTCTGCTAATTTAGATAGTCCAATACCCATTTTTTCTTGGTCTGCTTTGGTTTTTGGCTCTACGGCAATAGACACTGGTGGATCTGGGAACTCAATAGACTCTAGCAAAATTGGGTGGGCTGGACTACACAAAGTGGTACCAGTAGTCACATTTTTTAGCCCCACTACCGCAGCGATATCGCCAGCGCCAATCTCGGAGATGTCTTTTCTATCATTGGCGTGCATCCGCACCAAGCGTCCTATTCTTTCCTTGTCGCCAGTAGATGCATTTAATACGGTGTCGCCAGATTTTAATTTGCCAGCATACACGCGGATAAAGATTAATTTACCAACAAACGGATCCGTTGCAATTTTGAAGGCTAGAGCTGTCAAAGGCTCAGAATTGTCAGCCTTACGCACAATTTGGTCGCCGGTTTTGGGGTCTGTACCCACCGTCTGGCCTTGGTCGCGATCTAGTGGTGAAGGCAAGTAATCTGTCATCAAATCAAGCACCTTTTCCACAATCACACCACGACCATCACCACCAGTTACTAGATAAAAATCACCATCTAGTACGCGCTTACGTAAGGCTGCCTTAAGCTCTGGTATAGTGATAGCGTCCTCACCTTCCTCAAAGAATTTGTTCATGAGAGCCTCATCGGCCTGTACCGCCTCCTCCACTAGCATAGAGCGAGCATTTTTGGCTTTTTCTAGCATATCTGCTGGAATCTCGCCCACAGTAAGTTCGTGATCTGCATAATCTTTGTAAGTGTAGGCTTTCATATCAATTAAATCTACCACACCACAAATATCTTTTTCAAAACCAATGGGGAGATGAATCGCTACAGCATTCTTAGAAAGGCGCTTGTGTATAGAATCTAGAGATTTGTAAAAATCGCCACCAATTTGGTTAATTTTGTTTACAAAACAAATCCGTGGCACGCCATATTTAGTTGCTTGACGCCACACTGTTTCGGACTGCGCTTCTACGCCCATTTTACCGTCAAATACCACCACGGCGCCATCTAGCACACGGAGTGAACGCTCTACCTCGGCCGTAAAATCAATATGCCCTGGGGTATCAATAATGTTAATCTGATGATTCTTCCAATAAACAGTCACCGCTGCGGATGTAATTGTAATACCGCGCTCTTTTTCCTGTTCCATCCAGTCGGTATCAGCACCACCGGTACCACCTTTTACTAGGTCAATTTTGTGCTTTAGCCCCGTGCGATACAAAATCGCCTCAGAGGTAGTAGTCTTACCTGCGTCAATATGAGCAATAATCCCAATATTACGCAACATACTTAAATCTTTGATTTCAGTAGCCATATGCTCCTTTATTATATATTTATTAATTTTTCTACTTTTTGCAGTTTTTAGCTTTCTAAACTCTTGTGAGCTCCACACTCAAAAAAGATAGATTTGGTACAATTCTAACATATTATCAATATAAATAAAAGCATTGACTTTTTACACAATCTGTGGTATAATATACAAAATAGGTATTTTTCCTAAATCTCATGCTCATACCAGCGTTTTGCGTATCACCGGATATATGATATAATCATAAAAGGTGGTGTTTTTTAAAATAAAGGGGGTGTATTTTATGTACATTGCAGTTTTTATAGGTATTTTGATTGTTGCTGTGTTTTTCTTAACAGTGCTAACCAAAAGTAAAACTGTCTCCACTATTTGCGCGATATTCTTTATTATGGCTTTCCTTTTTCTAATGCTAGTCTTCCCATTGCTCGCGCACCGAGTTTCAGACGTGGAACCAACCACTACAACGGAGAAGTACGAACTGCAAGGCATCGTGCGTGACGACAGAGTGGTTTATCTAGCTCAAACCGGGGGTGAGTTCCAGTTTATTATCCTCACAGAGGAAGAAGGCTTGCGACTCCTCACCGCAGATTTGTCAGATGTCAAAATCACCTATCAAGGTACCAGCGAAGCCCACTTGCAGGCAGACATAACCACCAGTAAGTATCACTCGCAGTGGCTATTTCTCAGAGACTTTTCCAAGACGGAAACCATCTACAAGTACCATTTCTGTATTCCCAGAAATGCCGTCTGGTACACTTACGAAACCAACTAACACCACCCCGCCCCTCGGCAACAGTCGAGGGGTTTCCCCTGCCAACTATTTGCCCATTGCCCCAAGAAATAGTGCCGTTTTTTAATTATTTTTACAGGTGGCTAGGTGATAGTCTCCCTCGTCAAAAAACATCTTGCCAAGAAGATTTTTATGCTATATAATAAAAATATAATTTCGAACATCTGTGACATTAATGTCAGCACATTATTTATAACCAGAAATAAACAGTAATTCATAGATAATAGTGACCCTATGAGGGATCTGTATCTATGAGTTGCTATTGCTGGCTTATGGGTCACAGGTGTTCGAAGCCCTCGTAGGGTCACTTTTGTATAGGCCTTGCGAAATATATTAATAACTAAGCGAGGTAATACCATGCGGGTCATGCAACAAGCCAAAAAAGATAAGCAAAAGGATAAAAGGGATCTTAATAGAAAAAATGCTATATATAATATATACAGCAAAAGTACTAGTACGAGTAGTACAGACAACGATCCATGCAATAGTAAATCTCTCAACATATTAAATAAGCACCACAACAAGAACAATATACTTCTTACTCTTTTACCACTAGCCATACTAGCACTCCTCACCACCATCAGCTTCTTTTCATTAAGTTCTAGTACCACCAGTGCAGATACTAGTACCAGCTCCACTGCTAAAGTAAATGTAGCAGTAGCTTGTACACTAAGTGGTAGTACCACCACCCATGCAGTAGAAGTACTAAATGGTGCATATAATGATAATATCACTGGCACTACACTAAGAACTATTTGTAATGGTAGCGGTAACTATAATATCTATGCAGTGGGCTATACCAACAATACAGAAGGCAATAATACACTATATAGTAGTACTAGTGGTACAATACCTACTGGTACTACCCTAAACGGTACCACTTCTAACTGGGCCATGAAACTAGCAAACAGCACAGGAAATACCGCTACCATAGAAAACAACTACAATACCTTCCAAGTGGTACCATCCACATCCACACTAGTAGCCTCCTACAACGCCACTAGTTCCAACCAAACCACAGACTCCACCCTTGCCACTACATATGGCGTATCCATCTCCCCTAACCAACCTGCTGGTACATATACTGGGCAGGTAAAGTATACGATGAATTATACAGAATATGCCCCACCCTATATGCAAAACCTCACTAAAGCAGATTGTCAATCCCAAGCCTCTAGTAGTGACATAACGGTATATGACAGACGTGATGGTAGCGATTATACAGTAAGATACATCAACGGTGCTTGCTGGATGACGCAGAACCTCCGTATTTCTGGCACTATATCTAGTACAGACTCTAACTTTAGTACCAATAGTACTTGGAATGTCCATGTAAGTGATCTAACCGCAGGTAATAGCTATACTGAAGCTCGTTCCCATGTAGCAGACTCTACAGATGTATCCGCATCTTCATCTGCTACTGGTGGACCATACACAGTAAACCAACTAGGCGCGTGGTATAACTATTGTTCTGCTAGTGCTGGTACAGTATGTAGCCAAACTCAACTAGATGTAAGTGAAGACATCTGCCCAAGCGGTTGGCACTTACCATCATATAATGCCAGCTCAGATTCGATTAGCGGTATCAAATCATATAGTTCTGCCTTTAGTCCTATCTATGGCGGGATCTACAATGGTGGCTCGCTCCTCAACACTACCGGGTACGGGTTCTGGTGGTCTAGTACTGCGTACAATGCTAGCGGGCAGTACACCCTGGGCTATATCTTTGGTAGTCTGGGTGCCAGCGACTACGGTAACAAGGGCAACGGGCTCTACGTACGGTGCGTGCGTACCTCGTAGACCTTCTATAAACTACCCCTTTGAACTATACCCTTTTTGGTTATCACTTCTCTGCATACTGTGCCCCCACATGATTTATATTTTCGCACGCAACCATATTGTGTTTTGGCGAGTGGTCGCAACATACTTTTCTTGCATTAAACATGTTTTAGACAAGACCAAACAATTCAATTCACCTACATTAAACAAGCCCAGCATCCTCATCAGTACAAGATTAATCCCAAGCCATTTTAAACAATAAAAAGTGCGAACCAGACTAATTTTTACAACAGTTACAGATGAGTATCCTGTACTGTAATACAGGTACGAATCTGCCTAACTGTTGTAAAAATTATTACTGCGTGAGCACTTCTGTTTAAAATGGCTTGGATTGATCTCAAAAGATGATTTCAATGCCTACCTAAAATTATTTAGGTGCGAAGTGAACCGTAGGTGAATTGGGTTGTTTGGTATTTAACAAACTAACTCAACTTCTTCCTCAAAATCTCCTGCACTGCAGACGGATTAGCCTTGCCATGAGATTCTTTCATCACTTGCCCCACTAGGAACCCAATTACCTTTTCTTCCCCAGCTTTAAAATCTGCTTGAGCCTTAGCCGTTTCTGGCTTGGCTAGCACAATATCCACTATGACTTCCAACGCCCCCATATCATTTTCTTGTATTATGCCTAATTCCTTGGCGATAGTACGTGTGCCACGTCCACGCATTTGCGGGTCAAACAAATGTAAGAATACGTCCTTGGTTGCAGTGGAGCTTAGCTCTTTATCAAGATTCATTTTGCAAAGTTCGTTTAAATCTTCGGCGCTAGGTAAGTCATTTAAATATTCCGCCGATTTTTCTTCCGCCAGTAACACTGAAGCAAACAAATTAGATAATAATACCGCACCCTCATCAGCCACTTCCCCTAATTTCCTCATCAACTCTGGGTAATCTAGTAATACCTCTAGGGTATCTCCAGCCAATTTGCCACCGAACTTTTTACGATAATCTGCCGGCATCAACGGTAATTTTGTCGACTCATCTTCGACAAATTCACTAGACAACCGTATTGGTGGAATATCTGGCTCTGGCATATAACGATAATCTTTTGCCTCCTCCTTGGAGCGTTGCCCAGTAGTTTTGCCAGTAGCATCGCTCCAGCCACGTGTTTCTTGTATTATTTTTTCACCACTTTCTAGCAATTTTGTTTGTCTAGCGATTTCGTACTCCGCCGCACGCTCCACACTACGGAAGGAATTTAGATTTTTAACCTCTGTCCTCGTGCCTAATTCTGTAGCCCCCTCTGGCGCAATAGACACATTTACATCAAACCGCATATTGCCATTATATAAATCGCCATATGATACTCCAGCATAAACCATCAACCGCCACAACTCTTTGCAATAATCATGCGCATCCTTTGCGGAGTGGATATCTGGCATGGATACAATTTCGATTAGTGGTGTATCCACTCTGTTCAAATCCACCAAAGAGTACGTATCAAAATGTGTTAACTTCCCCGCATCACCCTCCAAATGCGCATGCTCAATAGCCACACGCTTGCCCGATGGCAACTCTACATACCCCGCACCGATAATTGGGTGATAAAACTGAGTGATCTGGTAACCTTTTGGCGAATCTGGGTAAAAATAATGCTTGCGGTCAAAGCGCGATTCTAGATTGATTTTGCAATTCATCGCTCGCCCCGCCAAAATCGCAAGTCGCACTGCCTCACCATTCAATCGCGGGAGCATTCCAGGCAGAGCATAATCCACCGGTGACACGCAAGAATTAGGTTCTTTACCCCTAGCATCGTTATCTACCTCAGAGAATAATTTGGTTTTTGTGGCTAATTGCACGTGGCATTCAATGCCGATAGTCGGTATGTATTTCATTATATTGCTCCTAAATCTTTTAATGCTTGTTTATAAATAGCTAACGCATTATAAGCTTGCTTATAGCTTACTTCCATATCCGATTCATGCGCAATAGCGTTACGCATCTTATGGGCACGCCACACTGCATTTATATCGCTGAACTTACTACCGGCACGCTTCAACCTGTCCCCCATTGTTTTGCCGGGGATACCCATTTCCATCATGGCCTTATCTAGTAACTTATCACCATCAATAATTGTAGTCATGTATGTTGCCGGCACATCCTTTTTTAATTTATTCTCAATTGCCAAAAACTTACTCTGATAAACTTCCACATTAAAACGGTATCCACGTTTGCTTGTCAGCAAAATAGATACAAAAATTAATACGGCAATTACTAAAATTGCCAATACGAAAGCTACTACTCCACCGTCCATTAAGCAAGCTCCTTTGCAAATTCGATTAGGCGTTTATCACTTCTTCTTGGACCAACTAATTGTAGGCCTACTGGCAGGCCAGCCTTGGTTTTACCTGCCGGTATAGCAAGCCCAGGCACGCCAGCCAGATTTAAGGATACGCTCATCAAATCCTCTAGATACATTGCCACTGGATCATTTACTTTTTCGCCTAGCTTAAAAGCAGGATTGGGCGACACAGGTGACAAAATAAAATCGCACTTAGAAAAAGCTTTTTCATATTCTTGCACTATTAAAGTTCGCGCCTTAGCCGCTTTCAAGAAATATGCATCATAAAAACCAGAGGATAGCACGAAATTTCCAGTCATAATCCGCCGTTTGTTTTCCGACATAAAACCCTCATCGCGCGTATGTTCATACAGCCCGTCTAAATCCGTAGAGTTTTCTGAACGGAAACCGTAGCGTATTCCGTCATGACGCGATAGATTCGAGGCTACTTCCGCCGGCTGAATTATGTAGTAGGCTGCTAACGCATATTTCAAAGTCGGCATCTCAAGCCCTACGACCTCATGGCCTTTAGACTTCAGCAACTCGCACTTTTCTTTTAACGCTTCCCGGATCTCTGTGTCCACCGAATCGTTGTCAAATTCCTTGACGATGCCGATACGAGTGCAAGAATTGGATGGTTCGAGACCGTCCGCGACAACGGGAGCGGAATGAGCGCCGGAGCCCCGTAACGCTCGCCCCTTGGGACGCGAATTGCCGAAGGCAAACGGGCGCGCAGGCGCGAGTCGAGAATCGTCCAATTTTGCACTCGCAACAGCTTCATTATAATAATCTGGTAGTGTTGTCATATCCTTCGGATCTTGCCCAGATGCAATAGACATCAATAAATCCATATCTTCTGGCGTCCGCGTAAAGAACCCGATGCAGTCAAGCGATGACGCCATCGCTACCACACCATAGCGTGAAATCGTACCATAAGTAGGCTTAAATCCATATATACCATTAAATGATGCGGGTTGACGAATAGAGCCACCAGTATCCGTACCAGTCGCAAATTCCACGATATCTAGCGCTACCGCCACCGCCGACCCCCCAGAAGACCCCCCAGCTACCCTTGCGCGATCGTGCGAGTTTAAAGTTGGCCCATAGTATGAGTTTTCCGTAGAAGAACCATGCGCAAAAGCATCCAAATTGGTTCGTCCAATCATAATCGCCCCCTCAGCCTCTAATTTTTCTACTGCTGTAGCGGTTACAGGAGAAGTGAATCCTTCCAAAATATGTGCAGACGCCGTAGTTTCGCCCTCTGGGCTTAAGAAATTATCTTTTAATGCGTATGGCACGCCGGCCAGTCGCCCCACTTTTTCACCACGCGCTATCCGCGCATCAATCTCTTTGGCCTTTTTTAGCGCCCCTTCTTCATTTAGAAAAGTAAAAATATGATAATCTTCAAAATGTTTGGCTTTTTCTAAAGCATCTTTTACTAATCTTGTGGCGGTTACTTTTTTATTTGCAGTTTTCATAAAACCTCCCTATAATACTTTTGGTACTTTTATTTGATTGTCTTTTTCTTCTTTGGTGAGCGCCAATAATTGCTCGCGCGTAGCATCTTGTGGTAGTATTTCATCGGCGCGCCACACATTTTCCATCTCAAACACTTGGTAAGTTGGCTCTATATTTTCTACGTCTAACTCATCTAACTGAGAAATATACCCGATAATACTATTTAAATCTCCGCCTAGGCTTTTGATTTCGGCGTCGCTTAAAGAAAAATTAGACAATTTTGCCAAATGCTTAATTGTGTCGCAGTTTACTTCCATTTAAATAATTCCACATTATTAACTTATCTTTAAATTATAACACTATTTTACGTTTTTAAAGAGTATTTTTTTCAAATAATTAACAATTGGCTTTACTTCATCTAGCCCCAAGAAAAAGCTCGCAATAAAATATGCCACAAAAGATACTGCGCCAATCAACAAAAACTTTGGAATTGTAATTACAAGTGATGTATCCGTAGCCATTAATGGCACAAATTTTGTCATAGAAAATGCCACACAGCCAGTGATAAGTGTTGCAAATAACATTTTTGATGTAGCTCGCCAATATTCCTTGTCTAAAAGTTCATAATGTGATTTTCGCTGTAGGATAAACAAGAGTATGACAATCTCTAAGATTGCACCAATAGATTGAGCTAAACCTAGCCCTTCTACTCCCCAGCCTAACAAGTAAAACCATACAGATATTAAAATAGTAAAACCGATCGCCACGATAGATACTCTAAATGGTGTTTTAGTGTCTTGGTGTGCATAAAAACCGCGCGACGCAATATGAAAAATAGAACGCGCAAAAATCGCCACGCACAAAGTACCCAAAATAGATGCTATAGTTCCATTGCTATCATTATTACCGATATTGCTAATGAAACTAGTTACGTATCCGCGCGCAAAAAATGCAATAGCCGACACCGGCAAAGCAATCCAAGTAATCATCCTAAGCGCTTGCCGAAAAGTGCTATTAAATTTTCTATCGTCACCTTGTCCTAATTCTTCAGTCAATTTTGGGAAAAATGCAGTAGAAATTGCCACACCAATTAAATTAATGGGCATTTGGTGTAGTGCCGAGGCTTGATTAAAAGACCGCACTGCTCCAGCCCCCATACGTGATGACAAGTTGGTATTTACTATGGAATCCACATAATCAATTCCCTGATCCAATGAGCGTGGTGGAAGCAATTTAAGTATCGAACGGAACCCTTGGTTTTTCCAGCTTATTTTGAACTTATAGTCAAATCCCAATCCAAACAGCCCAATCAGGGATACAATTAACTGTAAAATTGCCCCCAAAATCACGCCTAGCGCTACACCCATGATCCCGCCACCAAATACTTGCACTCCAAACAAATTTATGCCATTAGTAAACCAAGTGATGCCAATAATAATCCCTATATTATATATAGCAGGTGCAAATGAATAAAATACAAATCTCCCCACTGCCTGTTGCATACTAGTTAGTACTGTAGCAATGCTAAAAAGAAACGGATTTATTGCAATCACGCGCGTCATATTTATAGCCAGAATCATACCAGATTCGTCTAACCCAGGGCTTACCACATAGCGAATCAAAGGGTCTGCAAAAATCATAATCAAAATACTTGCCATCAAAGTCAAAAGTGCCAGTAGATTTAGTAAACTTGACGAAAGCTCCCATGCGGATTTTTTATTGCCTTTAGCAAGTCGCTCGTTGAAAACTGGTATAAAAGATACCGACAAAGCTCCCGATGTCAGAATAAAAAACATAAAATCTGGGATAGTAAAAGCTGCGGTATAAGCATCAATACCGGTAGGGTATGTGCCTAAATAATATGAGTTTAAAAGTCTATCACGAAAAAGTCCAAGTAGTGCCGAAATAAAAGTTGAACTTGCTAGTACGATTGCCGCAGATTTTACAGATAATTTTGCATTTGCAAGCGCCACCACAGACTTAAACCGAAACTTTTTCATATATTTATTATAACACGTGTTATAATATACATATGGCTAAAAAGAAATCAGAAGTGATTTTGCCGGCAAATAATGCCAAAAAAAGCAAAAAATCCAGCAAGACCACTCAAAAAACTACAAAAAAAACTGCGAAAAAAAATATTAAATTGTATGCTAACTATAGCAATAGGCACAAAGCCAAAAAAGAAGCCGAGGCGCGTCGCCGTGCCGAAGATTTAGCTACTCTACCCAAAGAGCCAGTCAAGCGCTTTTTTGCACGGTTGCACCCTAAGCGCGTATTTAAGTGGTGGTTTTCTTGGCGTGGGCAAAAGGCCATCCTTAAGTTTATTGCAGCATGTTTCTTGATAGGTATTATCGCCATGGGCGGGCTATTCTTGTATTACAAGAGAGAGCTTGGCGATAAACTCGAACAAATCGCCAATATGGAAGATTACATCTCTAATACTGTTAATAATTATTACGACCGCAACGGCGTTTTGCTCTGGCAAGATACCGGTAGCGAAGATTATCGCTTGGTAGTAGATGCTGATGATATTTCGCCATATATGTATCAAGCCACTGTAGCTATCGAAGATAAAAATTTCTACAATCACAACGGTGTAGATTTTTCCGCACTTATTCGTGCATCGCTCTCTACCCTTAGCGGGCAGGGCGTGCAAGGTGGTTCTACTCTCACCCAACAGCTCATCAAGCAAGTGTTCTTCTCTGATGAAGCTGCCAGCGAAAACCGCGGTGGTCTTTCCCGTAAAATTAAGGAGCTTATTTTAGCCATTGAGCTCGAACGCACCACGGACAAACAGCAGATTATCACCATGTATCTAAACCAATCCCCCTATGGTGGCCGGCGTAATGGTGTAGAGTCCGCAGCCAAAACTTATTTCAATAAGTCTGCTAAAGACCTCACCCTAGCAGAATCCGCATTTCTTGCCGCAATTCCTAATAACCCATCCATGTATAATCCTTATAACACTTATTACAATGATGCACTCATAGAGCGCCAGCACAAAGTTTTAGACGACATGGTATCCATGGGCTATATCACATCAGAAGAAGCAGAAACAGCAAAAGAAGTGGCTATTTTAGACACTATCCAGCCCGAATCTAGCCAGTATGCTGATGCCTTGGCGCCACACTTCGTCTTGGAAGTTCGCAATCAACTAGAAGATAAATACGGCGTATCTACTATGCGTGTCGGTGGCTGGAATATCACCACTACGCTAGATTATCGTGCTCAACAAATTGCCGAGGACGCCGTTTCTGTAGTGGGTGCAGGCCAACTATATAAGAACAATAGCGACAATATCGCTCTGGTTTCTGTAGATGTAGAAACTTCACAAGTTGTTGCTATGGTTGGCTCAATAGATTTCAATAATCCTACGTATGGCGAGCTGAATGTTACAACCGACTCTATAATAGAGCCAGGTTCGTCGATTAAGCCAATTTTAGATTATGCCCCACTATTTATGCAACGTGAGGGTATCAATTATGGTCCAGGTACAATATTAAAAGACGAGAATATAGATTCCATTTATTGTGCTGGCTACCGTGGAAGTTGTGCTCTACGCAACGCTTCTCGCATATTTTATGGTAATGTCACCATCCGCTATGCACTTGGCAATTCTCTTAATATCCCAGCAGTTAAAGCACTGTACATCAATGGCATAGACAACTCTCTGGAGATCGCCCATGCCCTTGGTGATGTATCCTACTGTGAGGACCGCGAAGGCTATGGTTTGTCCATCGCTATTGGTTCTGGCTGTGGCGTACGCATGGTGGAACACGCCAACGCTTACGCTTCTCTGGCACGCGGAGGTTCCTACAAAGACCTCAGCTACATACTAGAAGTCAAAAACTCAGACGGCGATGTTATTGAATCGTGGACGGATACTCCAGCCACTCCAGTAGTAGATGATCAAGTCGCCTACATGATTAGCAGTATTTTAAGTGACCGCACTGCTCGTTACTGGAACAACGAGGGTTTTGTAGTGCCAGATGTTTGGACTGCCACTAAAACAGGTACCACCACTACCACTAATGCTGCCGAAACAAAAGATTCACTAATCGAAAGTTACTCTACCGCGTTGTCTACCTTCGTGTGGAATGGTAACCACGACGGATCTGGTGTATCTTCTAATACCCATGATGTTGCACGTATGGTCGCCGGCTCCTATATGGAGCGCGTCCATAAAGAAGTCTACGAACCAGATGGCAAGTGGCACTACGGCGATCAGCCAGTAAAGCCTGCCGGTATCCAGACTCTCACCGTTAATGGCAAAACAGATATCTGGCCCAGCTGGTTTAACGCATCTAAAAACTCTGGCGTTTCCAAAGAGACCCTAACATTTAATAAATACAATCATTTGCTTGCGGCTGCCTGTACCCCAGAAGATTACAAAATCGAAGTAGAAGTCACCAAGACTATAGACCCTATGACAGGTAATGCTGTTTATAGTGTACCAGAGCCATACGACCGCGAGAAAAACGACACCTGCGATTATGCACCACCATCCGTTTCACTCTCTACCCGCGGTAACAACTTGATCGCCATCGTCAAACGGGGTAGTAGTGATATCTCTGGCTACACACTTTATATTAACGGCGTAGAGCAAAGTGGTATCTCGCTAGGCTCCAATGGCGTAATAAGTGGTGTGGATGTAAGCAGTCTAAGCGTCAAGACTACATTTAAGTTCGTTGTTAGCGATGCATCTGGCTATACCGCATCAGGCGAACTTACCATAGATGCCAAGGCCTCTAGTGATAGTAGTAATAGCAATAGCAATTAAAAAGCGCTAATTATTTCTTGTCATTTTGGCAAAAATCATCTTGCCAGCAGAGTTTTCAAAAAACTTCACAAACTCTACGGTTATTTCCCTACCTATTTTATTAGAAGCACGATCTACTACTACCATAGTGCCATCGTTGAGATGTCCCACTCCTTGGCCTCTATTGGAACCCTTTTCAGTAATTTTTAGGCGTATTTTTTCGCCGGGTAAATATTCAGTTCTTACGGCCAGCGCCAAGTCATTAATATTTAATGTCGTAATTTTTTCTGCTTCAGCCACTTTTATTAAGTTGTAATCCATAGTCAATATAGCAGAATGTGAATCTTTAGCATATTTTAATAATTCCTCATCTACTTTTTTGCGACCCTCACCATCATCATAGATTTCGGTATTCACCTCTACCACGCGCTCCAATTCTGATACCAAGTTTAGGCCAGCTCTCGCCCGATTGCGTTTTAGTTGATCCTTACCGTCTGCCAATAATTGCAATTCCCTTAATACGGATTTTAGAATTATTAAATCTCCGTCCAAAAAACCACTTTTGGCAATGTTCAGTATTCGTCCATCAATCAAGGCAGAAGAATCTACGTATATTTTGCGCCGGCCACTACTTATTGGCTTCACTTTTTTAAAAGTCAATGCGGTAGTTTCGGCTAAAATTACCAAACTAACAATTAAAATAAATAATTCCATAATATTGCTATTTTATCAAATTTAAGCATTTTTGTGTAGTCTTTAAGGTTATTTTATTAAATCTTCTCCGTATTCCACTGCGTGATTGTGATTTTCTAGCAAAATATTACGGTATTTTTCTATCAAATCATCTCGCTTCAAAACTTTAGCTACGTCTATTGCTAAATCGTACCGTGATGCCATATTGCGACGTAACATCTCAAACGGTGTAGTAGTAGACCCCTCCTCATTAAAACCATGCACGCGAACCCGTCTTTTTTCTGTATAATCCTCTAGTATACTCTCCAAGGCTTTTGGGTAACCGTGGAAATTAGCCAAAATTGGCTTGTCTACCGTGAATAATTCATCAAACTTTTTTCGGCTTAGCTTATTTTCGGTAGTGCCAATGGCGCGATAAGAAAGTGCATTTATGCCCACAAAGCGTATTTTTATACTGGGCAAATCTTCGTGCAGTATTTTTATGGCCTCCAGAGTTTCGTGTGTGACAATATCGCCCACTGCTGTCATTACAAAATCTGGATTTTCGTCAGAGGCAAACTGATAAATGCTTGCTCCACCATTATCAAATAAATACTTAGCATGGTAGGAATCTATATAACGGGGCTCATCATTTTTATTAAATGTTGTTAAATTTACAACATTGCGTGAATCCAACATAAAATTAAATGCCTCTTCTGCCGATACATCATCCACCGGAAAAATACAGTTTACCACATTAGACGGGATGTCTAGTAGCGTAGAGATTAACGCTGGCGATTGATGGGTAAAGCCATTATGGTCCTGGCGCCAACAAGTAGAAGTAGACAATAGATTTACCGCTGGCATATCCTTACGCCAAGCCACTTCGCGGGACTGTTTTATAAACTTCATTTGTTGCAAAAGTTGTGAAGTGACTACCGGAAAGAATGCTTCGTAACTACCCATCATTGCTTGTTCGCCGTTCATTAGGTGTCCAGTCATTACGGAAAATAATACATTTTCAGAAAGCATTTCCACGATTCTACCGTTTGGCGATTCTGGTAAATCCCATGTTTTTATAGGTAAATCTCCCCAAGCACGTTTTTCTACTTCAAACACTTGGTCAAACTTGTTTGAGGTAGTTTCGTCCGGCGAGAAAAAGTAAAAATATGGGTCGTTTTTTAATTCTCGTGCCAACAATTCGCCAATCTTACGTGCTGGTGAATAATATTCTGTACCAGGATTTTCTACGCGTTCTATCATTTTGTAATCCCACTTTCTTGATTAAATAATTCATCAAACTTGTATGATTTTAACCACTTTTCCAGCTCACGCAATTCCATTTCGTCAGTCATCGGATTTTTGAGTGGTATCTGGTGTGCATCTTGATGGCGATTTGGCCCAGTTGCACCCTTCTCGGTTTTTAATATATAAAATGGCGAATCAACAGGTTTTTTAAGCGCATTTTGGAAATCTTCGGGATTGTCGCCGTAAATCCATAACGGCGTATAACCAAACCCCCTAATCATCTCATTTAGTTCCCGCTCAGACTTACGTGCGTACAATGATGGCGCTGATATTTTATAGCCGTTTAAGTGCAAAATAGGCAAAACCTTGCCGTTTTTGCCACTATCTAAGATATTTCTTAGGTTTAAAGAATCTAGCGCCGTAGCGGTTTCTAATTCTCCATCACCAATCAAAACCGCGATGATTTTTTCTGGGTGCCCCAGCGCTACCCCATAACTATTTGCCAGCGCGTATCCTAATTCACCACCCTCTGTAATAACTCCGGGTGTAAATGGACTGGCATGGCTAGGAAATCCATCCGGCCATGAAAAATTACGACAAATATATGCCAAGCCATCATAATCCAGCGTTGCACGCGGATTTACTTTTGCTAGTGCGCCATCGTACCACAAATTTGCCTGCAAAGCTGGAAACCCATGCCCCACTCCTAGCACAAACATAAAATCCGGATTATTGCCAAAAGCCATTGCTGTATTAGCATAAGCCACGTTTATCCCATGGCAAGTTCCCCAATGCCCCAGTAAGCGTGGTTTTATATCGTTAGGACTCAATGGTCGCTCAAGCAAAAAATTGTCACGTAAATACAATTGCGCCACGCTCAAATAATCACAAAATCGTACCCTGCGTAAAATCTGATCAAACTCTCTAACGCCCACTCCGCTCATGTATATAATTATAGCATATTTGTCGCATGATATGCTGAATTGTGTTACAATAAATGTATGAAAACTGAGTTTCGGGAAATTACTCTTAAAGAGTTTACAGATTTCACAAAGAAATGTCATACTAAAAATTACATGCAAAGCCCCGCCATGGAAAAGCGTTATCAACAAATAGGCAGAGAATCCTATTTGTTAGGCCTATTCGATCAAAATAATCTAATAGTAGCTGGCTTAGTGAGCTGTATATATAATAATCGTGGCTTGAAAATTTTTTCTTTTTCGCGTGGTCCACTGATGGATTTTTCGCAAAACCCCACGTTTTTTTACAATTTTCTAAAATCATGCGCAACTTTTCTCAAAGCTAAAAAGGGCAGTATTTTGCAGATATCGCCCACATTACTTGCCCCATATGCCCCAGCGGATTTTAAGGCGCAACTTAGGGATATCGGTTACAAGTATCTTGGCGAATACGAACAAGTCAAATGGGTGTATGCCATAGATTTTGACAAAATAGATAATTTACCAGCCAAAACACCCACGGCCAAACGCTCAAAAGTCTTGGCGCCCGTTCTAACTCCAGAAGAAGAACAAACCTTGCTTCGGAGTTTTCGCCGTGACCATCGTCACACCATAAAATATGCAACCGAGCGCTACCACATAAAATTACGTGAATTACAACCATCTGAATATGATATCCTACTAAAACTTTTAAAAGAATCTGGCAAAGTGCATGGTTTTGTTCCCCGCGATCAAAAGTTTTTCGAACAAATGGCCAACGCTTTTGGCGACGAAGTGGCTACGATTGTTGCAGAGCTACCAGATGGTACACCTATCGCCTCGGCCTTTTTCTTG
This sequence comes from Candidatus Saccharimonadota bacterium, assembly GCA_017406745.1. Lineage (GTDB taxonomy): Bacteria > Patescibacteriota > Saccharimonadia > Saccharimonadales > Saccharimonadaceae > Nanosyncoccus. The sequence goes on along the minus strand of JAFQXY010000009.1, from coordinate 4,525 downwards.
CTTTATGGTAACGAGGTTATTTATTTGTCTAGTGGCCTTTCTCGCGAGCACAAAAAACTCGGTGGCCCACACCTTATACAGTGGGCAATGATAAAATACGCCTACGCTAATGGCTATCATAAATATAATTTTTGGGGTACCAATCCAGATCCCGAAAACGGCGTCTATAAATTTAAACAAGGCTTTCATGGCGAAGTAGAGGAATTTGTTGGCACTTTTGCTACCAGTTTGGACATAATGGGCAAATTATACTTAGCCAAAATTAAAACCAAAGAACAACGAGATCTATAAAATGCATTTCACCGAAATAAAATCAACCGAATTCACTAAATTTGAAGAAAGCCAGCCCAATGGCAACTTTTTCCAATCTGTAAACCGCGCCAAACTTCGCAATAAAATGGGTTTTAATACCTACCTAGTGGGCGTTAAAGATAACAAAAAAATCCTCTCCGTTGCGCTCATTGTCGAACGCGCCGGCGAAGCCTGGATTCAGATTGGCCCAATCATGGACTACCATAACACTAAGTTGCTAGACTTTTTCCTTACAGAAGTTTTAAATTATTCCCAAAAACAAAACTTTATAAAGTTAGAGATCTTTCCGCCAGTCGTATATGCCACTCGTAATGCGGATGGTTCCATTGCGGACAAGCCAGATACCTCTAAGATATTTGATGTTTTTAAACAACATGGTTTTACACACGAAGGATTCACGGTAGAAGTAGAAAACAAAGCCAATCGCTGGATGTTTGTCAAAGATCTAACAGGATTAAAAACTCTCCGCGATGCCGAGCTTACCATGAACGCTAGCACCCGCAAAAAACTTCACAAAACTCAGCGCGAGTTAAAAATTCATATCCTCAAAGACAAATCTGAACTACCAGAGTGGCTCACTGCTCTTGAGGATAGCGACAAAAGAAACGGCGTACACACCCGCAAAGTTAAATATTACGAAGATTTATGGGATGCTTTTGGCGATAGAGCAATTTTTGTAGAAGCCAGACGCAAGGATAATGGCGAATTGGTATCGAGCGAAGTAGATATCATTCACCCCAACGAAATAGTAGCTTTTACCGCTGGCACTATTGAAAAAAACAAACACTTTAACGGTTCTACCGCTATTAAGGGTTGGAATATTGAAGAGTGCCTGCGTCGTGGCCAGACAAGGCTTAACCTTTACGGCATGAAGGGTGATTTTTCGCCTAACAATCCACTACTATTTTTTAAAAATGGGCTTGGTGGCATTACCGAAGAATACATCGGTGGATTTTGCATTATTTTAAATAAGAAAAAACTTCTCAAAAACAAAATTATGCGCAGATTAAACCGTCTAAGTAAATAGCTACCAGTGGTAATAATTCATCAATATTTTAAGATGGGTTTTAAAATTCGTGTTTTTCAAGAACTTATTATTTTTCCAATTAGGAAAATATTGTTTTAACATTTTACGAGATCTTTTTAGCCCAGATTTCCCCTCTTTAAACTTAATATAATATTCAGCCGAATCTATAAGCAGGTTCCAAATAAAAAACCATTCCAGTTCGTCTCGATATTGCTCTACTGCGCCAGCTTTTTTAAATCTCACATACAATCCTTTGAGCGCTGGAAATATGTCAAAATAATGAGGGTCCCATGTGGTTTTATGCAGTACGGAATCTGAATTTTGATAATACATATACACCTGTTCATTCACTATAGCGATATTATCTGTATGAAGTATCAAAGCTGGCATCAAATCCATATCCTCATGGATTTTACCCTCGATAAATTTGAATCCTTCTTTAACATACCATCGCCTACGGATAACTACCTGCCATGGGCCAGGTTGGCTTAGGATAAACTTGCTCCGGAACTTTGGATCCTTAATATCTGACACACTGCGTTTTTCTTTCTTTCCACCTTGATAGACCTTCGTAAACCCCAGTACTACCAAATCTGCATTAGTGTGTTCTGCCTCGGAGATTAATTTTGTTATGGCATTTTTTGTTATTTTGTCATCGGCGTCTATAAACCATAAGTATTCCCCCTTAGCTTTTTCTACTCCAAAATTTCGCACCGCACCAGCTCCAGGTGTGTGACACTGTAATACTTTTATTAAACCTCGATATTTTCTCGCTAAATCTTCAGCAAGCGCCAATGAATTATCACTAGAATTATTATCAATTAGTATTATCTCACCTTTTCCGTCGTATTCCATCAATGAATTTACCACAGAGACCACACATCTCATCAAAAACTTTTCCGCATTATAAATTGGTATGATAATTGATATATCCATTAACCTATAAACTCCTTAATCTTAGAAATTTCATCACGTAACGCAGCCGCCTGCTCAAAATCAAGATTTGTTGCCGCAAGTTGCATCTCGGATTGTAGTTGTTTAATTAGAGCCGGCAATTCATCTTTTGGTATTTTCTTAATATCCAGCTTGTTTACCACTTCTTTTTGTGGAATAATTGCGCGTAGTCCCTCAGATATTTCTTTTTTGATAGAAGTAGGCGTAATATGGTGTTCATAATTATACTGTTGTTGAATCTCGCGCCGGCGGTTTGTTTCGCGAATTGCCTTTTCCATACTATCCGTAATAAAATCTGCATACATAATTACTTTACCATCTACGTGTCGTGCCGCCCGCCCAATCGTCTGAATTAGTGCGGACTCAGAGCGTAAAAAACCTTCCTTATCCGCATCTAGTATGGCCACCAGTGATACTTCTGGTAAGTCTAGTCCTTCACGTAGTAAATTAATCCCCACCAAAACATCATACACCCCCTCGCGCAAATCGCGCAAAATATCGCTTCGCTCCAAAGTATCAATATCGGAGTGGATATACGCCGTCTTTACGCCTCGCTCTTTTAGGTGGTCGGTCAAATCTTCCGCCATCCGCTTGGTTAAAGTGGTAATTAGCACTCTCTGTGATTTAGCTATACGCTTGTCAATCTCCTCCATTAAATTATCAATCTGTCCATCACTCCCACGCACTTCTATTTCTGGATCCAAAAGTCCAGTCGGGCGAATCACCTGTTCTGCTGGCGCTGGCGAATGCTCTAGCTCGTATTGCCCAGGCGTAGCGGATACATAGATCACCTGGTTTATATGTTTTTGGAACTCGCCGTAAGTTAACGGGCGATTATCTAGCGCAGACGGCAAACGAAACCCATACTCCACCAAAGTTTCTTTGCGCGCATGATCCCCTGCATACATACCACGCACTTGTGGCAGGGTCATATGTGACTCGTCTACAATTAATAGCCAATCTTCTGGGAAAAAGTCCAAAAGCGTAGCTGGTGGCTCACCAGGTTTGCGCCCATCTAAGTGCCTTGAGTAGTTTTCGATTCCCTTCACAAAGCCAGTCTCTTTTAGCATCTCTAAATCATATTTTGTGCGTTGTGATAACCTCTGTGCTTCTAGATATTTTTCGTGTTTTTCAAAATACTGTAGACGCTCCTCATATTCCTTACGAATAGTCACTAAGGCTTTCTCAAGTTGGTCGCGTGGCGTGGCATAATGTGTATTTGGGAAAATATGGATATGATCCGGTTTTTCGCGCACTTCAAAAGTTAGCGGATCTACTATTCTGACCTCTTCCAAAGTATCAAATCCAAATACAAATCTGTATGCATATTCGCCATTGGCAGGATATAGATCTATTGTGTCGCCCATCACGCGAAAATTACCCCGCTCAAATGCAAGATCATTTCTGTGATATTGCATTGCCACTAGTTGACGGATGAAGGAGGGCTGGGAAAATGTGTCATTGAGGACGGTTCGGAGCCTGGCAAGGCGAGAATTAGCGCCAGCCACCCGTGGCGACGGGCCGGCTGGACGCGTGTCCGAAATGACAAATTTCCACCCATCATCCCCCCGCCATAACGGCAAAGACATTTCCTCGTAATGCTCTGGCGAACCAATACCATAAATACACGACACCGAAGATATCACAATTACATCGTTTCTTGTGAGCAGCGCTTCGGTTGCCCCATGGCGGAGCCGGTCAATTTCATCATTTATCGCCGAATCCTTTTCTATATAAGTATCCGTAGATGCAATATAAGCCTCTGGCTGATAATAATCAAAATACGAAACAAAATAATGCACTTCATTTTTTGGGAAAAACTCCCTAAACTCTGAATATAACTGTGCCGCTAAGGTTTTATTGTGCGCCAAAATCAAAGTGGGTTTTTGCACATTATTAATAATATTTGCCATTGTAAAAGTTTTACCAGAGCCTGTCACCCCCAGCAGTGTCTGCTCGTGTATCCCAGCAAAAACCCCATCCGTCAGTTGTTTAATAGCGCTTGGCTGATCTCCGGTGGGCTGGTATTTAGACATTAACTCAAACTTTGCCATACTCTAAATTATAACACATTTTATAACAGGGGCAAACCGTATAAGGTTCAGCACCTTTGCAACACTTCATAAGGAGTTTTTAAACCTATTCCTAAATGAATTCTATCATAATTGTAATAGTTAATGAAGCGATGAAGCTTGCGTTCTAAGAAATCTATTTTCTTATTTGGATTATATT
>JAFQXY010000001.1 GCA_017406745.1 Candidatus Saccharimonadota bacterium | reverse complement strand
TGTAGTATTAGTACTGGTATTATAGTACTTACTTGGTTTTAGTCCCCATTTACCATTGTATGCTGTACCAGTAGATGTAGAGTCTGAGAAGGTACTGGCTGTAATACCATTAGTGTCTGTAATGGTAGAGAAATAGTTACTACTATCCCCACTCATGGTTAATTTACCGTCATTGTAATTGGTAGAAGTAGAACTAGCAATAACTAACGTATAGCCAGTATAGTTAGTAGTATAGACATTATAGGAAGCACTGCCACCAGACACAAAAGACCCGCTAGTAGAACTAGCGAGCAAATCTACTTCTGCGGTACTACTAGCACCAGAACTCAAGGCCAGAGAGGTAGTAGCCTGGGTACTGGTACCAGTAGTTGCCTTTGTGTTTAACTCATCCTTGTATAGTGGTATACATATAGCAAGGATGAGCAGAACAAGAAGACATGAGCTAGTTAAGCCTAATGTGGTTAGTCTATGATTATTCTTAATGTAGTTAGTAAAACCAAATCTACTTAAGCGTTTATTAAAAATTTGTCTTACCTTGGTAGCTTTAGTTACTATCATTGACTTAATTTGGTTGATTTGTTGTATGGCCTGCATGGTGTTTTGCTCCTCTCAGATTATTAATATTTGGTTCTCGTGAGGTCATACGCTATTTCATAAAAATGACCCTACGAGGGTCGTAATAGTCCACAGCCATAAGCTAGCAAATAACTTACGCACGCGAGCTCCCTCATAGGGTCACTTTTGTGCGTAAAATAATTGCTTTGTATGGAATGTGCTAGCATTGAAGCTACGGACTATTACGATTTATAATTTTATTATAGCACACAAAAATTATTTTGCACAAGATTTTTAAATAGAATGATAACAGGGGTTTCGCACGGAATGACAAAATGAAAGTGGGGGTTTCGCACGGAATGACAAAACTGCGGAGTAAAAATAAAGTCCGCTAGGGAGCTTTGATGCGGTGAATTTGCGCTTGAGGTCAGCCTATATAATAGGTTACGTGAAACAAAATAGGCCTCTAGGGCCATCTTTTACAGCTTTTTATCGTTTGGCGGAACCGACGAGACTCGAACTCGCGACCTCTGCCGTGACAGGGCAGCGCTCTAACCAACTGAGCTACGATTCCAATAGTGTGGTTTTATTATAGCGCACTTTTGCAAAAAATGCAAGCAAAAATGCGATAGGGTTGCGATGGCGGTGAATTGGGGCTATTATTGGACGCTATTAAATGCTATTGAATGCCTGGAATCCGGAAGGCGCTAGGATCTGGCGTGGCCGATAGGGGAGGCTCTACCATGGATGAGGCAGAATCCGTAGGCGAAACGGTGGGCATGGGTGAATCAAAATCTACTGGTGGAGCTGGTGGTGGTGGCAGAACTTGATCTTCTGGCAATGGCATATAATTAATAGCTGGAACGCCGTTAATCTCTGGTTCGGATGCGACTGGTGGCGCAATAGAAGCGGCGGGATTTGATGCTAGCTCTGGGGCTGGCGCAGTATTAACATCCGATAAAGCTGGCGTAGGTGCAATGTTAGCATCTGGTAAGACTGGGGTGGGGGTGACATTGGCATCTGGCAGAGCTGGAGCAGACATAGCTGGATCTTGGACTACTGGAGTGGACGCATCGCCAGCTTCGGCAAGGGCATCCTCTAGCATTTTGCCGTATTTATTTTGTTCGGCACCAGTAGGGTCTGAAGCGAAATCTTCTGGTGGGGTGATGATTTTTTCTGGCTTGGGGCCGTCTTCGCTAAAAGCCTCGCTGTCTGCGGATGGCACGCTGGGGGTGGGAGTGATGTTGAGGGTGTCGGAAAGATTTGGTGCGCTAATAATGCCGGAACTAGTGGCGACAGACGGGCTGGGTGCCTCTACTCCAAATGGACCTACAGTGGGTAGGCTGTCTAGCCCTGTGGATGGAGTTGGGACGGAAGTTTCGCTATCGTCTATACGTAAAGGTTTTTGGGTGTCTTCTGGGGTGGTTTCGGCACCGGCGTGGGTGAGACTAGCTTCGGCGGCTTTTAGGTCTGATAGCAGATCTGGGGATTCGGCGGGGGGTTCTTGTGGTTCTTGTGGGGCTACCGCGGAAGATTCGGTGGAGGTCTCTATGGAAGCTTCTACAGGAGATTCAGTGGAGATTTCTGCATGGGATTCGGCGGGTGCCTCTGTGGACGCTTCTGTGGGTTCTTCCCCATCTTTAGGTTTGCTGTCTTCCGGCTCTTTGTGCTCTATCTCTAAAGATGTGTTGTCTGCGGTGACATCACTGGATTTGGCCATGGCAAGACTGATGGCTTGGTTTTCTGCGTTGGTGATGTTTTGCGAGATGAGTTGCTGATCTGCGCCGGATTCCATTAAACGCGAGGCGATCTTCATGGTATCTGGGGTGGTGTTGCCATCTGAAAAACGATCTGTGGAAGCTACGATACCAGTGAGTAGGGCGGTGGCGGTTTCTGCGTCTATGGGGTTTTTGCCACTTATGGCAATAAGAAGCTCTGATAGCATTTCGCAGACGGAACTGGCGTGGGTGTTACTCCACTCTAACTCGCCAAATTTGCCTGGGTTGTGATTGGTGATATTGATAATAGTAGCATCGTGCATAATGCGACCATGCTCGCGCAGGGCGGAATCTAAATCCGTGCCATTGGCAACATCTAGCGCAAGTACTAAGTCTACATTATAATCGCCGTAGCTAAACTCCAAGTCGTCTTCGGCGATACGGGTGCGATATGGAGTGATAAAAATCTTAACATAATCACCATCTAGCTTGTAGCGGAGGTGATCTGCTTTGTCTTTGTTGAGGGCAATTACAAAATCTTGGAGGGTGTCAGTACTAGCATCAAAACTTTCTTCTGGTTTGAGAAACTCTAATGCATTGGGCGTAGCACCGGAGTAAATTGCCGTGGCGCGCTTGCCGATTTTGTCTAGATAAAGTGACAAGCCAATAGCTGCGGCTAAATCATCTACGGTGGGATTATTGGATAGCGCCACCAAAATGTTGCTGGCCTCAGCGATTTTGCTAGCTACTTCTTGCATGATAGCATTGGAGTTAGCGATGACGTTTTGTGCGTCAGCGGGTGGCGTTGGCTCTGCGGGGGGTGGGGTGTTTGTTTGGCTGTTATCTGGCATTTTTACCTTTCTACTATTATTTTACCATAAGCAAAAATATGCGCAAGTAGTTAAACGAAATTTGCTGTCTGTAATTTTATGAGAATTATTCTGAAAAATCTTCTAGCTGGATGTATTCGTGAATCTTCCCTGTTTCGCGGAGATTGTTGAAATCTGTAGAAAATTGGGTAAACGGTACTTTGATGGAAACGAAGTTTACTTCGGTGGCGGTTTTGCTGATGAGTTTGACAAAATAATAGCCATCGCCATTTGTGGATATAAAACGCCCGGATTGCTGGCCTGGCTCTAGTTTGATAGCCTCAGAGGCACGGCCACCGTCTATGTTTTGGCTACTAACCATACCGCCGGTATCTTGATATTCTACGCTAGAACCTAAAGCTTCGGCTACGGCAGAATAGTCGCCGTTATTTTCGGCGAGGAGTTTTTCTACGCGATTGGCGGTTTTGTTGGCAGTTTCGTCTATTTGCATTTCTACCTTGGCTTTGACTAAGGTAAGGTAAAGCATACGGCGGTATTCGTTTTTATTCAGTCCAAAATTGTCTTCAATTATTTTAATAAAACTTTCTTCGCTACGCTCTGTGCCACCGATATTGAGATGCCGGTTGAACTCGGTGTCAACTTCTTCCTCTGTGACGGTGATGCCGTGTTCGTTGGCTAGTTTGAGAGCATAGGCGTATTGTTCGGATTCATCTAGTGCGGAACGTTTATACTGAGCGCGGAGGATGTCTACATTGCTGTCATTATCCACTTGGCCAGATTGGCGTTCTATGGATGTCATACTGCTACGATAAAACATGAGATAATCGGAAAAACGCACGTCTGCGCCATCTACATTGGCTACTGGTACTGGTAAAACTTCCGTGATGCGAAAAAGCATATCGTCTGTCATGCTAAATTGATAAAGCGCCAGCCAACCACTAGTAACTATGATGGCGGAAGTAATGAGGGCTATTAGGATTGTGTTTATAACGATGCGATATTTAGTCCACTGTAAAGGATACTTAAACTTGCGCCCAGCGGCTAAAACTTCTTCGCGACGTTCGTCTACTTTTTGTTGGTCGATTTTCTTATTATCTTTTTTGCGCGATTTCATGTTATAATTATATCATTAAAGGAGTGTTATGAAAAAAAATAAAGGTTTTTCTAAAATAGGTGTAATTGTGGGTGTAGTAGTGGTGGCATTTATTGCGGTGATGACTGTTTTGGTGATAGATGGTAACAATCGCGCTACTAATTTTAGCAATTATGATTTTAATTCTATAATTGAAGCCGACGAGCACAATGGTGAAATTGGTGATCATGTTAAAGGTTCTGCTGATGCGCCGGTGTTGATTTTTGAGTATGCGGATTTTCAATGCCCCGGATGCTCCTCTATGAACCCCTATGTAAACCAAGCAGTAGAGGAGATGGACGGAAAGTTGGCGGTAGTTTATCGTAATTATTTGCTATCTTACCATCCGAATGCTACGGCGGCCTCATCGGCGGCGGAGGCGGCTGGGATGCAAGGGTACTGGAAACCTTATGCGGATATGTTATTTGCACACCAAGATGAGTGGGAAGATGCTAATTCTAGTGAACGTGCAGAAATATTTAGTGAATATTTTGAAAAAGTCTCTGATGGCAAGGGAGATTTAGAAAAGTTCAAAGAAGATATCGCTAGTGAAAATGTATCTAAGAAGATTAATTTTGATATGGGTATTGGCAAGCGTGTAGGAGTGGAAGGTACTCCGGCATTCTTTGTGGATGGCGAGTTGATAGACTGGAGTACTAAGGGTGGTAGCATTACTATAAATGGTAAAACTTTTAGTTGGGATTCTGGGCTAACCGCTGAAGGATTTGTAACATTACTTAAGGATATTACCTCGGCAAAATTGGGTGAGCCTACTAGCATGGATAAATAATACAGCAAAAATCTGAGCTTTTTAGCGCTTTTGATTGCGATGAGTTATACGATATAATCGGTTTAAGGGTTTTAATACACTAAATTAGTGTATTAAAACCCTTAAATTTCGATAAACTCTTGCCAAGCGGCTGGTGCAATTTTTGATTTGTACTGTGTGTGAGGTTTTTTTAGTCGTTTGATACGCATGTGATTTTCATTTTAGCAAAGATCCTGTTGGTGTGCAAGCGTAAACAAGTTGCTTGTTATTATTATACAATTCATTGCATTGTAATAAGGTTAAACAAAACGCTTAACCTTGATTTATTTATCTAATAGAGATAGAATAAAGGCCTAGGGAGTTTTATGGAGAAAATCATTGTAAAACACAGAAAATTAGTGCTGATATTGATGCTTGTTTTACTAGTGCCAGCACTGATTGGGTTTTTGAATACTCGTGTGAACTATGATATGCTAACTTATTTGCCAGATAGCATGGAAACTGTGCAGGGGCAGAATGAACTATTATCTGATTTTGGCAAGGGAGCGTTTTCTATGATTATTCTGGAGGACGTGACAGATGAGCAGGTGGCCAGCTTGGAGGACGCAATAGCTAATGTAGAGCATGTGGATACGGTATTGGGGTTGGGGGCGTTAAGTAAAGCCAATGTACCAGCTGGGCTATTGCCAGATGAAATATATAATACTTTTACGCATGGCAACGAACAGCTAACGGCGGTGTTTTTTGATACTTCTACTTCGGCAGACGAAACCATAAATGCCGTGAAAGAAATACGCAAGGTGGTAGGCGAACACGCTCATGTAAGTGGCATGAGTGCATTGGTGACAGATTTGCGTAATATGGCAGAATCTGAAGAAATTGTTTATGTGATAATAGCTGTGGTGCTGGCACTTGTTGTTATGCTGGCTTTGCTGGATAATTGGTTGGCGCCAGCACTATTCTTGGTGAGTATAGGGGTAATGATTCTAATTAATATGGGGACAAACATGGTGTTTGGTGAAATTTCTTATATCACCAAGGCGCTGAGTGCGGTGTTGCAACTGGCCGTGACGATGGATTATTCTATTTTTCTTTGGCATAGCTATCGGGAACATTTGGCAAAAGATGGCCAGCCAGAAAAAGCTATGGAAAAAGCAATAAAAGCTACATTTGCTTCGGTGTTTGGATCTTCTGCTACTACTATTGCTGGATTTATTGCACTCTGTTTTATGACTTTTACTCTGGGACTGGATTTGGGGCTGGTAATGGCAAAAGGAGTGTTGCTAGGCGTGATTGGCTCTGTGACGGTACTACCGGCACTAATTTTGGTTTGTAATAAATTGTTGATGCGCTGTGACCACAAGCCATTACTCCCGAAATTTGATAAAATGGCGAGTGGTGTGGTAAAGATTTTCCCTGCGCTATTAATTATATTTGTAGCAATTATTCCACCGGCTTTATATGGCTACCAACAAACAAATAATAACGTATATTATGATATTGCGCGAAGTTTGCCAGAGGATATGGAGTTTGCCGTGGCGAACAAAATGCTACGAGAAGATTTTGAAATGGCAAATGTACATATGATACTAACTTCGGCAAATCTAGATGAGCTTTCTGGGCGAAATATGACTGCAGAATTAGAAGAAGTGGCTGGCGTAAAAGCAGTGGTGAATCTGGAGAGTGTAGTTGGCGAAAATATACCGCTAGAAATATTGCCCGAGTCTGTAGTGGGGATTTTGAAAAGCGACAAATGGGAGCTGACTTTGGTAGTATCCGAATATAAAACCGCTTCGGACGAGATAGATGAGCAAATAGAGCAGATAAATACCATTATAAAATCTTACGATGGTTCTGCCCTGCTGGTGGGAGAATCTTCTGCGACGCAAGATATGATAGAGCTGACTGCTGTGGATTTTCGCGTGGTAAATACGGTATCTATTGTGGCGATTTTTGTGATTATTGCCATAGTTACTGGCAGTGTGTCTTTGCCGGTAATTTTGATTGCGGTGATTGAATCTGCTATATTTATTAATTTGGGATTACCGTATTATACTGGTGAGCAATTGTCATTTATTACACCAATATGTATTAGTACGATACAACTGGGCGCTACGGTAGATTATGCAATTTTGATAACTACGCGCTACAAGCGTGAGCGCTTAAGCGGACAAGATAAACGGATGGCGGCTAAGATTGCTATTGCTACGTCGGCGCCAAGTGTATTGGTGAGTGGTGCGGGACTATTTGCGGCAACATTTGGCGTGGCGATGTATTCCAATGTAGATATGATAGGCTCTATGTGTATGCTGATGGCGCGGGGCGCGGTAATTAGTATGGTGGCAGTGCTATCATTTTTGCCGGCATTTTTGATATTTGCAGACCCAGTAATTATTCGTACCACTCGTGGTATGAATAAATTAATTGATGAATCTAGAAAGGAGAAAAAATGAAAAAACTATTATACGGTGGAGTAGGGGTGGTAATGATGGGGGTGTTGGCAGGCATGGTAGCACTTAGCAATGTTGGTGCCGAAAAAATAGACACAATGGAACCATTGATTAGCGAGCCGGCTATTCTAACTAATAATAAATTGCTTGGCACTAATGATGAAACAGTGTACGTGATGGCTGGGGCGGATGGCACAGAGCGGAGTGTGTTTGTGGGGAATGTTTTATACACTGGTGAAGAAAAATTACCTTTTGAGCTAAGTGTACGATATTATTTGGACGGAACGGAGGTGACGGTGGACGAGATAGCTGGTAAGAGTGGACACGTGCGCATGGAGTATTCTTATGAATCTACCAAGAGCTACCAGAGCGTGGCAGTGCCATTTGTGGCGGTAACTGGCATGATGTTAGATGACAAGGCCGAGTTTTCTAACATTAAAGTAGAAAACGGCCGAATAGTAGACGATGGTTCGCGAGTAACAGTGGTGGGCTATGCTCTGGTAGGAATTGATAGTTTGGGTATTAATGGTATGAATATTTTTGCGATAGAGGCGGATGTGCAGAATTTTAAAACTACAGAATCTTACACTTTACTAACCAATGAAGTTTTTGCTAATATTGACACTTCGGCCTTGGTGGATGTGGATTCTGTGGTGGGTGCGATAAATGATTTGGCTAGCGGGCTAGATACTATTATTGCTGGAGCTTCTAATTTAAATAATGGGTTGGCAGTATTGGTGGAAAAATCTGGTGAGCTAGTAAGTGGGGCGGAACAATTAAGGGATGGGCTTGGTGAATTGGTGTCAAATAATGATGCATTGAATGGTGGCGCCAAAAAAGTGTTTGATTCCCTACTGTCTCAAGCTAGTGATACAATAAATGAACGGTTTTATGAAATGTTTAGCCCGATGGTAATAGCGCAATATGCACAATATGGGATTACGCCCAGTGATGAACAGATCACGGCTGGGATTACTAGTGCTTTGGCTGAATATGGGCTAGAATATCCAGTAGTTTTGACCATAGATAATTACGGTACTGTTTTGGACGGGCTAGTGGAATTGTTGGCTGGGCAAGGTGCAGATACTACAGAGTTGGTTATGGCTAAAAAATCTTTAGATGGATATGCAACGTTCTATAACGGTGTGCTAGGCTATACTGCTGGTGTATCTCAAGCAGCGAGTGGGGCCGAGAATTTGGCCACTGGAGCCGTGACGCTAGTTAATGGTGAAAAAACTTTAGCTGGTGGAGCTAATATGCTAGTGGAGGGGCTAAGAACATTTAAGAGCGTAGGGATAGATAAATTGGTAGAAGTGGCAAATAATGATATTGCTGGGTTTACGCGCAACGCTAGGGCTTTGGTGCGGTCTGCCAATAGTTACCATTATTTTGAGAATCCGTCTGCGAGTAGTGTAAAGTTTGTGGTGAAAACTGCTGGGGTGTAAAGTTTTTTATTTTATAATAATTGTGGTAAAAATTAATGATTTTGTCAAGAAAAAATGCACCACGCTTGCGCGTGGGATGCGAACCAGCATAATTGGCGAGGCCGGGTGGAATCGAACCACCATTGTATCCTTAGAGGGGATATGTCCTATCCGTTGAACGACGGCCCCAATATATATTATATATTATACACTATTCTTCGGGTTTTCTCAACTTATAATAGATGGAGGGGGCGAAGCGGATGGGGGCGAGGATTTGCTGGGCTTTGTCTTCCATTTTTACAAGATTATTGGTTTTGAAAACTTTTTTTAGTTTTTGACTACGGAAATTGGAAACAGAAAGGACTTTTTCTTGCTTGAATCCAGTTTTAGTAAAAATATCTTCTACATATTTGGGGTGGTAATTATAAAAACCATTTTTGCTGATCTCTTTGTAGTTGGCGACTGTTTTGTCAAAAGGATTTACTTTGGAGCGCCGAGTAATATAGCGGGCAATTTTGGGGAGAGTACGCTTGTTGGCTACTTCTATGACAGCTACACCGCCTGGCTTTAGAACACGATAAAGCTCGGCGATGGCTTTGTCTAGATGCTGAAGATGGTGAGTGACGCGTATCATCATAAGGCCATCTAATTCCCCATCCTTGAAAGGAAGGCTATAGATATCACCGGCTTTGGTTTCTATTTTGTCGCCATAGATTTCTTTGGCTTGCTCTAGTTCGGACTTGGAATAATCAAAAATGTATACTTTGCGGGCGCGTTTTAGGTATTCGTTGGCTAGCCGGCCGTAACCGCCACCGATATCGGCAAATTTTTCCATGCGCTTAGGCAGGAGTTTACGGATGGCCATGCGGTCTGCTTGATCTTCGTATTCGCGATCTGCGTCTTCCCAGAAGATTTTTTTATAATCATAGCCATTGTAGTCTGAGATGACTTTGTCTTTTTGTGGGGTGGGTTTGTCTACGGTACTAGAAGCTACGCTAGAGGAATACTTAGTAGACGGCTTAGACGTTTGGGTGGTTGATTTAGCGGATTTTGCTGTAGATTTTTCACTCATGTATAGATTATACCATATTTTATTAAATTAAATTACGCGAGAGACTTCTTCTAAGGTGGTTTCGCCACGGAGGGTGGCTAGAATGCCTTTTTGCTCTAGAGTGAGCATGCCGTTTTTTCTGGCGGTGTCTTCTATGGCTTTGGTGTTGATATCTGCGACGTCGCCACGGATAAACGCTTGGATATCGTCAGAGACAATAAGCTGTTCCATAATAACAGTACGACCACTATAACCAAAAGGATCTTTACTGGTGGCAACTGGATCGTAAAGGGTGATGTTGTTTAAATCTATTCCCTCTAATTTGTCTGGGGAGATGCCATTGAGCGTTTCTAGAATATAGGTTTTTTCTGCTTCGGTGGCGGGGCGGGGGGTTTTATTGCTTGATAATTTACGAACTAGGCGCTGAGCGATAATGAGGCGAATGGAGCTGGCAAAGATGGGATTTACGCCAATCAAATCAATCATGCGGGAAAAAGCCGAGGAGGTGGAATTGGCATGGAAAGAGCTTAAAACTAGGTGCCCCGTGATGGAAGCTTGGATAGCGGTTTTGGCGGTATCAGCATCGCGAATTTCACCCACCATGACTACGTCTGGATCTAACCTTAAGACACTGCGCAAGCCCTCGGCGAAAGAACCACCGGCGTTGGAGTTAATTGGAATTTGTGAAATACCAGTGATGCCATATTCTATAGGATCTTCCAAAGTAATAATTTTGCGGTCTGTGGTGTTAAGGGCATTTAGCATGCTATAGAGTGTGGTGGATTTGCCGGAGCCGGTAGGACCAACCATCAGAACTAGCCCACGTGGGTGAGAGATAACTTCGTTGATTTCTTTTAGTTCTTCGGCGCTGAGACCTAGGAGGTCTAGATTTAACAAAGATTCGTCAAAATTAAATAGCCTTAGTACGGCATCTTGCCCATACATGGTGGGGATGGTTTCTACGCGGATATTAAGCAAATGGGTGGCGCCATTTGCGTGGATTTCTTTTTGCATGTGGCCGGACTGAGGTTTGTTAGACGCCGTGGAGACATTAGCACGAGAGCTGAGCTCGCCCATAAAAATGCGGTAACGGTCGCGGTCTATGCTGGCAACTGGATGGAGCAAACCATCTACACGCATACGGATGCGAATTTCGTTTCTGAGGTTTTCTATGTGAATGTCTGAAGCACCAAGTTTGTCTGCTTGATCTATAAGAAAGTCAAAAACTTTATCCGTAGATACGCTGGCTAAAGTGCGGGATACGCTGGCGATGGTCTCCGAATCACCCTCGCCGGCGATTTTGATATCATCATAATGAACTACTTGGGGCGGGTCGTAACGAAGCATGAAGACTTTGTAGGCCGAATTGGAAATTAAAAAGAAATCTGCGCGCTCGCCATCGTCTGTATATTTTTGGCGCATTTGCTGGATTAATGAACGTGGGGTCTGGCTGGTAACCATAAATTGATAGCGCTCTTCCCCACCGCCTTTGTGGAGTGGCAAAATGAAGTCTTTGTGCATCTCAGGGATAGTAAGAAGATTTTGCACTAGTGGTATGGTGTTTTCAAAATCACGGGTATCCAGATAAGGAAGACCAAGAATACGGGCGCGGTCAGCGGTGGCTGATTCTTCGTTTTCGCGACGTCTTTGCTGGACTTCTTGCTCGTTCATGAATTAATTATAACACAATAATGATGTTTGTGGTTGTGGTTTTATGTGGATAGGCGATGATCTGGATGTGAGTTGGAATCTAAGTATAAACATTTTTAATTTGATTGGTTACGTGATATAATTTGTTTATTATGGCAAGAAAGATTAAATTAAAACCAGTTTCTAAACAAAATCGTAATAATAATCACAAGCACAGTGATAAACGCAAGCATCCGCGGTTGAAGAATGGGCGATAAAAAGTGACCCTGTGGGGTCATTTTTTAATGCTATTTTGGCGGAAGAGGCGAGATAGGGACGTCGCTTCGCTCCGTTCGAACCTTGGGCTCGAATCCTCTTCTTTTCTACCGAAAAGTTTCAAAAAATGACCTCAAGGGTCATTTTTGAAACTTCCTGGCGGAAGGGAGAGGATTCGAACCTCCGATGGGGTTACCATGCCGGTTTTCAAGACCGGTGCCTTAAACCACTCGGCCACCCTTCCGCTATTTATTATATCATATATTTTGATTATTTTGCCTCTAATTTTTCTAGGACGTCTTCTTCTTTAATTCTTAGGCGCTCACCCTTGTACCGCTTTACTCTTTCTTTTAAAGTTTTAATGATATTTTCCCTATAACCTTCACCATAATCTGCTAAGATGTGTTCTACATAATATTCTAATGCGTAGGGATTTATATCCATTGTATAATTTCTGCCATCTAACATCGCTTCAAAAGCGTAGATATACATATTCATACTATTACGGTTGCCGAATTGCTCCAAATAGTCTAAGGCTGTATCCATATCGGTTTTCCCGTCGTGCACCTCTTTTGCTTTGGCATAGGCTTCTTGCACTACCTCTGGCGTGATCTTGCGGCGCTTGAGGCGTGGTGTTTTTATGCCACTATAATTTTCAGCATCATTAGTGCCGGTGTTATGCCTATTAATGACATTTATTACATTACTACTGGTCGCACCACCGGCATTGTACTCTGCTTTAAAATCCTCCCAAGATTCTTCATCTTCTTCCGCCATAAAGGTTAGTCCAAGGAGCTTTAGCATGTCGTATTCGTTGCGGAATTTAAAACCGTA
The DNA here is from genome assembly GCA_017406745.1 of Candidatus Saccharimonadota bacterium. Lineage (GTDB taxonomy): Bacteria > Patescibacteriota > Saccharimonadia > Saccharimonadales > Saccharimonadaceae > Nanosyncoccus. The sequence goes on along the minus strand of JAFQXY010000001.1, from coordinate 8,548 downwards.
GTGAGATGCCATAAAATTCAGCATCTCTAGGCCGCGCTCTTTGATCATTTCTGGAGTCCACGCTTCGCGTACCCGCAGTTTGCCGTTTTCGTCTTCTATTGTGGCTACATTTACGGCGCTGTGAGAGTTTTCTAAATACCGTTCTCGTTTTTCAGCAAAATCTTTATTTTGAGCGCTGGAATTAACTGCTTGCGATAGTGGCAACAAATTACCAAGCGTGCCAGTTAGGCGCTTTTTTTCTTCATCTTCGTATTCATTGAAGGGTTTTTCTAGCCAAGTGCCTTGTGGGGTTTGTGGGTAGATATGTTCTATGGAAACTTTGTCTCTGTCATCCGCCTTAAAAAACTCCGCTGGGTCTACCTTCATGGCGGCACGATTCTTGTCTTTTAGATTAGTCTCATATTCGTACAAGAAATACCTTAAGGTTTGCCAACTATAGTACCCGTCGTATTTATCAAATAAATTCTGAAAATTTTTAACATAAACTAAATCGGTTCTTAGCACGCCATTTTGTACGCACTCTATATCTGCTAGGCTTTCTAATACTTCTGTATAAGTCACTCTGTCGTGGTAAAACTCTTTGGCTAGTTTATAAAATGGGCTACGATTAGAAGTGGCTACGTTGCCTGCCAAACGGAAATGGAGAAAAATATAACGCTCCATAGCAGTGAGGACGGAGATTTTTTGCTCTGTAGTGAGGTTTTCTTTAGATAAAATTACCGTGGCAAGAGGCTTGAAATAATTGTAGCCAAGACGATTTAAGCGCTTGAGGATTTTTTTAAGCTCGTCATTTTCAATAACTGTAACATCATCTGGGAAAGAGAGGGCGTACCAGTATTTAACTAAAACTTTAATGCTGGCGACATATTCATTAATTTCACTGAGGGTGAGCTGGCCTTGATATTTTTTTGGTTCGGTAACAGCTGGCTCTATGATATTAGGTTCATCATCTGTTACGGAATCATTTGAGGCGGGCTCGTCTTCTGTGATTTCGTCAGAGTATTCCATGATGCGCTTGCGAGTAAAATATTTCTTGAGTAAGGAATTGGAAAAATTGCTTTCTTCCCTAGTCTGATAGCCAAAATAGACAATCCAGTGGGCTTGTAGGTAGTCGTCGTCACGGAGGGGGTTTAATTTATTTTTGCCGAGAAATTCGTAGATTTCTTTCCAAGCATTGTTGATGTTGATGCGGGTGGCTAATTTAGATTCATCGCGATCTGGTAAAAGGGTAGAGAGGTAAATGAGGCGATTCTTGAGAAGCTCTAGAGTGGACAGGCGTTTGCCGCGATTGTTCATGGTCTCAAAAGTAACAAAAACGCTAAAATCATCGCTGATGTTGTAGAGGTTGAATTTCATACGTTGAGTAATTTTGCGATAGATTTTTTCTATGGCGGTAATATTTTTTTGCTCGCCATCTTGCCCGCCATATAGGCTTTCTAGATTATCACGGAAGAAATTTTTGGCATTTTCTAAGTTAAGGGTATAAAAAGTTTCTACGGTGTCGCTTTTTTCGCTATCTTTGACGTTGCCGATAATTTTGGACTTGAAAAAATTATAACTGGGATTATCAGTTTCATAACCAAAAATGTAGGTGTTGTAGGCTTCGTTGGGTTCACTGATAAAAAGATAACGATTCTCTATGTCTGCTATTTTTTGCTTATTGAGTATACTGATGTTGTGTTTTTTGCAAAAATCTACAATAGTGCTAATTAGGATAATAAACGTAGTTAGGCGCTGTTGACCGTCTACAATATAATCTGCTTCGTAATCACGATCTTGGACTAGCCAGCGTTCGGCATACCAAATGTCTTTTTCGGCGATAATTTTGGGGTCTATGGTGCGGAGGGTGATCATGCCAGTGTAATGGTCTTTGTCCTCTGGGAGGTTATTGATGTCTTCCCATAATTCTGATAGCTGGGTGAGGCCCCAAGAGTAGCCACGTTGATAGTCTGGAATGCGAAAAATGCGGTCCGTAAAAAGTTTTTGTAGCGAGTGTAGGTCGTCCATAATTTACTCCGCGTTAGTATAGACATTGGTGACGTCGTCTAGATCATCTATGGCGGAGAGGAGTTTTTCTAGCTTTTCGGCGGTGTCGCCTTCTACGGGGATGTAATTATTGGGGACGTATTGGAGTTCGGCACTGGTGATATTTAGGCCATTTTCGGCAAGGGCGTTACGGACTTTCATGAGGTCGCTGGATTGGGTGTAAATAACAATCCCCTCGTCTTCTTCGGTGGCATCCTCAGCGCCAGCTTCTAGGGCGGCCATGAGGGCATCCTCGCCTTTGTCGCTAATTTCTATCACGCCTTTACGAGTGAATTGAAACATGACGGAGCCTGGGTCGGCCATACGCCCACCGTTTTTATCTAGAGTGTGGCGGACTTCGGGCATGGTGCGGTTTTTGTTATCTGTGGCTACTTCTATTACAATGCCTACACCTCCTGGGCCGTAAGCTTCGTAGACTTCTTCTATAAGAGTGGCGGCGGATTTGTCTGCGACACGAGCAATGGCGCGTTCTATGTTGGCCTTGGGCATATTGGCAAGACGAGCTTTTTCTAGTACCATGGCGAGAGATGGGTTCATATTAGGATCTGTGCCCTGCCGTGCGGCGATGGCGATTTGATTGCCAATTTTGGTAAAAAGTGCGCCCCGCTTGGCATCTACAACGGCTTTTTGGCGCTTGGTGGTGGCCCATTTGCTGTGTCCAGACATAAAAATTACTCCGTATATTATTAACTTAGTTATATTTTACCATTTTTTATATCTGTTGTCCATTGCGATGTTGTCTTGTTGCGTAACGATGCCGGTATAATAAACCGAAGGCAAAAGGGATAACAATAATTAGATAAATGACAAAGACTTGTGGTTGGTAGGCGTCTATTTCTACTAGGAAACTTTTGGCTTCGGCGAAAAAGTTAACGGTGCCAATGTGGAAATCTAAAAGTTTAGTAGTGATGAAGCCTATTGCAGGGATGTTGGCGAAAATACCACTAAGCAGGGTTAGCCCCATAGCGTAAGGTAGAGTGGGGAGGATAAGGAGGTTGGCAAGTACGGAAATTAGAGAGGCTGTGCCATAATAAAATAATGTAATGGGGAGGGTCATTAATGTGGCGGAAATAGTGGTGATAATAGTGCTGGCGATGAATTTGGGTTGTTTGTCGCCGTAAAAAAACTTGGTGAGTTTTGGGCCTAAAATCATGATGCCGGCAAAGCTTGCAAAAGATAGGAGCCAGCCGAGATTAATAATAAACATGGGGTTCATTATGAGGGTGATGGAAGCTACTAGGAGAATAATACGCCAAGGAGCAAATTTGCGCCCCACATACCAAGCAGAGAGTGTAAGGATGCTCATGATGCCGGCGCGGAGGATAGAGGGCGTCCAACCCACCATCGCCATAAAAAATAAAATAAACAGGATTGAAAATAATAAAGCGGAAAAACGCGAGAGTTTGCCAAAAAGTTTTTTGGTGACTTCTACCAAGATGGAGAGGTGGGCGCCACTGGCTACTACGATGTGAACCAGGCCTACTATTCTGAGGTTATCGCTAAGTTCTGGGTCTAAATTGGTCTTCATGCCGAGAAGATAAGAGAGGCCGAGATTGGCTTCGGTTTCATCTAATTGGGTTTTGATGCGATCTGCAAACCAGTTTCTGATCTGGAGAATCCAATCTGGCGGATCTTGGTGTTCTATTTTGATAATATTTGGCTGATAGAGATACCCTGCATAAGTGCCAAAACCTTGCAAAAGCTCGCCTTTTAGGGTGATGCGGTCTGTGCGTTTTATTTCGGTTGTCTGACGGAGGGTGGCATAGATGGTGCCGGTGATTTGATGGGGGGTGGCGTTTTGGTTGGCGGTGGCTTGATTGGTGGTGGTGGGGTCTGCGTTGTTAGTTTTGTCATCACTAAAGACAAGGTTGGTGAGTTTGACTTTGGTGGTTCCCTTTTCTTCGTCTTGGTTGGGGTCACTATCTATGGTGCCGGTAACTATGACTGTTTGATTTTGAAGATTGCGAATATAATCTTCGCCTTGTAATTCTGTGGTGATACGAAAGAAACTGAGAATCAATCCAGCCGTAAAAGTGATGGCCATAAAAATAAAAGTGGGATGAAAATAGGCATAAATAAAAAGAAGTGTGGTAAAAACTAGCCAGAGGGGTGAGGCGAAAAAGTTAATTCTAAAAATGATACCTAAAATGGTTCCAGTGATAATGCCTGTTGCGAGGGCAACTACAAAATAAGATTGGTGGATAGTGTGGTTAAGAAAAGTTTTGATAGTTTTGCGGTGATGGTCGTGTGTGGGGCTATTTTGCCTCGTTAGGTTGGTTTTGTTCATGAGCTAGACGCTAGCACGAGTAAAATGATTTTACAACCCCTGTTTTATGTTTACGCTATACCTGTTTTGGGCTTACGCTTTTAAACGGGGCGGTTCGGTGTTATAATATTTTTAGGTGCTCTCGTAGTTCAACGGATAGAACACTGGTTTCCGGAACCAGCAATGCCAGTTCGATTCTGACCGAGAGTACCAGTTTTATTTAGCGCCTCCAGTGGGCGTTTTTTAGTTGGGAATCGGACTTTCAGTGCGATTCTGACCGAGAGTACCAGTTTTATATTGACAAAAACCTACCACCATTAGTATAATGGTGGTAGGAGGCAAGCTCTAGGAACTTGCTGGTTGGGGTTTGTTACTGTTCGTCTTCTATGGCAACAGTAACTTTTTTGTTTTAGGTAGTCCGCTCCGTGCGAGGGAGATTTATATTGTCCGTAAACTAAAAGCTCACTCCAACCCACCGCTAAGATAGCATATCCATAATTTAATTGCAACCCCCTCGACTGTTCTGGTTTATAGCTATTTCCTCAAATAACCATAGTTAAGTGTAATCTTGCTGGAGATGGACTATTTTTTGGATTTATGCAATATGAATATCTTCGCCTATCTTTGGGCAGTAAAATGTCCGTAATAGTCAGCGAGGGCTTTAATTTTTTCCCAAGTAGTTAAACCCTTGCCGATGGAAACATTAAGGTACTGTCCATTGTAAGCCTCAAAACCGAACTCGTCTATTACTCCTTGAAAATCTTCATAAGTTAAGAGGCCATACTTAGCGATATCAGCTTGTTTTTTCTCTTGATCATACCCCATAGTATTAAGATCAACATCGAAATAGTTAAACATTCCAGTGATATTACCTCCAATGGATAACATATCATTGTTAAAGAAGTTAAACTGTTTATAGGTAGTCAAGCCATATAAGGTAGTGTGTTTGGTTTCGTGTTTTATATCTGTAAGGACTACAGTCTTATAAGAGTCGCCATCCTGCATAATAAACCGGTGACCGATATATTGTTCTGGATTATTCTCATTAACATAGATAAACTTACCGAGTGTATAATCAAAGAAGCCGTGTTCATAAGATATTTCTACGTCTGTTTGGTCATCAAAGAAAAGATGGATAATTCTATAATCATCTTCTGGTTCTAGTTCGATAAACACGATTGGCGCAGATGAGTAAGAAGCGATATCAAAGTCCCAAACTAGTAATTCCTCGTCTCCAGTTAGGTCGGCGACGCGTTTTTTGTCTCCATCGGCTAAAGTGATTAAGGTATCGGCAGTGATGCAATTAGTGTTAGACGAATCTTTTTCGATTGTTATAGCTCCATTGTCGATGCCCACCGTCAGATTGAATTCTGAGTCTTTGCTGTTTACGATTGTATACCATGAGCCAGATTCGATTGATGCACCGGCAAACACGTCGGCTTGACTGGCAGTAGTAACCGACACCGTATAAGTGTTGCCACCAAGGAGAGATGCACTATCGCCAGAGTTATTGATGGTTTGTCCATCTACGGTGACACTGGCTATTCCATCGGGGAACGCAAACTCAACACTGACGCTCTTTTGCGCTTGGCTCGTAATTGATATTATAGAGTTATTATTGCCAATAGTTATTTTCGCATCACTAATGGTTGCGTCACCGGAAACTACCGACATAGTATTTGGCATATAGCCATCTGTGGCATTAACTTTAATATTGTATCCGGTTTCCGAATACAGTAAAACTGTTTCATTGTTGGTAATTACTTTTTCGCCAATCACGATACTAGCGATATGAGAATCAAGTTGAAAGGTGATAGCTTGTCGAGATGGTAAGCCGTCGTTGTCAAATATGCAACGTACGGACTTACCGGCACCCTGTTTTGCTCTTTCTAGTGTATCCCCGAAGCCACCGTTAGCGGTCCATACACCTTTAGACGTAAGGGATCCACTATATCCTAAAGTGTCGTAAATTGAATCATTGGTGTTTTTTGGCGAAGAATAAGAAGTGGATGACCAATAAGTCCCGGCCGTCGTTTCGAACGGCTCGTCATAGGTTAGGTAGTTTACAAATCCCCCAGATATCAGAAAATTCGGTGTCGTATTGGGACCAGCGTTAGAATAGAAAATGCCGCCAGTATCGGTGGAATTATCATATGATGTAGATGCTAAGTTGGCGCCATACGCACTAGCAAGAGTGTACCAATCACCAGTTTTCCAATTGGAGCCTTCAGTCGGATTTGCATCACTAGTAGTAGTGGTTGGTAACCTCCAGCCTTTTGGACAGATACTATATGTTGCATTGTGATATCGCGTAGCTTTATTTCCACTATTATCTCTGCCACCAGCAGTAGCGGCGGCCCAACCATAATAGGAATAGCAGTAGGAAGAACAATCTGTAGACCCCGAATTATATACCGCAGTGGAATATACGCTTTCTATGTCCTCAAGCGAAGATGGTTCCAATGTATAATAATTGTCAATTGGAACATTGGAATCTGATGCGTTTAACGTAGTGCCACCTGCGAGATCAAGATTACTTGTCATCCAGAGATTACCATCTAAGAGTTTAGCTACGGTATATGTTTTACTATCTCTGCGGTCTGTAAGGGTGCCGGTATCACCTACACAGGCATTAGCTACCGTACTGACAGACATATCTTGCATATAACCACTAAAAGTAGTACTGGCACAGCTTGTCTGTATCACATACTGCGCATACAACTGATTAGCCGTAGCAGTAGCAGAGTTAGAAGTACCAGTCTTTACCCATTGTTTGGATGTATTAGTCCAGCCTGATACAGCAACACCTGTTAGTGTACCATCTGCATTAATAACTTTACTTCCCCCACTTGCTGAAGTATACCAACCATCAAAGGCATAGCCACTAGGCGGAGTAGCAGTAGGGATAGCTCTAGCAGTAGTGCCAGTTCTACTACTATAAGTAGCAGTACCACCATAGTAAACGTAGACTGGGCTAGTACCATTTAGAGTACCACCATTAGTAGTAGCATCAAAGTTAATCCTAGAGTTTACTAAAGTCATAGTAGTCCTATTACCTACATTAGTACCAGTAACAGCTGAATCTACTGTACCAGAAGTACAAGTATTAGTAATGCTACTGTCTGTTTTGTCTGTAACTACTACGGTAACACCATAGTATCTAGCACCACGGTAAGCGTTTTTAGTAATAGATATGGTATTATTAGTACCAGCAGAACTAAAGTCACCTAGATCATTAGTACCATTAGTAGCATAACCAAATGAGTAAGTGATATCTACACTGTCTGTATCATAGTTGGCTGAATTGTCTGTAGCAGTAAGAGTAGTAGCACTTCTATTATAGACTTTGGTGGCACCACCAGTCATAGTGCAGACTGGAGTATCTAATCCTGTAGCTTTAATGGTAATACTACCATTACCAGCTCCTACTGTATAAGTAGAGTTAGTAATGGAACCAGCAGTATCACTACTATCCTTTGTATAGCTTGTACCATTATAGCCAGTCTTATAAGTAGGAGTAATAATAGAAGATAAGTCTATAGTATCACCTATATGATAAATCTTAGAAATAGTAGCAGTACCAGTATTAGTCCAACCAGTAGCAGACAGAGTACTAATACCTGCGCCAGAAGTAACAGTAATAGTATAGTCTATGGGTACCCATGTAGCATATAGTGTAGCATCATTAGTTGTAGTCTGGTCTATACCATAAGCCTTGTTTTCTGTGATGCCACCTAGTGCAGTACCATCAATGACATAAGTAGGCGTAGTACTACCATTACACAGTGTACCAGATTCTGTAGTAGTGGTATTACACCAACCAGTAAAGGTATAGCCGGTTCTAGTTGGTGTAGCATCATCAGTATTATTGGTGCCGCTACCACGTAGAGTAATGCTGGTAGTACTAACAGAACCAGCTTGAGTATGATTAGCAGTATTACCATTAAAATATGGTAGATTAGCTACACTACTATCACCAGTATTATCACTATAGGTAATGTTATAAGTAATGGCATTACCTACTGCTTGTAGTACATAGGTATTAGTATAAGTACCTGCTATTTGGGTATAGTCTGCTCTAGCGCCTAGGCTGAAGGTGTAGTTATTAGCATTACTGCTAGCAGTACTGGTAGTACTACCATTGGCTGTAGTAGTTCTTGCTATAGTAAACCCACTAACTGTTGGGGCTGGGAAGAATAGTCCAGTGGTAGTGTCTGTATTGTCTATTGTAGTATT
>JAFQXY010000008.1 GCA_017406745.1 Candidatus Saccharimonadota bacterium | reverse complement strand
CTAATAATAGTAGTGGCACAGTAGCAACCAATGACAATGCTCTTTCATTCAATGTATTTACTACTAACTATACTGGCTATACTCTAAGTATTGCTAGTCCAGATAATACTACTTATAATGATGGTAAACTAACTAATGAAATAGATAATAATTGTAAAAGCACTGGTACTTGTCCAGTCCTAAACACCATTAGTTCAGCTTCATCCTCTATTACCACTAATGGTACATGGGGCTATAGACCAAGCAAACTAAACTCATCAGCAAACTCTAATTACTTACCTTCCCCTACTACAACAGGTACTACTATAGATATTACTACTAGTGCTAATGGTGCTACTACTTCATCGGCTAGTAGTAATGCCACTAACTATACTATAGGCTTAGCTGCTAAAGCAAATAATACTCAAGCGGCAGGTACTTATACCAATACTTATGTATTACAAGCTGTAGGTAATCCTATTACTTATGCCATTACTTATAGTGATAATAGTGGAGATAGTAGTGTAAGTAATATGCCTACATCTGCCACTACCGGCTCTACTAACTCCGCCAATATTATTCTAAGCAACGCCAACCCCACTAGAACAGGTTATATGTTCTCTGGTTGGTGCAGCGTGGCTACCACTAATAGTGGCACAGCGTGTAGTGGCACTACTTATGCCAAAAGTGGTATTTATAGTATAAACCAAAATACCATAAATACTGCTACTCTCTATGCTCTGTGGACTGCCAATACTTATAGTCTTATCATTAATTTTGCTGACGCAAAAACATCTAGTGTAAAAATTTGTGTCGTAGAGGGTAATTGCTCTGGCGACGATTTAAAAGGCACAATATCTACCAGTGGCGACAGTGTTAGCGGACTTGCTTATAATGCAAGTTATTACCTATATCCAATATTTAGTAGTAATTATGAACTGGATAGTTGGAGCAACACTGGTAGTTACGGTGTATTAAGTTCTATCAACGTTGCCAACCCCACTTTCACTATGGGCGCTGGGGACGGAGCAGTAACTATTGCCAGTCAAATTATCCACTATGCTATTGGATATGATTCTAATGGTGGCACCGGCGCTATAGCGGACCAAACAATAGAAGGTGGTAGTAATATCACCCTTGCAGACAACGCATTCACTAGAACTGACTACTATTTCAAAGGCTGGGCTACTAGCTCCAGTGCTACATCGCCAGAATATCGTCCCAGCCAATCCATCACTCCTACAGGCAATATGACTCTCTATGCCGTATGGGGATCTAGCGCCAATGCTAATCTCTATGATGCAGTAGCTTCTCTTACTCGTGGCAATCAGACTAATGATACTAATGCCACTACCGGTATTAAGACTAACCCCACCAAAGCTACTTCTGGAGTCTGGACATATAACTCCAGTGTATTTGGTACCGCCAGTGACGCCTCTACTTCTAATCCTATCTACTACTACCGTGGTATCCTAGACACAGACCTAGATGGTACCAGTAGTACTTATGGCAGTAATGGCAACTCTATGAACTATCCAAACTATGTAAAACTAGGCGATATGTGCTGGAGAATAGTGCGCACCACAGGTAGTGGTGGCGTAAAGATGATTTATAATGGCTCTTATTCTGGTGGTACTACTGCTAATTCTTGTGCCAATGCCACCACTAATACTCAACTTACTACTCAGGCGTTTGGTCTCAAAGGTAATTCTGCGCAGTCTACTTGGTATTATAACATCAACCGTGTAGGTTACACATTCAACAATACGCAGAGCCTCCAAGATTCTACCACTTCTACTAGCGTGGATACAGTATTTGGTAGTGATTCTAGCCCATCTACCAATAATGAACGTTCCAACATCAAGAAATACATAGAAGACACTTGGTATGCAAATAACATGACCAGTTGGACTAGTAAACTAGAGGCCAGCGCAGGATATTGTAATGATCGCTCCGTCTTCTCAAATGATACTGGTACAACAGCACTTACTACTATCCCACCATACGCTACTTCTAGTGCTACTGCGTACTTTGGTGCTTATATTAGAAACAGTAGCTTTGCTAAAGCGCCTAGTCTTAATTGTCCACGTAGTACCGTAGATTTATACCGTTACGTATCTGGTAGTACTGGTGTATCTAACCAGCTTAAATACCCCACCGCTCTTCTTACTGCCGATGAAGCCAGCTTTGCTGGAGCTGGCGGCTCCGGTTCTAGCTACAACTCATACTTGCATTCTGGCTCGAGCTTCTGGCTTCTTTCTCCAGATTACCGACACCCGTCTGGTGACGCTTTTGAATATAGCTTGTATTCGAGCAGCGGACTCGTCAATTTTAATGTGAGCCTCACATTTGGCGTCCGACCAGTGATTTCTCTTATCTCTGGAACAAAAATAAGTAGCGGTAGCGGTACGGCTACCTCCCCCTGGGTTATTCCCGAGCCAAAGAGTATGCAATCTTTCTCTTCCACAGATTTTGCTAATATGGCAGTAGGAGAAACTACATCACTTATAGACAAACGTACAGGGATTAGTTACACCGTCAAAATGATTTCTCTCAAGAACACAAAAACACTATGGATGACGAGTAATTTGCAACTTCCAGGTGGTACTACCCTAACTACTGCAGACTCTAACGTTAAGACGGATTATACTCTTCCTAGCTCATCATGGTCTAGCACTCAAGACGATTATTGTATTCCTCGTATGAAAAAATCTGGTAGTTGGTATTATTATAATTGGCCAGCAGCTACTGCGCGCACTAATTCTACATCCAATACTTCTACATGTTCCAATGACTCATCAAATTCTGCAGGTGATATCTGTCCACTTGGTTGGAGACTTCCAAATAGTAGCGAAGCAGAGAATGGTACCTGGAGGAGTGATTTAAAAACCAATGGTTCACTTTCAAAGGTTGACGGTTTTTATCACTCTGGTTACATTTATAACACTTACTCATTTGGTTATTTTTGGACATCTGGTCGAAATTCTGGCCCCTATGGCGTTTCACTCGTCTTTGATGGAAGCACAGTCGAACTATACAATTATGATAAGGATCGTGGATTTTCAGTACGCTGTTTGCGTACAAGCTAAAATAACGCCGAATTGTTTCGCATATTAAACTAAATAATTATAAAAAACAAAACCACCGTATTATCTCAGAACCTTTGCAACATAAAATGGTAAGGATATTGCCATTAAAATAGGTAGATTCTATACTTATATCAATATCACTTAATAAAAGGAGAATCTACCTATGTCATATAGTACAGGTAAACATATAGAAAAATCAAGAGGAAAAGCTATGAAAATGCTGGTTATAGAGAAAAAACCAGTAGGAGTAGTAGCAGATCGCTTTGGAGTAAACAGGACCACTATTTGGAGATGGTATCAAAAATGGCTAGTCCAGAATAATCATATAGAACTAGAAAATCCTGTGAGACGTAAATATTTAGGTGTATCGGCTTATAAATACAAATTGTGCAAATGGGATATACATTCGCTTTCTGCCGCTCCTAAATCACCGCATACTTTATCAGAAGATCTTGTGCAATTAGTTCTAGATGTACGGGACCAATTAATAAAACCAATTAACTCATTGAACACGATACTAGAGGCAGAACAATATTTTGGCTTTAAATTTAAAATGGTCCAGAGTGATAATGGATTAGAGTTTAGTAATTATTTCTCAGATAGATTAGAGAAAAGAGGAATAAAGATTCGCCATACCAGATTAGGTAGACCAAATGATAATGCCCATATAGAAAGATTTAATCGCACGCTTCAAGAAGAATGTACCGGAAACTATTATCTAGAGAGTGAGTCATTGAAGAAAATGGACGATAAAATACTTTCGTATATTGACTTCTACAACTACCATCGTGTACACTTAAGTATAAGTTATAGAACGCCTAGCCAAATGTTGCAAAGGTTGTGAAAGTTGTATGTAGGGGCGCCTAGATCTATTCTTTATATCCTTCGTTTATGTAATGAATATTTAATACCAAAATACGCCGCTAGGGCGTATTGTGGAAATTATTTGGATTTTTCTTCGGCTTTGGCTTTTTTCTCGGCCTCTTTGGCGGCTTTTTTAGCCTTGTTTTCGAGGGCGGATTTGAGTTTTTCGGCCTTGGCGGTGCGTGCCTTGAAGCGATCTACGCGCCCTTCGGTATCGATAATCTTTTCTTCACCAGTGAAAAATGGGTGAGAGGCAGAGGATATTTGGATTTTAACTAAAGGATATTCTTTGCCGTCAGTCCACTTGGTGGTTTCGGTGCTTTTCGCTGTGGATTTGGTTAAAAACGAAAAGCCAGCGGCTTCGTCTGTGAAGACGACTTCGCGATAATCTTTGGGATGTAATTCTTTGTTACTCATAATTGTTATCTATTATATCAGAGAAGCGGGGAATTGTAAAGAGGGGATATGATGTAAAAAAAATAACCCCCGGTTGTGAGAGGGGTTATCTTTTCTTTTCTTTGACTTCGTTGCGACCGAGGTTCTTTTTGGTTTCTACAAAGAGAACGTGCTTACGGAGCACCGGATCATACTTCCTTAGGCTTAGCTTATCAGGAGTATTCATGGTGTTTTTCTTGGTGTAGTAAGCGCGCACGCCAGATTCCTCAGATACGAGCCCAACTAGTTTTCGCTTGGTATTATTCTTCTTTGCCATAATTAGATACATTATAGCACAGGTTAAAGAAAATGGCAAGACTGAAATAGTCTTGCCATTGTGATAGGGTGAAAGGGACTTAGAACGAGATGCGCTTGTGCGCACGATGGGACACCCGCAGGCGCAAATCGTTAGGTGCGCCACCGGCCATGGCGGGATTACATGACAATAGATGTATCGCCAACTCATACGGGCTCAAGAACGGCGCATCACAATAGGGACATTTGTACCAGACGTTGCGCTTCACCATATCACCTCCTCAAAGATTACTAAACCGTATTTGTATGATTGCTGGGTTTCCACACCGCAGCCCATTTTGATTATTGATTTTGACAGATATCTTCAAAATGATAACTCACAGCAAATCATATCAAAACGATTCCAGCTATGATTATACTATTTTTTGGTATTTTTCTCAAGCAGTAGCGCAATGAAATCTTGGATGTCTTTGAGCTTGCGAGATTCATCTGGTTCTATAAAAATGTCTGAATCATCCATAAAATTAAGGGTGAATATTTCTGAATAGACAGCGGTAAGCAAATTGATAAATTGCTGATATTCGGTTTCTGAATAATCGTAGATTTTGTCATATACTTCGCCATCGCGATCTGGTACTACAAATAATATATGCGCGCGAGTTACTTTATATTTATTATATTTGCGAGAATTATTAAGTAACATTTTGTAAAATTCGAGCTGGAGCATATATTTATATAAAGTAGCGTGCGATTGCCATTTTTCTTTGTGGTAGCCGGCAGTTTTAAAATCGTAGATTTCGATAGTCTTAGTAGCGTCATCTACTATGATGTGGTCAATTTTGCCGGTAACTGGTACTCCGTTGACTACGAGTTTTTCTGAAGCAAAATCTACTTCGGCTTTGCCGTCACGTAAGATTTTGCCAAACTCTCTAAGCGCAATGCTGAGGTCTGCTAGACCCTTTTCACGGAGCGCTTGGCGAGTATCCACAGAAATATCTTGCTTTTCTAACTCGGCAAGGAAATAATCTATGGCTTGTTCATCTGTTAATTGCTCGTTGGTGACAGCTTCAAAAGTGGAATGTATTAAAATGCCGTAGATGAGCGATTCGGTTTCTGGCTCGCGAGGGGCTTGTAGTAGATAAGATTTGAAAAATTGGACAGGGCCAGCATAGACTATATCTATAAAATTGGTAAGGGCGGTGGCGCTCATGCGGTAATTTTGGACACGTTCTTTGTAAATGGTGCGCATATCTGGAGCTAATTCTATATAGGGATGAAGCCATTTTTGTAGATTGGCGGTGCGATTTTGGATAATTAGCTCTGTGGTATTGGAGTTTTCTGAAGTATTAGGTGCGGAACTTGGTAACGCGCCTTCTATGTAGTCTAAAATAACGTTTTTGGTGGGCAAAAATGGCGAAATAATAGATTCTGTGCCGGTGTCTGGGTCTTTTTGGATGTATTCTTCTAAATATTCTAGCCTATCTGGGGATTTGTCATTAAAATCGTGCAAAGAATTGGTGAGATATAGGTGGGTTTTGGCGCGAGTAAGCGCTACGTAAAGTATACGGAGTTTTTCACCATCGGTGGTGCCGGTATGGCGAATAAAAGCGAGGTTTTTGGGGAGGGCTAGGAGATTATTATTGCCTTTACCCTTACCCCACGCCACATGGTCTACTGATAACATAAAAACGTGTTCGAACTCTAGCCCTTTTGCTTTGTGGGCAGATAAAATCTGGACGGATTCGTCTGCGTCGCGATATGGGCTGGTGACATTGATGGGGATTTCAGCCTCGATATAATCTGTAATCATTTCTATTAAATCGCGCAGGCGGAGAGGTTTTTCGCCGAAGTGTTTGACTAGGCGCCCCTTAAGGGCGGACAAGTTTTCGTACAGAGTAAATGCTTCGTATCCGCCATCTTTAGTATAATAGGCCAAAAATGGCGAGCGGTAGCCGTTTAACTCAGTAACGCCGGTAAGGTAATCTAGGAAAATCTCTAGTGGCTCATTGAAAGATTTGGCGACTAAATCTGCCAGCCATGTTGTTACCTCTGTTATATCGGAACTTTCGGACGCGCTTGCTACATCGTAGAGTGACTTATGCTCGTGCTTGGCTACGCCGGCCAAACGCACTACTTCTAGCATGGGTAATTTAAAATACGGATATGCAAGGATTTCTAGTAGAGATGTATCTACCTTGCGCTCGTTGGCCAACTCATAAACAAAACGCGCAATAGTTAATAGTTCGTGGATTTTTTCGTCTTCCAAGAGATTGTCGCGTTTTTCGTAGGCAATTTTGATTTCGGGATAAGATTTCAAAAATGGTAGTAAAGGTAGGAAATATTTGGTTTTATATGATATGACAGCAATTTGGCTTTGGGATACGCCATTTTTAATAAGTTCTGCGATTTGGCTAGCAATCCAAGCATACTCTAACTCCGAGGATAAAAATTCTCTGCGGATAATTTGAGATTTTGGGGGGGCGGGTTTGTGAGCGGTGAGCTCTTTGTCGGCAAAACGGTCTGGGGCTTGGCGGATGATTTGGCTTGAGAAATCTAGGATTTCTTGAGTGCT
The DNA here is from genome assembly GCA_017406745.1 of Candidatus Saccharimonadota bacterium. Taxonomy (GTDB): domain Bacteria; phylum Patescibacteriota; class Saccharimonadia; order Saccharimonadales; family Saccharimonadaceae; genus Nanosyncoccus. Next base: position 25,690 of record JAFQXY010000008.1, on the reverse strand, counting down.
ACGATAGTTTTCGGTGAGAGCGATAACATTAGCAGAGTAATGTTTTTGAAAATCTAGTAAATTGGTGGAGAGAGCGCCTTGAAATTCATAAATAGCTTGGTCGTCATCGCCTACGGCCATTATCATTGGCTTTTCATAGTTGGTGAGTTGCTTGATTATCATAAATTGTGATGGATTGGTATCTTGAAACTCATCCAGCATAATAAATTGATAGCGTTCGCTAAGAGTAAGACGAAACCCCTCGTCTTTGGCGAGTATGCGGACGGCTTCTTGAATCATGTCGTCAAAATCGTATAAACCTTGTTCGTGCAGGTAAGTTTCATATTGTTGCATGATGTTAGCAATACTAAGTAATTTTTTGTTGGCAACACGATCTTTGAGGCGATAATTACCTTTATGGTCTTTTTCAAAATAAGTATCTTTCCAGCCAGATAAAGGTTTGATTTTTTCGGTGGATTCGGCTTCTAATATGGCAGTCTTTAGGTCGCGAGCTAGCCCCACGATGGAACGTTCTACTCTGGGAAGTAATGGGTCTAGTTCGAGATAATTTTGCAAGATTTCGTAAATTGGCTGGTAGGCTTTGTCGTATGATTCACGAAATTGACGTGGCACAATATTTAATAATAGTGGAGAAATAGCCTTTGATATCACTTCAGAGTCTTGGAGATTTTGCTCAGCAATTTTTTGCAAATCGCTAGCGGATAGGCTGGCGGATTTGGATTCGGAGATTACACTAATGATATCTTTTACATTGTCACCTCTTAAAATATCCTTGCCCGATAGTTTAGCTTGGATGTTTTTGATAATTTTATATTGAGTGACTTCGTCAATAACGCTGTCTAATTTGCGATCGTAATCTTCGGAATAATTGCGATATTCGGAGAGGATTTCTTGCCCTAGTACATGGTAGGTGCTAATATTGACTTTGAGGCCATCGCGCCCAATAATAGATTTGAGGCGTTCGCGCATATTTTGGGCGCCAGATTCGGTAAATGTGACGCAGAGGATATTCTCGGGCAAAGTATCAGTTGTTTTTAAAATGTAGGCAACTTTTTCGGATAATAATTGTGTTTTGCCAGTGCCTGGGCCAGCCAGTACCAGTAGTGGACCTTCTAGATATTCTACGGCTTCGCGTTGTTTGGTATTTAATCCCATTTTTCCTCCATAATTTTAATTAAGATATCTGCATTTTTGGGTATAACAATCGCTCCATTTTTTAATTTTTGCAATGTAGTAAGCCCCTCTATGGTGTTTTGGGGATGATAATTGGGGTTTTGGGCGATAAGGGTGCCAAATTCGTAATTGCGTGAGGGGAGCCCACAAGTTAATTCTAAGTCTGCTTTGCCACAGCTAAGATTGACTGTGTTTGGGTCGGCATCATTGATAGCTAGAATCTCGCGCATTTCATGGAGGGTTTTACCTAAAAACTCCGCCCATTCGAGAGTGTCACGTTTTAATCCTAGTCGACCAGCTTCCATGGCATAAACATTTTTAAGAGCGCCACACATAAGTACGCCGGCTATGTCATCGGTAATTTGAAACTCTAGCCAATCTTGTAGAAACCAAGTAGATACTAAAATGTTGGTAATAGTAAGAACGGTAGGTTTTTTGGTGGATAAATCTGTGGCAAAACCGGCGCCACTTAAGATGGTAAGGTCGGCGAAATCAGCAAAAGTGGCTATGTCTAAAATACCCTTGGTGGCTACTACGAGTGGTAGGTGGTGAGGAAGTTTTGGCAATAACGCTGGTACTGCTTCTGATGGAACAGCCATTAAAATGGCTTCGGCGTCCTGGAGGGCGTCTTCTAGAGGGGTGTCGTCTTTTATATCATAATAAATAACGGTGTTTTTGTTTTCTTCTAAAATATTTCCTAATGCTACGCCATAGGCGCCGCGACCTAAAATTGTAATCCTCATAGTCTATTTTATTATAGCATACTTAAACGATATTCAATATCGCGGAGGACGTTCATAAAATACATAAATGATTCGTATGGCGAGGCATAGGCTGAGAAGTAAGCATGGACATCGCCATCGTTCCAATATTTGGTACACATAGAATATGGATGGTCTGAAGTGGTAAGCAGGCGCCAATCATGGATAAGCTGGCCGTTGCCGGTGGCAAGAATTTGATCACGAATATTGTATAAATCGTGCATGGCGGAATGTTGCATGGAATTAGAGAGCCAAGCAGAAAGGTCGCGTTCGGTATCTGCCCAAGTGATGGTTTCTGGCATGGATATTTCGCCGGCCGATGGCATCATGTCGCAAGCTTCGGATACAGTAACAAACTTATTTTCGTATTCGCCCAGCCAAGAGTTGATGAGCGTATCCATGAAGTCAAAAATACCCGTATCGCGCCACTGATGCTCGCCAAAAGTTTCAAAATCCATAAATAGATTGATAAGATTACCACGTAAGCACTCCATGTTGAGCCAATCTTGATATTTTGGCACGGTGAGTGGCCACTCGCTCCAACCACGATTAGAAAAACGAAAAGCGATATCATCGGAAAGACGGTAATTTTTGAGAAGGAGCTTGGTGTGTTGGCACCCTGCTGGACGATAGACATAGTTAGGGCTACGCCAACCAAGGACTTTATCCCAACCCTCGGCAAGAATGCCCTTGTAGCCTCTGCTATCTGCCCAGTGGGCAAGATTATCATTATAGGCGAATTCGGTGTTGCGAAATACTTTTGGGGTGACACCGAATAATTCTTTGATTTTGGCGGAATGTGCATCTACTTGAGCATTGAACTCATCATGATTAAAGAAAAAGGCTAGCGAGTGATAATAGGTTTCGCCAACAATCTCGCATTGACCACGCTCAACCATTTCGCGGATTTCGGCAATTAGCTCGGGCGCCCATTTTTCGGCCTGCTCTAACCATGTACCGGTAATAGAAAAGGATACTTTGAAATCTGGATATTTTTGCATATTATAGCGAAGTAAAGCTAGCATGGGCTTATAGCTTTTTTGCATAACTTTTCTAAAAATACGTTCGTTGCTTTGGCGACCATTGTAATTATCATGATAATAATTGGAATCGTTGCCGACATCAAAAATGGAATATTCGCGGTAGCGGATAGGTTGATGAATATGAAGATATAGACAAATTGCGCGCACCCTAATTAATTCCTTTTATGTTTAGATATAGTATTATTATAAACCTTTAGACATTTTTTAGCAACATTTGACCACGAAATTTGGCGATATTCTTTTTTGACGTTTTCTTGCAAACTTTGGCGGAGGGCAGGGTGTGTGGCTATGGCACAAATTTGATCGGCGAGTTTTTGCTGATCCCAAAAATCATATTTTAAACAAGACCAGATAATTTCAGAAACACCAGATTGTTTGGTGAGAATAAGTGCATCGCCATGGTGGGCGGCCTCTAATGCAGTAAGGCCAAACGGCTCGCTAATAGAGCTCATCACAAAAATATCGGAAATTGAATAGATATCGCGTAGCTTGCGCCCGCGAATAAATCCTGTAAAAATTACATTTTTGGCGATGCCGAGTTCGGCTGAAAGACTGATTAGCTCGTTGCGTTCTTCGCCGTTGCCGGCAAAGACAAACATTAGTTTGGGGTGTTTTTGGATGGCCAAAGCGGCGCCATGCATAAACGGCACCAAACCTTTTTGAATTGTAAAACGCCCCACGGTAGAAACTATAGTATAACCTTGGTTTTTGAGATTGCATAAATAATTGTAGGTATTTTTGTTGAAATCATATTGCTGATTATCGTAATCATCGTCTAGTGAATTGTAAATAACTTCTATTTTGCTAAGTGGGATATGATATTTTTCATGGATAATGCGTTTGGTGGCTTCTGATACGGCAATGATTTTATCGGCGAGCATTAAGCCTTCGTATTCTATTTCGTGAATAAGGGGATTGCCGGTGTGCATACCAGCGCGGTCGAATTCGGTAGCGTGGACGTGTGCAATGAGCGGAATGCCGTAGTTTTTCTTGGCAAGCATACCGGCTTCGTAGGTGAGCCAGTCGTGAGCGTGGATAACATCTGGTTTAAAATGCATAAGATATTTTTGGATAAACTCACAGTATGTTTTTTGGATGTCGCGGATAGAAACTAGTTCGTGAGAATCATTGGGAATAATTTTTTCTAAAATCTGTAGGCTAGCGTAAGAGCCACCGCCATAACGATAAATAGGATCTAGCTTGGTAGCATGCAGAATATGCATAAAATTAGTATTTGGGTGTTCGGCCTTGTAGGGAACAACAAAATCTATATCGGCGCCCTCGCGCGAGAGTGCGCGCGCCATATTTAAACAGGCTACGCCAAGACCGCCACTATTGTGCGGTGGGAGTTCCCAACCAAGCATTAGTATTTTCATCATTTTTTATTTTAGCATAATTTTAATGTTTTGTGTGGATTTTTTGTAAACTTTATGATAAAATCAGATTATAGCTTATTTAGGAGTAACTATGCAAGGGTAAGTGTACGCAGATATAATTACGGTGTACTTCGTGCGCTAATGTAGGGGTGTAGCTCAGTTGGTAGAGCAGTGGTCTCCAAAACCATGTGTCGTGAGTTCAAGTCTTGCCACCCCTGCCACGTTCTTGACAGAACGCACAAAAAAACAAGACGTTGTTCTTCGAATCAAGTCTTGCCACCCCTGCCATTTTTTTATATAATTAAAGTAATGGGGCGAAGAAACAGAAAAGTAGGAAAGCTGGATGACGATAAGCAGATAGCGCCGGAGTTTGCAGTGCAAAAGACTTTGAAGATGCGACATCGCAGATGGTGGAAAAGAAGGTTGTTGAGACTAGGGTGTTTGGGGATTGTGGCTTTATCTATAGTTTTGGCGGTGTTACTCGTAACTAGCACTGTGATGACAAAAGTTGCGGAACAACAGAATGTTTGCCAACCAGATGAAGAAGCACCAGTAATTACTATCAATGGTGATGAAATTATAACTTTGGTGGCCGGTAGGGGCGAATACACAGAGTTGGGGGCTACGGCGATTGATGCTTGTGGCGAAGTGGCGGTAGAAATGGAGGGTGAAGTAGACGTAAATACGGCTGGGGTGTATCGTGTTTTTTATTCTGCTACGGATAATTTTGGTAACGCTGCCAAAGTCCGGCGTAAAATTAACGTACTAGAATACCACGGTACGATTTATCTAACTTTTGATGATGGGCCGGGGGATTACACCGCTATGCTACTAGATGTGCTAGCAAAGTATAATATAAAAGCTACCTTTTTTGTAACCAACAATGGCGATGATGCAATAATCGCTCGTGAATATGATGAGGGCCATGCAATAGGTTTGCATACAGCATCACATAACTATGCTTACATTTACGCAAGTGTGGATAATTTTTGGGCGGATTTAATTGCAGTGCAAGAGCGCGTGGCGCGTATTACAGGATATACTTCTAAATTGATGCGTTTTCCCGGTGGTAGTTCTAATTTGGTGAGTAGAAATTACGATGGCGGAAAACATATTATGAGCGCACTAACAGCACTAATGGATGAACGTGGATTTAATTATTTTGACTGGAACGTAGATTCAAAAGATGCTGGCGGAGCAACTACGGCGGATGAAGTGTATAATAATGTAATTTCAGCCTTAAAAATCGGCGGAGAATCTGTAGTTTTGCAACACGATGTAAAATCTTTTTCAGTGGAAGCAGTAGAAAGAATTGTGCAATACGGTATTGATAATGGATTTATTTTTGAAAAATTAACAGCAGACTCTTTTAATGCTCATCATGGCGTGAATAATTAAGGTCTTCGATTACGATGAATTATCTCACTCCAGCCGAATATTGTGATAAAATTGGAATAACTATTTTACAAATAAAAAGTGTACGTGATGCAGTGAGTTAGTGCAATTTTGTTGGTTTTCATAAAAATCTATGTTACAATAGTATTATTATGGAAGGTAAAAAGAATAAACGACGAGTACTACTGGTGTTTGGTGCGCCGTGTAGTGGCAAAACCACTTTTGCCGAGAAATTCGCTAAAAAGTTTGACCTTGCTTATTACGATTTTGACCAGTTAAAGGAAAAAAATCGTTTAACTCGTAAAAACATTTTACTAATAATTGAGTTACTGGCACGCACTGGCAAGACTCTTGTGATTGAAGGTGGGTTAGGCTCTGAAAAAGAGCGCAGTGAGGTACGTAATATCTTGCGTGAGGCTGGGTATACGCCATCATTAGTTTGGATACAAACCGACCTTGCTACTATCCGCTTACGTTTGAAACAGCGCTATAAGTCTGTATCAAAAGCTAAAGATGCTTATGATGATCTAATGGCTGGGTTGGAGGCTCCTGCAGATTTTGAAAAACCAATTATTTTGTCTGGTAAACATACGTTCGAAACACAGGCTAGGCATGTATTAGCGGGCTTGGCGGACGCCGAAAAATCATAATTTAGAGATCTAACAAAATGATATTAAAAGATTCCGAATTCGGTGAAGTTGTTGTACGCAAAAGCGCTCTGGCAAAAAACATTAGGTTTTCGATCAATACTTCTGGGCGTTTGCAGATGAGCGTACCAAATCACACGTCTGAGTTTTTAGCAAAAAGGTTTTTAAATCGAAATCGCAAAATGATTCGCGAGAAGCTACCCATAAAAAATCCAGCCGAGCAAAGATCACGCGATTACCAAAAAAAAATATTAGCAAAAAAAGCTAGGGAATATCTACCATATAGGTTAGAATATTTTGCTAAATTATACGGTTATAGATACGATAAAGTTAAGTTTTCTCATGCAAATACTAGGTGGGGTTCGTGTACGCACAGAAAAAACCCAAATAGCAAGCAAGACGAAATAACTATTAGTCTAAATATTGGCTTAATGAATGTGCCATCGGTATTGCGTGATTATGTAATCGTGCATGAATTGGCGCATATTAACCATCCAGATCATTCGAAAAGTTTTTGGGCGGAAGTAGAATCTCATGATACTAATTATAAATTGCACGAAACAAGATTAAAAAAATTTAGCCCCGGGATATAATTTTTTACCTGCCAAATTTGAAGTAGATTTGTGTAGCATTTTTAAATGTTTATGCTATAATGAAATAAAAGGAGGATTGTGGAGTTAAGGCATAGGCCAGATTTACGCAAGGTTTTAGCTACTATATATATAGTAGTGTTTGCGATTTATTTGATAATAGGATTGCAACCGGCAGAGGCTACTTCATATACAATAGACGCGCAGTTGATGATCCCCAGCATAGATTTGGTTTCTGATGTAACAGCGCTTACTTTGGATAAAAATAAACTAAACACACCAGAAGACATCGTAGGAAGTTATAACCGAAATAATAATAAAACTTTGCTCGTTGGGCATTCTGGAGCAGTATTTAAAAATCTGAATCAAGTGCGCGCTGGAGATATTATTATATATAATGATAATGAATATATAATATATGGTAGGGAGATTTTAAAAAAAGAAGATGTAAGCATGAGTCTTTTATTAGCGCCGGCAGATATTGACACTTTAGCAATTATGACTTGTGCTGGTGATATGCTACCTAATCAAGATGCTACGCATAGATTGATAGTGATGGCTAAAGTTAAGGATTAATTTTGCGGAGTTGAATAGCAAAACCGCCGCCCGGTGCAATAAATATGTCTAGCAAATCGTTTTTGCCTACGTGTTTTTCTGATATTGAAATAGCAAATGGGTTATCGCGGTAGTGGGATTCGGGGGTGTCGGAATAAATTTTGGCGTAATATGCCCCATCCGGCAAAAAATCTAGGCTAATAGTGGCTCGGCGACCGTATTCATCGGCAACTCCACCAATATACCAATCTTGTGAACCACGCGCTTGGCGTGCTACTATATAATATTCACCAACTTCGCCGGCTAATGGTAACGTGCGTTCAAAATCTATGGGTACGGTACGAATGAAATCAAATACTTGCGGGAAGCGTTCTTCGTAAATAAATGGACGGTCTGCTGCCATGGCCATGCCGGAATAAATTGTAATAAAATATGCGATTTGGCGTGCTAATGTAGTATTAATACGTTTGGCATTATTATCTAAATCAAAAATACCATTGGTATAGTCCATACCGCCGGCAAGTAGACGAGTGTACGGCAAAAAACAAGCGTGTGATGGGCTAAGTGTGCCACCTTCGTATTCTTGGCCACGGGCGCCTTCACGGCTAAGTAGATTAGGCCAAGTGCGCTCTATGCCAGTACCTTTGATAGGCTCGTGAATATCCAGACAGATATGTTTTTTGGCTGCGAGTTCGATGGTTTTTTGATAATGTAAAACGCCGAGCTGTGAATGATGATATTCACGGCGACCATTTATGGTCATCATACTGCCAGCATAACCGGTTTTAATATAATGTACATTATTACTGGCGTAATAATTATAGGCGGATTCGATTTGGGCTTCGTAATTGTCTATAAAACCCACTGTTTCATGATGGCCCACTAGTTCGATATTATGTGCGGTGGCATAGCGCGCTACGGCAGGAAAATCAAAATCTGGAGTGGAATTGGTGAAATTATTGTGGATGCCATTTTTAAGCCAATCTCCCTCCCAGCCATCATTCCAACCCTCTATCAAGAGACCCGAAATGCCAAGCCTAGTGGCAGAGTCGATATATTCTTTGGCGTGTTCTGTGGTGGCCCCGTGACGTTCGCCTGGGGCCCAAGTCCACTCACCTACGTACATTGCCCACCATATTCCGATAAACTTGAGGGGTTTGACCCAACTAAAATCTGCGGATGGAGGGTCGTTGAGTGCATAAATAAGTCGATTGGTAGTAAGTTCAATAGCGGAATCGGCAATCATGATGAGGCGCCAAGGGGTTTGAAACGGCAAATCTACGTGGGCGCGTGTGCCGTCCGAAAGCGGGGTGATATCAGATTGCAAAACTTGGTTTTGATTGAGCTGAATAGTCATTGCACCATAATTATATAAAGATGCTTCGTGGATACTAAGATAGTAGCCGTTTGGGGTGCGGAGGGTAAGTGGAGTATGTACTGGGCGACGTAAATCGTAAACGGCGCTTTTTTCATAACTGTATTCGTAACGATCTGGCTGATAGGCGGGAATTTTCCAAGCTGTAGTATTAAGGTCTAGGTTAAACTCAGTGAGTTCATCTGCTATAGTAATGCGCTGAAACTTGGGCTGAGGTGGTATTTCGTAGCGAAAAGCCACTCCATTATCAAATACCCTAAAACGTATAGTGTAAAGACGACGGGAGTTTTTGCTTTCGGCCAAGAAAAACGCGGACTCGGAATAATTGTTTGGGATGAGGTGATCTTCGCCCCAAAGTAGCTCAATGGTTTCGTTGTGCTTTTTGGTGGTGGTGCGAACTAGGCTTAGCTGGTCTTTAAGTGGTGTTTCACCACAAACTACAAACCCTAGGCGCGATGGTTTTATAATGAGCTTGTCATTTTTGTAGACACGATAAAAAACTTGACTGTTCTTGAGATTAAAGACGCATTTGATGCGGTTGTTAGGTGAAAATATTTCGCGTTCTGCTTCGTTTTTCTGACGCCATGCCCATTTAAACATAAGTTCATTATACCATATTTTGTATATTATTTTTGTGTGTTATAATGTGAGTATGAGAAGACGTGTGTCTAAGGTGCGGTGGGGAATGCGTGGTGTAGTGATTTTTGTTTTTGTGTTTGCGCTTGCTTTTTTTGGTGTGCAATTTTTTACAAAAACTGGCATTTTTTACGTACCTGGAGTAGTGTATTATGATGAAAATCTATCTAGTGAAGAACTAGCCAAACTAGAGGAGATTTTCACCGATGAAGTGGAACTAGATAAAGACGTAAAGATATCGGCGCGGTACGAGCTTGAATTGCCCAGTCTAGCAAATGGCGAATATTTGTATCAAGTAATGGTGCCAGTAACAGATTTTTATAATCTAGATGATAATATTGATGTGAGTGAGCCGGAGTTTTTGTTTGCCGATGCCTACGTAGCAGACGTTAATTATAAAATGATAGATATATCAGAATTAGATTTTAAGCAAAAATTACTAAGCATAAATAATAATTATTATTTGGATAATTTTGATACTGGTGCCGTATATAGAATTGTGAGTTTTGAGTCTGAGAAATTTGACGAAGAAATCAAGCCAATAGTAGATAGTAGTTTTTCTAGGCAATATCCTAGTAAAGATAGCGTACTAACTTTTGCGCAGACTGGTGTTACGGCTTTGTCGCGCGGTATGAATAAAAAATTATACCAAGTGGGCGACGCTAACTATTTTGCCGAGAAAATCGGTGGATTTTTAAGTAGTTTTGATTTAACCCATACTTCCAACGAATCCTCTTTTTCGGATTTTGCTACAGGCGATAATATAAGCTCAGATAAAAGATTTGTGGCAACGCTTACGGCTATTGGGCTAGATATTGTAGAGTTAACTGGCAACCACAATCAAGATTGTGGCGATGAATCTGCACTAGAAACTATTGATACTTATATTGATAATGGGATAAAAATTGTAGGCGGTGGTAAAACAGCCTCTGAAGCAAGCACGCCACTAGAAATTAATGAAAAAAATACTGATATCACGATGTTGGCATTTAATCAATCTACTGGGGGTGCCACTTTAGATAATACTCCTGGTGCTAATCAATATTATGAGGAAGTGGCAGAAGAACAAATAAAAACTGCTAAGGCGCGCGGTGATATTGTTATTGTAGATATACAATATTACGAGTGTAGTGCTTATGTATCGGAAGTAGAAGATAACACTTGTGATTACGCAGATTCCTCTGCTGGTGATCAAGTAGGGTTCTTCCGCCATTTGATTGACTTGGGGGCAGATGTGGTGGTGGGTACTTCGGCACATCAGCCACAAACTTTTGAATTGTATGGTGATGGAGTAATTTACTACGGGCTAGGTAATTTGTTCTTTGACCAAGTTTGGTGGCCCGGTACCACTAGAAGCTTGATATTGGCGCATTATTTCTATGATGGCAAATTGCTACAAACTAAGATTTTACCTACCGTATACGATGGTAATATGCAAACAGAATTAATGGATGAAAATAATGCAAAATGGTTCATAGAAAGATTAGCCAGCGAAAGGCCGTAGAGGAGCCATTAGGCGATATTAGTATGCCGAATGCTTCGCCAATTAGACGGCGTGATTATGCATTGTTGTTGGTGTGCATACTATTGGCAGTGGCGTTTTTGGTTGTATTATTGCTGAAAATCAGTAATTTAGGACAAAAAGACACTGTAAATGAGGATTTAACAAATGAAGGAAGCGCGTCTGAAAGTTCCGATAATCTGGGGTATGAAGATAATAATGATGGCGCCGATAACTCTAGTGATAGTGTCGATTTGGACAAAGAATTGCCGCCGGCTATAGAGCTAAAATCTGTAGTGGAGGCTTGGGCTGGTGGAGTGTCTGGCAATAAGAGCGTGGCAATTTATGATTTGGATCGCAAAGAGTGGGCAGTGCGATATAACTCTACCGAGTCATACAACACGGCTTCTCTTTATAAATTATTCGTGGTGTATGAGGGTTATAGGCTAATACAGGATGGGGTTTGGCAGGCCGATACCCCAGCGGGTAGTACGGGGTATACAATTTTAAAATGTTTAGATTTGGCTATCCGTGAATCACATTCTGCTTGTGCAGAAACTTTGTGGGCTAAAATTGGCTCAGATAAATTAGATAATATTATATATGGCGAGTGGGGAATTAGAGGATCGGATATTTCTGGGCTAGTTTCCAATGCAGAAGATATTACTCGCATAATGCGGAGATTTTACCAACACCCAGATATTACGGACAGCAATTTACTGGCAAAAATGTGGGATTCGTTTTTGAACCAGCCCACTACAGAATATAATTGGCGACAGGGTTTGCCGAGCGGGTTTTCTAGTGCGGTAGATGTATATAATAAAGTAGGGTGGGATTACAATGCCGATGATAAATATTGGAACATTTATCATGATTCTGCCATTGTGCATTTTAAGGATTTAGATCGTACTTTTGTGTTGGTGGTGATGACAAATCGGGTGGATTACCATAAGATTAGAGAGCTGGGGACAATGATAGAAAGCGCCGTAAAAAATGCAAGCTAAAATATAGTGGATGCTTATTGTAAAAATTACAACACTTTTGGCGTTACCGATGTTAAAATGGTGGAAAACTTTTAATAAAAAATTAAATAAAGCTCTTGACTTTACGATGATAAAGATATAATATAATATTAATACTATATATTTAGACGGGATGCGAGGTGATGTCTGAAATACCAGAAAAACAAATAAAAAGATTACGTAGCTTGATTGGCGAAGCTGAGACTAATTTGTCTGCCGCAAAAGAGCTTCTAGTCTCTATCCTTGGTGACGGTGAAACTATTACTGCACCAAGAGAAACAGTTGTTAGTAGCCCAGACGGCAAGATTGTGGAAGGTATCTTTGACGGTCAAATTATGATTGGGCCAGACGGCAAAAACTATCCTGTACCTGCAAATTACGCTTCTAAGTCTAAGTTGGTGGAGGGCGACATTATGAAACTTACAATTACGGATGATGGTAAATTCCTATATAAGCAAATTGGGCCAGTGGAACGCAAAACAGTAATAGGCACGCTCACACACCACGATGATAAATATTTTGTAGAAGTTGCTGGTAAGGAATATCAGATTTTGTATGCATCGGTAACATATTTCCACTTGCGCAATGGGTCGCAGGTAAGCGTAACTATTCCCGCCAACAATGACGAAGCTACATGGGCGGCGGTAGAGGCTGCATTATAATATTGTTATGAAAAGTTTGTATAGGCGGTACCGGCCTACAAAGCTTGCCGAGGTTGTAGGACAAGAGCAAGTGACAAAGGTTTTGGCTAGTTCTTTGGAGCAAGGCAAAATCTCTCATGCTTATCTTTTTATCGGGCCTAGGGGCACTGGTAAAACTAGTGTGGCACGAATTTTTGCGCATGCAGTAAATAATTTTGATTATCAAATAGAAGATGATTATATTGATATTATCGAGATAGATGGAGCATCTAACCGTGGCATAGACAATATACGAGAGCTACGCGAAAAAGCGAACATTGCTCCCACTACTGGCAAATACAAAGTTTATATTATTGATGAAGTGCACATGCTTACAAAAGAGGCTTTTAATGCACTACTGAAAACTTTGGAGGAACCACCTAGCCATGTAATATTTATTATGGCCACCACGGATGCGCACAAAGTACCCGTGACTATTACTTCGCGAGCGCAGACTTATATTTTTAGACTAGCAGATACAGCCACTATGGAATCGCACCTAAAAACTATTTGCGAAAAAGAAGGTATAAAAATTACTGATGAGGCGCTGACGGTAGTAGTCAAGCGTGGAGGTGGGTCGTTTCGCGATTCTTTGAGCTTGTTAGACCAAATATCTACATTGTCTGATGGTACAAACGAAATTACCAAAGAAAAGGTAATGGGCGCTATGGGCTTGCCAGATGATGAAAAAATTGCTAATTTATTGGCCGACTACATAGTTGGTGATGTTGTAAAAATTACAACACTTTTAAAGGAATTGTTGTCTAGTGGAATAAAGCCAGAAACTTTGGCAGAAGAAATGATAAAACAGATTGTTGATAATCCAAAAGAAGAGTTATTGCCACTACTGGCCAAGTTGCCTGAGATTAAAGATCCTTTTGGTGAGGCAAAACTATTAGTAGCGTTAGCTTATGAGCCGTCTTGCTTGACTACCTCTAGAAATACGGGTGTCAAAACTAGTGTAGTGAAAGCTGGTGCCACAATCGCCAATGTTAGCACTAAAAGTACCAACATTGGCACTGCAAATACCAATATTAACGGCATAAATACCAGCACTGGTATCACGGATTTTAACTGGGGCGCCTATGTTGCAAAAATAAAAGATTTAAGTGATACAATATATTCTCAACTACTAAAAACTACCCACGAGCTTAACGGTAACACCTTAGATATCTACCCTAATCATAAGTTTGTTTATAATATATTATCTAAAGATGCAAATAAACAGATTTTAACTAGTGTAGCGAGCGGGATAAAAATTGTTGTTCATGAATTTGGCGAAAGTCCAAAAAATACCAAAAACGATGGTCTGCTAGCTAAAATTTCTGATATAATGGGAGGTGAGGTAAAAAATGATGGAGGAGAAGACCCGTTTTAGTGATGCTGGTGGCAGAGTACCACCGCAAGATATCGTAGCGGAACAATCACTACTAGGTGCAGTGATGCTATCCGAAAATGTACTGCCTGAGGTTTTGACAATTGTAAAACCGTCGGATTTTTATGAGGAACGTCATCAAATTATCTTTGGCGCTATGGCTAGCCTGTATGACCAACATCGCCCAATAGATTTACTTACCCTAACCAATGAGTTGAAAAATATAAAAAAGTTGAAAGCCGTAGGTGGTGCGCCATATTTGGCAGAACTAACTAATTTTGTACCTACTTCTGCCCATGCAACAGCATACGCAGAGATCGTAGAAAAAACATCTACCAGACGCAGGCTAATTAAGGCCGGTACGGAAATTGCCAATAAAGCATACGAAGACGGAGTAAATGTAGGCGAATTAATTGGTACCGCTGAAAAAGAGCTTTTTGAAGTATCTGACAAAGTTGTCAAAAGCGATTATTCTTCTATGGATCAACTACTAGCGGACGCTTTTGACAGGATAGAGGAACTACACAAAAATAAGGGTGCGTTGCGCGGGCTAAAGACTGGTTTTAGGGATTTAGATAAGAAGACGGCTGGCTTCCAAAAGGGTGATTTGATAATTATTGGCGCACGTCCAGCAATGGGTAAGACTACTTTTGCGCAGAACCTTGCTTATAATATTGCTAGTATTAACGGCAAAGGCGCGCTGTTTTTCTCTATGGAAATGGCGAGCAACGAGATCGTAGACAGAATGATATCGGATGTATCTGGCGTAAACAACTGGAATATTCGTACTGGTAATTTAACTGATGATGAATTTGCTAAAATTGGAGACGCAATGGCCGAAATGGATGAACTCCCTATATATATTGATGATACTAGCTCTATGACCATAGTAGAGCTACGCAATAAGGCTCGCCGTGCTATGCACGACCATGATATTGGCATAGTGATTGTGGATTATTTACAGCTAATACAAGGTTCTAATAGATACGCTGGTAATCGCGTGCAGGAGGTAACGGAAATTTCTCGCGGGTTAAAGATTTTGGCGCGTGAGCTAGAAATACCAGTAATTGCTTTGGCACAGCTCTCACGTAACGTGACTGGGCGAGATGATCCAAGGCCGGTGCTATCAGATCTGCGTGAATCTGGCTCTATTGAACAAGATGCCGATTTGGTGATGTTTTTACACCGCCCAGATTATTACCGGCAAAATGACGATAATTACGAAGAAACACATATCACCGAGCTTTTGGTGGCAAAACACCGCCACGGCGCCGTAGGCAAAATTGAATTATATTTTCATCCGGAATTACTACGTTTTATGTCACTAGATCCTACTAGGGAATAATGCTCCTTTATGGCTTTGGTGTGGTGCCATTTTGGCGTGGTGGTATCATTTGCAAAAAAATACTTGCGTGCTATAATGGTAATGTGAAGAAAATTATTATCTCTAAACTTTTTTTGTATAGATACCGGTTTGTGATTGGGTATATACTACTAGGGGTGGCATTTATTGCCTTGTTGTTTTTGCTACCTATATTTGCACAATATGGGCTGTCTGAAGCAGAGATTAATTCGGCGGTAAATTCGTACCAATTGTCTGTAGATGCACCGTTTACTGGCGATTTGGTAGATTTGCCTTACAGAGTTTTGCAAAAATTATCTATTATGTGCTTTGGCTTAACAGTCTACGCAATAAAGTTACCCAGCATTGTTGTTGGGTTGTTTTTTGGGCTATTACTGATTTTATTACTTAACCGCTGGTTTAAGAGCAATGTTTCTTTACTGGCTTCATGTTTAGTAGTGCTATCTACGCCATTTTTGTTTTTGGCGGGTAATGGAACGCCGTTAATTATGGTGGTATTTTGGCCTGCGTTATTACTGTGGTTGGGGTCAAAAATCCAAGGAGAAAAACGCCCAAAACCATCTTATTGTTTTTTGTTTGCTATAGCATTGTTGGCGTCGGTATTTACACCGTATATGTTGTATTTTGCGGTTTTTTGCGTGCTGTTTGTGTTTTTACAACCACATTTGCGCTTTGTGGTAAAAAGCTTACCAAAACTACCTTTGGCATTAGTGGGGTTGATCATTTTGGGCGGTATGGTAGCGTTACTACTTAACGTTATACACCACCCTAATACTATTATGGAATTATTATTTGCACAAAACTTCACACTGTCGGGATTTTTGCCAAATATAGCTACGGCGCTCTCAGTGGCTTTTTCTTTGTGGCCAATAGAGGGGAGTGTGTTCTTGTCACCACTAATAAGTGTGCCAATGCTAGCTTTGGCACTGATTGGGTTATTCTCTACTACTAAAGGTTTTTTTGCTTCACGCAATTCAATTGCTTCGGGATTATTACTTTTTACACTAATCATTGTTGGCTTTAACCCCAGTGTAATTGTATTTATACTTTTGCCACTTTCGATCTTGGTGGCTCATGGTTTGAAATATTTACTGGAAAAATGGTATGGCTTATTCCCGGAAAACCCTTATGCGCGTATCGCTGCGCTAGTGCCACTAACTATATTATTTGCATTTATTATTTTACCAAGCTTGGCGCAATATGTTTATGGATATCGCTATAATCCAGAAGTAGCCAACCAATTTAGCTATGATTTAAAAATAATTAGGAAAAACTTAGATAATAAAACTTTGGTAGTGGGGGAACATTATGATTTCTATAAAATATTGGAAGAATCTACAAATATCACCGTGGCGGATTCGGTACCAGCCGGCATTGAAGAGGTGGCCATTTTGCGTGATTCGAAAACGCCAGAGAAATATCATTTAAAACAAATTATCACCTCGCCACTAAAGGATAATTCTGATATAATATATTTATATACTGTAAAGGAGTAATATATGGGACAAACTATGGACCAAATGAAGCTACTAAATCAGCTTCGCAAGGCTCAGAAAGAGCTAAAAAATGAAATCGTAGAAGTAGAAGCCGGTGATGGCGCAGTAGTGGTGCAAATCAATGGCGAGCTAAAGGTAAAAAAGGTATCTATTGATCCAGAAAAAATTGATTTGGACGATATACACGAACTAGAGCGATGGATAGAAAATTGTATGCGCGATGGTTTTGCTAAGGCACAAGAAATCGCCACGGACAAAATGAAGCCATTGATGGGCGGGCTAGGCATGGGTGGATTGCCTGGGATGTAGATAAAAGATGTTACCGCAAGCATTAACCGATGTGATTGATGCACTAGGAATGCTACCTGGTGTTGGTCCGCGTACGGCAGAGCGTTATGCTTACTATCTTTTTCGTTCTAATGAAAAAATCACAGAAAATATTGCTGGTGCTTTAGATAAATTACACAGTGGCGTAAAATCTTGCCCAGTAACTTTTGCTTTGGTGGATGCTAGCGAAGAATTATCACCTTTTTACACTGATCCGGAGCGCGATAAGACTACGGTACTGGTAGTAGAGGAGCCTTTGGATATTTACGCCATAGAGCAAACAAAGGGTTTTCGTGGCACATATCATGTGCTGGGTGGGGCTATCTCGCCCATAGACGGCATTACACCAGATCAATTACATATCGCCGAACTAGTGCAGAGAGTAGAAGACGACAATGTGCAAGAAGTAATTATAGCTACAAACCCATCGGTAGAGGGTGAGTCTACGGCGTTACTATTAGAAAAAGTCTTGCACGGCAAAAAACCTGAATTAAAATTAACTAGGTTGGCGCGTGGGTTGCCACTGGGTGTAGATTTATCTTATGCCGATCAAATTACACTATCTGCGGCGTTAGAAAATAGAACCAAACTTTAGAGAATTGACAGCTAAAACTACTTTGGTTGAGATTTTAATCACCCAAAATAGCTAACGCTTGATAGTCTACTTTGCCCAGCTTGGTTTTGGGGAGATCTGCAATAAACGATATTTCGCGAGGGGTTTCATATTTAGCAAGATATTGTCTGTAGATTCTGGCGAGATCTTTACGAGCGGTACGCTCGTGTACGTCTTTTTTGAGTACCACAAAAGCCTTGACGCGTTCGCCACGTAGTTGGTCTGGTACGCCTAGCACAGCGCACTTTTCTACTAATTTGGATTTGAGCGTAGCGTCTTCCACATTGGTAGGGTAGACATTATAACCATTGGTAATAATCATGCGTTTGATGCGCCCTTTAAAATAAACTGCACCTTTGGCACCTACGTAGCCGATGTCGCCGGTGCGGAGCCATTTTTTGTTTTTAAAGGTGGTAAAGGCGTTGGCTGTTTCGCGTGGGTTGTTTAAATATTCCTTCATTACGGTAAGACCGCGGACTAAGATTTCGCCTGGCTCACCAATAGGGGCTTCTTTGTTGGTTTTTGGGTCTAGAATTAGTACTTCGCTATCTGGTAGTGGGTAGCCTATCACATCTGACTCTTTAGCAATGGAGGCTGGAGAGAAAATCATGCCACCAGAGGCTTCGGTGAGTCCGTAGCCATTATGAATAATTGCTTTTGAACCATGCGCACGAAGAAAACGATTAATCTTGTCTTTGGTTGACTGGTTAATCATATCACCGCCAGACACTACACCTTTGATGTGTCTTAAATCATTTTTGCCAAATTTAATTCTGGTAAAAAAGTCAAACACTGTAGGCACGCCAACTAGAATATTAATATTATAACGTTTGATGTAATTTTTTAGTTTTTTGGCGTTGAATTGTGGGATTAATACCATGCGCATACCGCAATAGAGTGGGATATGCATACATACACCAAGCCCAAAAGCGTGAAAATTAGGCAAAAAGCAAAGCATAGAGTAGCGCGACCTTAGTAGCTCCGGCACAAGATATTTGGCACCTAGCGCTTGAGAATTAAAATTAAGGTTTGTACATACTACGCCCTTGGGCTTGCCGGTGGTACCGCCAGAGTAGAGGATCACGGCTGGGTCTTTTGAATTAACTCTGGTGTGCGGGTTGCCAATAAACTTACCGGCACGCGCCAAAAACTTATTCCAGGTGATAACATGTTGAGATTTTTTGATGTGATTTTTGCGCCCCTTGGTGATCCAGTAAACAAATCTTACCACGTAACTCATTGAGCGGGTGGCCGAAACTACTATAACTTGTTCTATATCGGTATTCTTGATGATGGCCTCTACTTTGGGGTAAGAAATATCAATGCATAGAATAATTTTGGAGTGGGCGCGGTTGAGATATTCCTCGATTTCTTTTTCACTAGAAAGTGGGTGAATCATATTGGCCACGGCGCCAACTTCATTAACTGCATAAAACATATAAACAGCTTCTGGTGTATTGGGCATACAGATGGTGACACGCTCGCCCTTTTCTACGCCACTAGCTTTGAGAGCGCTAGCTACTTTGTTAATTTTTTTAATTAAATCTTTGTAGGTGAATTGGGTTTCGAAATATTCTATAGCGATATTGTGTGGATATTTGCAAGCGGATTCGTAAACTGCATCATATAACCCACCTTCAAAATAGTGGATATCTTTGGGGAGCTTGTCGATATAGCCGTTTTTATTGCGCTCCAATTTGGCTTCTATTTTGTAGAGAAAATTACGTATTTTGCCATAGAAAAACTCAGACATATATTTATTTTAGCATTTTTTCCTAGAAAAAGCTTAAAAATAGCTTAAAAGTGATATAATTTATGTATGGATAAGAACTTCGTGGTTAGGCTCTGGTGTGGGTTGGGTATATTTGTGGTAGCCATAATTGCGCTGTATACTTTTAATATGATTCCGTTTAAGATTTTGTATAGTCTGTTTGCCCTGGTGGCGGGCATAGAATTATTAAGTTTTTTTCAACATGGATTCAAGATAAAAAAAGCGCTGTTGGCGATACTAGAGATTATTTTCTTGGTGATAAGTTCCATCTGGGTGGCTGGTACGGATTTGATACATTTTTGGTATATTATTTTGGGTGTGTGTGGGTACGATATTTTTGCATATCTATGTGGTAAGGCCATTGGCGGAAAGATTTTTAAAAAATCACGTCCGTTTCCGCATATTTCCAAAAACAAAACTTGGGAAGGTACGTTTTGTGGGCTGATAATCTCCGTAATACTGGTTGCGATTTTCATGATTACCCAAGGGCGAGTAGATACAGATTATTATTTTCTATTTTGTGGATTATTCGCATTAGTGGGCGATTTGTTTGAGAGCTTTTTAAAGCGTCAATTCAAAATAAAGGATTCCAACGAGATTGTAATAAAAAATAAATATTTTGCTAAGTTGGAATATGTTGTGGGTGGCACAGAAGGGCATGGTGGGTTCTTAGATCGCATTGACTCTACTGCGTTTAGTGCAACAGTATTGTTTGTAATAGCGTTATTTGCTTAATTGCTTCCAGCCTTTTGCGAAAATCTCAACGCCAGAGAAGATTGTAAGAAATACCACTATATATAGTAGAGTATTATTCATAGTGGCAAAGACTGGGTTTTGAAAAATTATATTCAGCAATATTAGTATGATTGTGCACATCTGAAAAAAGGTTTTAATTTTGCCAGATTTGACGGCTGGAAGTGATATGCCTTTTTGGGCGGATATCATGCGTATGCCGTCTATCGCAAAATCACGAATTAAGATTATGGCAAACACCCATAATGGCACTAGCCTTACATAAACGAGCGCCAGAAATGTAAGATTTATTAATATTTTGTCAGCAAGAGGGTCTAAAAAGGCGCCCATGATGGTGACTTGGTGGTTTTTGCGAGCAAGGTAACCATCTATATAGTCAGTCAACGATGCCATAATAAAACACACGATAGTAATAATTTGCGCTGGTAAAGTATTGATAAAGAAGCAAATCATGAACGGTATTACCAAAGCAATACGTACAAAAGTTAAGATTGTAGGAAGATTTAAACTGTTAGGTTGGGTTTTCGTCATACTACTTTTTTCCGATGGTCTACTTTCCAGGCGCGAACGCCGGCAAATTTGGCGGCAAGAACATCTGTAGACCATTTATCGCCCAGCATAATAGTTTCGCTAGGTTTAAAATTATAATCTTGCATGGCTTCAATTAATTTGGTACGCATGGGCTTGCGCGCCCACCAAACACAGGGGATTTGCAAAGGTTCGCAGAATTTTTGCATCATTTTTTTACGGCCATTATTACTAATAATTACTACCATAACTCCAGCAGAGCGGCAATCTTCTATCCAGTCGGCGAGCTCATCGGCAGGCTCTTTTTCGGAGTGCAAACGCAAAGTGTTGTCTAAATCGCATAAAAGCAATTTGACTTTTTCTTGTTTGAGTAATTTTGGGGTAACGTCCTCAAAACGTTCAAATTTTTTGTCTGCGTGGAAAATACTCATATTATTTATTGTATCACAATTTTTGACTTAAGGGATAATTCACAAATGTGCTATAATGATATTATGTATCAGAGTTTTTTAGATTTTGTTAAAGACAAGAATCGTATTTGTGTTATACAGGCAGAAAATCCTGATGGCGATTCGCTAGGTAGTGCAATTGCGCTGGACTATATTTTGGCAGATAAAGAAGTTAGTTTATATTGCCCAGTAGATATACCAAAATATCTGCGCTATTTTGCTGATTGGGCGCGAGTGGAAATTGATTTTGATTTTAAGGCCGATGGATACATTATAGTAGATACAGCTGCGGAGATATTATTATCCAAACTACTAGGCGATACGGCAATTCGCAATAGATTGTATAATGCGCCAGTACTGGTGCTAGATCACCACGAAACCGAAGACGATTTGAATTTTCCGCACGAGACAATTATAGAAACTCGCCCAGCGTGCTGTGAATTAATTTACGAAATAGCAAGTGCGCAAAATATGCCTATTGGCAAATCTGCATCGGAGGCGCTGATGCAGGGGATTATGTCTGATACGCTTGGGCTTACTAGCTCTGGTGTGACGGCACGGACTTTTGAAATATGTGCAGAGCTAACAAAACTTGGTGCCGATGTGGCAGGGCTAGAGGAGCGACGGCGCGAGTTCATGAAAAAAACTCCGCAAATCTTGGATTATAAGGCTGATTTAATCAAAAAGATTGATTATTCTTTGGATGGCGAGTTAGCCACCGTACATATTACTTGGGATGAAATCCGCGAATATTCAGACGAATATAATCCCAATGTATTAATTTTGGAAGAAATACGCATGGTGGAGGGCGTAAAAGTTGGCGTAGCCATAAAGACATACCCAGATGGCAAAGTAACTGGCAAAATACGGTGTACCATAGAAGCACCCATTGCTGATAAAATTGCGGGGTATTTTGGTGGTGGTGGACATCCATATGCTTCTGGTTTTAGAACTTACGATACTACTTACGAAGACGTAGTGACGGATTTGGTACATGTAGTGCCAGAATTATTAGCAGACTTTAGTGAGGAGAAGCATGGGAATATTCAAACGTTTTAAACCTAGAGAAGTACAGCTAGAATTAAAAAAAGTTCATGATTACTGTGCAAGTAAAACTCCAGTTGTGACTGTGGTTTTTGTGCACGGAATTGCCACTGATGCGAGCTGTTTTACTAATACTATAAAATATCTAGAGGGGACGGCTTCACTCAAAAATGTGCGTTTTGTGGCTTTTGACTTACTGGGGTCTGGCAAAAGTTATACTTCGGATGATTTAAATTACGATTTTCACGATCAAATAACTGCACTACATAATTCTATAAATAATCTGCACTTAGATACGCCACTAGTATTGGTAGGACATTCGATGGGTGCCTTGATCACCATACGGTATGCAGACACTTACAAGAAATCTTGTAAACATTTGATTTTGGTTTCTCCACCAGTATATCGTCCAGAGGATATCGAGAATCCTAAATTTATGATAGGCATTAAGCTATTTAAAGATGCCGTGAGCATAAACAATCATAAAATTTTAAAAGAGAAGTCTTTTAATAATTCTATAGACAAAATAGTTTTAAATAAGTATAATTATGGGCGTTTTATTAATTTAAAAACCCATGCCACTATAATCTATGGCGAGATGGATAGATTTATTGGCGCAAAAAATATACCGCATATTTTAAAAGAAAACTCCAAATATTTGGTTGCCATAAAAACAGCTGGACGACATGGGATGTCTAAAGATAAATATAGTAAAATGGTAGGGGTATTGGAGGATATTATTAATGATGTTTCGTAGTGTACGCAGGCGATGTTTAGTGTTGTAATTTTTACAACAGTATAAAATAAATGGAGGATTTATGAGATTATTTAATACAGCTACTAAAAAAATAGAAAAGTTTAAGCCCCTTGGTGAGGATGTAAAGATTTATACCTGTGGCCCGACAGTATATGGTTATCAGCATATTGGGAATTATGCGGCATATATTTACTGGGATTTACTGGTGCGGGCTTTGCGCGCCGAGGGGCATGCTGTGCGGAGAGTTTTGAATTTTACCGATGTAGGACATTTGGTATCCGATGGCGATGAGGGAGAAGATAAACTGGAAAAAGGCGCCGAGCGCGATGGTAAAACACCTTATGAAGTGGCGAAGTTTTATGGTGATGATTTTATGCGGGGGTGGGATTTATTGGATTTGGTACAACCAGATGTAATCGCACATGCTACGGATTATATTGAGGCGGATATGCGGGCGGTAGATTTAATGACAGAGCATGGGTTTACTTACGAAACGCGCGATGGAGTGTATTTTGATACAGCAAAATTTGACCGTTATGCAGATTTTGCACGGCTGGATTTGGCGGGGTTGCAAGCGGGGGCGCGTGTAGGTTTTTCTAGCGAAAAGCGTAATGCTTCGGATTTTGCTGTTTGGAAATTTATCCAACCTGGTGAAAAGCACATTATGCGCTGGGATTACTTGGGGCGCCCCGGATACCCTGGGTGGCATTTGGAATGCTCCACTATTATCCACGAAGAACTAGGTGAGCCAATAGACATTCACACTGGCGGGATAGACCACGTGCCAGTGCATCATACTAATGAAATTGCGCAAACTTATGCATCGTATGGACGTGAGTTGGCGCGGACGTGGTTACACTGTAATTTTATTACCATAGATGGTGAGAAGATTTCTAAATCTTTGGGGAACGTGTATTTATTATCTGATTTGGCGGAGCGGGGGTTTTCGGCTTTAGATTTTAAAATGTGGGTGTTATCTGGGCATTATCAAGGTACGCGTAATTTTACTTTTGAATCTTTGGCAGGAGCTAAAGCGCGGAGGCTGAATTGGCGAAACAAGATAGCGCTAACATATCAACGTGGGGCTGGGGTTAGTGATGCTAAAGGTGAGGCTGGTAATAAGGCTGGGGCTGAGATTGAAACTGGGGCTGGGGCTAAGTCGAACAGTGGGGTTTTTACGGAAGTTTTGTCTGCAGTAGGGAATAACTTAAACTCAGCGGAAGCGTTTGCGATAATTGATAACTCTGATCTATCTTATGATGATTGGGTTTTGGTGGATAGGTTGTTTGGGTTGGGATTAATTAAGGAGTCGCCAGATATTAATACCGCTCAAGTTGATTTGATTCGTGAGCGAGAGTCTGCACGGGCGAACAAGGATTTTGCACGGGCAGACGAATTGCGAGATAAACTATTAACACAGGGAATTGCTGTGCGCGATACTGCCGAGGGGACGGTGTGGGAGTATGCGGGGTAAAAATACCAAACAACCCAATTCACCTACGGTTCACTTCGCGCCTAATAAAAAATAATAATTTTAGGTAGGCATTGAAATTATCTTTTGAGATCAATCCAAGCCATTTTAAACAGAAGTGCTCACGCAGTAATAATTTTCACAACAGTTAGGCAGATTCGTACCTGTATTACAGTACAGGATACTCATCTGTAACTGTTGTAAAAATTAGTCTGGTTCGCACTTTTTATTGTTTAAAATGGCTTGGGATTAATCTTGCAATGATAAGGATGCTGGGCTTATTCAATGTAGGTAAATTGGGTTGTTTGGTCTTGCTTAAATCATACTTGATGCTAGAAAAGTACGTGTGGCTACCTGCCAAAAGTTTTGGTAGCTTAGGGGCGGACGGCTAAGACTTAGCCACACAACGGATAGAGTACCCGTAGTACTTAGTGGTGCCGTTGATACCGGCACTACTACTACCGAAGTACAGGCGGTCGGCGAGGCTACTATTGTAGGCAGTAGACGACCAGTAGTAGCCGACCGACCCGCCATCGTAGAACGAGCTATTGTTGTAGCGGCCGGCGTAGACGCCAAGGAAGGGACTGGCTGTTAAAGTGGCGCCTGAAGTATAGGTCTTTTCAAGGGTAGTTAGTTCTGCTGATGTAGGTAGTCGCCAGTTTGCTGGGCAGATGTCGTAGCTAGATGTGCCACTGGATGGATTAGTGCCTGCTGTAGCAGTAGCGTATGAATAATAGCCAGCACAGGCAGTGGTACTACTGCTAGTACATTGCGTATCATTACCCCAAACATACTGGCCACTATAGCTAGTTCCGGATGTGCCTCTAGCTGGGAGGGTGTAGCCAGAGGAGGAGACATTACTAGTGGCGCTAGTGAGAGCTACGGTAGAGCTACTACCTAGCATGAGATTTTGTGTCATCCAGCATAAATTACCTATTTTGGCTACGGTATAGTTATACCCTGTACTTCTGGTGTCTCTAAGCGTGGCG
>JAFQXY010000007.1 GCA_017406745.1 Candidatus Saccharimonadota bacterium | reverse complement strand
TAGTTGCCTTTGTGTTTAACTCATCCTTGTATAGTGGTATACATATTGCAAGGATGAGCAGAACAAGAAGGAAAGAGCTGGTTAAGCCCACCGTAGTGATTCTGTGATTATTTTTAATGTAGTTTTTGAATTGTTGTGTTGTCTTCATGGTTATGACCTTTCCTCTCGAGAGCACCTCTCTCATTTTTAAGTTATAATTCTTTTTTCCCTTGGTCTACCATTTCTTACCGCCTCGCACTTTTGTGTGCTTTTGGTTTCTGTGCTTTTAGCTTCTACCTTTCGCACTTTCGCCTTAATTTTGAGCCTTAGTCTAAAAATGGCACCACAGGGGCGCTACAATCAAGAACTCCAAAGGCAAACGTCTCTGGGATACTGATCACCCTATGGTGCCATCATTCCCCCAGAAACATCTGCCAACACAAAATTGGTTTGCCTTTCATTTGAAAGTTCTTAATTGTAGCAATACCATTATAGCACACTTTTCGCCCACCATGCAACCACTTTTTGCTACAATTTTTCTTTCTCCACCAAAACCGCCCCTGTTAATTCACACTTTATAAGCTTTCACAACCTCATTTTCCCACACTTTGTAAAAATTCCAGCACACTAATACCACTCAATTACCATCCGGCGCTTTAGTGCCGTCTATCCCCAACCTCGCATCGCTTAGCGCTTCCGCTCCAAACGGGTCCGTATAAGCATCCAGTGCCTTGGTTTCTGCATCCAAATGCTCCAAATATTCATCCAAAACCTCTTTTGTTATCGCCCCAGTTTTATCAAAATTATATTCTTCTATCACCGCCCCCTCATCTTGCTCTATCTCTTCTTCATCTGGCAAATACCCAGGCCGTGACCTATCCAAATAAATATCCCCCGATTTATGATAAACAAACAGAGAAACACCCGTCACCACCACCGCTATAGTTACAGATGCCACCCCCAGCAATACTAAATTACGCGTCCCACTTTTCATAGTTTCGCCTCCTGCTCTTTCACCAATTTAGAATGCTCTGTAATAAGCGACCTTAATTTTGTAGTATCTTTTTTTACTTTCGCTCTCAACTCACGCACCTTTTCCAACCTATTATAAAATCTATCTGGCTCCGCCTTGCAATCTATCGCCACCAAATCCTCCAGCCCCTGCTGATAACCAATATAATCATTTATGAAAGCCGTCCTCTGCGTAGCAAAAGAACTCTGATTTTCAATCAAGCCTGCATTAGAAATGTTATTTTCTACCAACCGCAGATTAAGTGGCGTAATAAAATCTGTCAAAATGGTTTCATAATATCGCCCCAAATACACCCGCGCCCTAGCATCATTTCTTTGAGTTACCTGCAAACTCTCTTTTATGCTTGCGCAATTATCTATAATCATAGCTTTTTGCTTGCTAGTTAGCCCGCTTGCATTATCTGTATTTTCTGTATTCTCGGTATTTTCCACTGCAATTTCCACACCGTCAGTACTCCTAGCCATCACAATAGTGTTTTCTAGCCCAAACATCCCAAACACCGTCAAAAAACAAGCCACCATCATCATCAAAACTACTTTTTTCTTCATATTTCCATTTTATCACATTATAAATTAATTTAATCAGCCTTGTTGCATAATTCATCGCAATCAAAATACATGAAAGAAAAATCTCTAATTTTAATCCCGTTTCAGCATTACAGTAAATGCCTCCGACGGTATATCCACTTTGCCAAACCGCTTCATCCGCGCCTTACCCCGTTTTTGTTTTTCTAATAATTTTGCTTTTCTATCTCTATCGCCTGTGTGTATTTTTACTGTTACATCCTTACGATATGCCCCTATCGTCTCGCGCGCAATAATTCGCGCCCCAATCGCCGCCTGCAAGGCCACCTCATAATTTTGCCGAGGAATCACCTCTTTCAATTTTTTAGTCACCTCGCGCCCTATTGCATCCGCCTCACTCCTATGGCACATCACCGCTAGTGCATCCATCTTATGCCCCGCCACCAAAAAATCTACCCTTACCAAATCTTCCGCCCTATAGCCATTTAATTCGTAATTAAAAGACGCATAGCCACTAGTCACAGATTTTAGTTGGTCGTAAAAATCCGTTAAAAGGTTCGCCATCGGTGCCTCAAAATCAATCACTGCTTTGGTCTCAATATAGGACAAACTCGTCTGGTGTCCACGTTTTTTATTGATCAAATCTAGCGCCCCACCAATCATAGATTTTGGTAAGATAATCTCGCCCTTTACCCATGGCTCCCGAATTTCCGCTACTTCAGACACATCTGGCAAATCCGATGCAGATTTTATCTCGCGTACTTCACCGTTACTCATCAAGACTTCATAATTTGTAGATGGATTTGTCACGATTAAATCCAGCCCAAACTCTCGCTCCAGCCGTTCACGAATTATATCCATGTGCAACAACCCGAGGAATCCAATTCTAAGACCAAACCCCAAAACCGGTGAATTCTCCGGTTCATACTGAAGCGCCGAATCCGACAATGACAGCTTCTCTATTGCCTCTTTTAATTCTTTATATTGGTCATTAGAAACCGGAAAAAACCCTGCATACACAAACGGCAATACATTTTTGTACCCTGGTAATGGTTCCAATATCGTGCCATCAGCTTTTACAATTTCGTAATGTTTACCTTCGTCTGTCGTTTTACTATCTGCTAAATCGTTGTTTGTGACTTCACGCACCGTCGCCCCTTTTGCCAGCGTTACCGTATCACCCACCTTTGCCTCACGCGTGGTTTTTAAATTCGTCACAATGTAGCCAATCTCCCCCGCTTTTAAGCTATCTCGTGGCGTCATTTTAGGCGTCAACACCCCCACCTCTAACGCCAATCCTTTTTTGCCCACCGCCATCATCAAAATCTCTGCATTTTTCTTAATTTCCCCCTCAAACACCCGCACATAAAGCACCACCCCCCGATAATCGTCAAAATATGAATCAAATATCAATGCTCTTGTGGGGTGGAACCTAAACCCAAGGTCGGTTTGGGGATCTCCGGAGGTTGCTACCGAGGTAGAAGGCGCGGTCCGCCCGTGAAGACGGGCCGGACCGACGCCGTGCCCCAAAACGATCCTTGGTTTAGGTCCCAATGCAATCACCGCATCTAATATTTTATCCACATTTTGCCCCGTTTTACCAGAGGCCTTTATTATATCCTCTGGCTTACACCCTAGCAAATTAACAATCTGCGCTGTCACTTTTGGCACATCCGCCGCCGGCAAATCAATCTTATTTATCACCGGAATAATCGTCAAATCTTGCTCTAGTGCCAAATACACATTAGCCAACGTCTGTGCCTGTATCCCCTGCGTAGCATCCACCACTAGTACTGCCGTCTCCACCGCCTGTAAACTCCGCGACACCTCATACGAAAAATCCACGTGTCCAGGGGTATCTATCAAATTCAAAGTATAACCTTTCCAATGCATCGTCACAGGCGCTAGCTTAATCGTAATGCCCTTCTCACGCTCTAATTCCATAGAATCCAAAAGTTGCGAATGCATCTCTCGCTCAGATACTGTGCCAGTTAATTCCATCATACGATCCGCAATCGTAGATTTACCGTGGTCAATATGTGCAATTATACAAAAATTCCGTATTTTATCCATAACAAACCTCATAGTAGAGCTGTTAGACCCAGTATAGCACAAACACCTCTATTTATCTATGCCTTTCATAGATAGCGATATTTTTCCTTTATCGTCTATCGCCACCAGACGCACTCGCACCTTATCGCCCACGTGCAACACTTCTTCCACCTTGTTTAGCCTTTTATCCGCAATCTGCGAAATATGGAGCATCCCGTCCACCCCGTTTAAAATATTCACAAACGCCCCAAAATCTTTAATCGCTACTACCGTACCATTGTAAATCTTCCCCACCTCTGGTTCTTCCACCAAAGATTTAATCCAATCCATCGCCGCCTGTATTTTTGCCATATCAGTTCCAGATACCGTCACCAGCCCAGAATCCTCAATATCCACCTCGGCCCCAGTTTCGGACGTAATCTTATTGATAGTTTCCCCACCCTTACCAATAATAGCCCCAATCTTATCTTTAGCAACCTGAATCTTTTCAATCCTTGGCGCAAAATCAGAAATCTTCTCTCTTGGCGCATTAATCACAGATACCAAGTGGTCCAAAATAAACATCCGCCCATCGTGACTCTGTTTCAAAGCCTTCTCCATAATCTCCACTGGTAACCCATGCACCTTCATATCCATCTGCAACGCCGTAATTCCTTCTGTCGTGCCAGTCACCTTAAAGTCCATATCCCCCGCAAAATCCTCAGCATCCATCAAATCTGTTAGTACATAAGCCTTATCAATGTCCGCTTCCGTGATAGGTTCGCCCTTAGGTACATCTACCATCAACCCCATTGCCACCCCAGATACTGGCCGTTTCAAAGGCACACCTGCGTCCATCAATGCCATACAAGATGAACAAGTCGCCGCCATAGAAGTAGAACCATTTTGCGACATTATCTCTGTTACACTTCTAATTGCATAAGGAAAATCTTCTTCGGAAGGCAACACCGGTAGCAAAGCCCGCTCTGCCAAATACCCATGCCCAATCTCGCGTCGCCCAGGGGAACCCATCCGCCCACACTCGCCCACCGTATAAGATGGTGCATTATAGTGATGCATATAACGTCGTTTACCATCTGTTACTTCCATCGTATCTACTTCTTGTGAATAAGATAGTGGTGCCAATGTCACAATATTCATCGCCTGTGTTACACCCCTAGTAAATAGCGAAGATCCATGCACTCGTGGCAAAATCCCCACTTGTGAACTCAGAGGTCTTACCTCTGTAAGCTTGCGCCCATCTGGCCGTACTCCTTCTTCTACAATTCCTCGCCGTACCTCCGCATACAACGCCAGCTCAAATGCTTGGTCGTATACATCACGCAAGTTTTCATCATACCATTCTACTTTTTCGTTATCGGTTTCGCCCTCACCATGTAAAAGCGCAAACTCATCATGCATTGCATATTTCAAATCATCTAAAATCTGCGCACGCTCCATCACATTGCCACGAATTTTAGAGCCAAACTTGCCCTCAGTCCACTTTTTCACTTCTTCTAATATTTCTTCATCTGGCAACACCAATTCGTATTCTTGTGCTGGCGCATTTACTTGCTTGGCTAGTTCACGTTGCAAATCTAACACTGGTTGCACTTCTTTCACCGCCCAATGCATTGCCTCTATAATCATTTCCTCTGGCACCTCTTTAGCGCCAGCCTCCACCATCATTACTTTGCCGTCTTTACACGCCACCACCAAATCTAGTGGCGACATTTCACGCTCAGCTTCATTCAAAAATGCCTTAAACTCACCACCTACTCGCCCAATTCTTACCCCAGTTACCGGCCCATCAAACGGTACGCCAGCATTCATCAGTGCCGATGACGCCGCAATCATCGCTACACAATCTGGGCGGAAACTCGGGTCCATAGATAATACCGTACATACCACCTGCACCTCTTGGCGATACCCCTTTGGGAATAACGGGCGAATTGGCCGGTCAATCAGCCGCCCCACCAACACCGCCTCATCTGCCGGCTTACCCTCACGCTTGATAAAGCGCGACCCACTAATTTTACCTGCCGCATACCACTTTTCTTCATAATCTATAGAGAGTGGGAAAAAATCTTGTACCACCGGCTTTGTCCCTACCACCACAGAGCCTAACACCACTGTATCACCATAAGTAACCAACACCGACGAAGTAGAACGAAACCCCACTCTGTTTACTTCTAATGTTAATTTTCGCCCCAACCACTCAGTAGACACCTGTAAAGTCTTTTTGCCACTAGGGTTAATAATTTCCATAAAAATCCTTTCTTTAGGGAAAACTCCAGATATCATTGGCCAAAATCTATTTAGCAAACCATATCTGCCGTCTTCCCTGTTTTTTAAAATTAACACAATGATAGCTACCACCAAGACCACCTCTGTAGTCCAAAACAATAAACTATCCTTATCTATTTTATCATCGATTGACATTTTTTGCAAAGTGTGCTATAATTAAACATGAGGGGATAGTTTTGCAATTCCGCAAAAAAATCCACCCTAGTATTCTTGAGAGGAGTTTTTATATGAAAGTTGAAGTCAGAGATGGCTTTGGGCCTCAAACGCTCGAAATCATCATATCAAATCCCGATGGACTCACAGAAGTAGATCTTGCCTCTGCAGTCACTGAAGTCTACGTTGGGGTTCGCAAAAAAATCGCATGGAAGGAAGACGTAAATGCTGTCGGACTGTTCCGCGAGAAAAAGTTGTTTTACAAGAACAACGATGGACAGTTCGTCCATGGCGCCTCCGTCATAAAAGTCATGTTTGCGGTGAATACCTACCTAGGGGAAAACGTCCCCTACACTACCGAACAAATCATTGAAAACTTTAGTGGTGCGTTCAGCTTTATCAAAAAAGAGCTGGACGAGGCTCTCCAAAAATTCTTCAGCAGCCCCTATTTCCAATTATATGTAGAAATGAAAGAAGCGGGCGTCCCTTGGACGGAACTCAAAGAACTGTTCTACGAGTTCCGCTCCTTTGCTAAGTTACCCTCTCGTAGCGACACGCCGTCCTACGAGAAATACGACCCGCTGGAAAGCCCAGTTTCAAGGCGATAAAACCTCCTCAAAACCCCCGTTCATCACGAACGGGGGTTTTCACATTCAAGTTATCACATTTATACAAAAAACGCCCCAACGGGCGTTTTTTAATCTATTTCCTAAGTCCCAACTTAGCCACAGTCTTCTTATACAGCTCAAAATCCGTTTCTTCCAGATAGCGAAGCAACTTTTTGCGCTTCCCCACCATCTGCATCAAACCTCTTTTGGCCATAAAGTCATGTTTATTATTCTTTACGTGCTCCGTTACTTCTTTGATACGAGCCGTCAGAATAGCCACTTGTACTTCAGGAGAACCAACGTCTGCCTTATTACGTGCTACGCTGGCAATAGCCTTGTCTTTATTCTCTTTTGTTATCATGCTTCCCATTATATCACAAATCCCCCCAGATTACAACACTATATTTCCCTATCACAACACGCAGTACACCACCATACGCTCACCATCCCAACATATCCATTATCCCTCGTATAACCCACCAAGTGCTACAATATCCTAAAATATAACAAGGAGTAATATGAAATCCATCAACCGCCAAATTGCCGAATATTTTGATTACTGCGAAAAGGTTCGCTGTATGAGTCCAGCCACCCTCATCGCCAAACGCAGTGTAATTAATTGTTTTATCCGCGCCACCAAAATCACCAATGTCAACCAAATCACCAACGAGATCTTCAATAATTGGATGAAAGAAGAGCAAAACCAAGGTGTAAGCTCACGCACTCTCAACACCTACAATTCAGCCATCATTACCATGGTTAAATACTTTCGCAGTGCCAGAATAGATATCCCCCTAAATCTCGCCCTTGTCAAGAAATTAAAAGAAGGTAACATCCGGCGCAAATTTTACACCGAAGAAGAAATAGCCACCGCCCTACTCTACGCCGACACCACCACTAGTCTAATTATTAGGATTATGTTTGAAACCGGCATGCGCATCGCCGAAATCACCCACCTCAGGCTTCGCAACATAGATGGCCAGAGAATTAATTTTATCGGCAAGGGCAACAAGCCCAGAGAAGTCTACATTACCCAACAAACCCAGCAGGACCTAGCATATTATATTTCAGAGAACGATATAACAGATTATGTTTGGAGCTGGCTCCCTACTAGCACTCCACCCGCTGTCGCCACAGTACGGCTCTGGCTCAAAAAAGCTTTTACCGATGCCGGCATGCCAGATTTTTACCCCCACTCCCTACGCCACTCATTTGCCACAGACCTACAACGTCGTGGTGCCTCTGTAGCCGAAATAAAAGAAATGATTGGCCACGAAAGTATCGCCACTACAGAACGTTATCTTCATGGTTTCGAAGGCCGTATGGAAGAATTATTTAAAAAATACCGCAAATGACAATGCATCATCGCCATCTTTCCAAATAGCGCAAATAACAATACATCTGTCACTGTTTTTCGAGTACAACAAATGGCAATGCGCACATCACCATTTTTCTACTCCCAAAATCGATAACAATAACAGATGCACCTATCCAAGCATTTTCAAACCGCTTTTGTCACAATATTCTAACACAAATATAAATTAATCTGCTAAATGCAGAGGAGAATAAATACTATGAAAAAATCATTAATCGCAGCTGCCGGTGTATCCGCTTTCGCAGCAGTAGCTATGCCTATGGCTGGTGTATTTGCTGATACTATGACTATCACCGACAATCTTAGTGTTACAGTCAATGCTAGTTGCACGATGGCTACTTCAGATGGTTCATCTACTACTGTAACTGGCAACAGTTACTCTGGTACTGGTAACCCTGGTGAATTAGTAGTACTAGGAACAACTGGTACTGCTTCCCCAACAAATATCACCATCAAGTGTAACGCCAACAATGGTTACACTTTGACTCCAACCTTTAGCGCATTGACTAATGGTACAGCTGCTCATAACATTGCCTACAGTGGTAGTCCAGAAGCTTCAGCTGGCTCCAAGACTTGGACCGCCTACTACTCCAAGAATAGTGGTACTGCTACAGCCTTCACCACTGCCGCTATTTCTAGTGGTTCTACTATGACCGATACTTATGAGTTCTCCTATAAAGTAGGTTTGGATAACAACCAAGCTACTGGCACCTACAATGGTACTGCACAATACGTACTAGCTGCTGCTAGCTAATTGTAAAGTAGCTTAAAATAAGAAAATCCCGGGTGGTCCGGGATTTTCTTATCAAGATTATCATAATTAAATAGAGTGTAAAGGAGGCGATTTGGAGAATAACAATAAGAAACGTGATAAAAATACTTGGCTAATTGTGGTCAGTATTTTATTAGTATGTATAGCTGTAGTCTGCTTAATATTATTTCTTACTCAAGGACAAACTACAGTAACGGGCGGATATGATGGTTTAGAGGCTCAAGAACATTTAGTTTGTGAGTCAAAAACTACTACTTACCCTCTATTTAGTTATGATAATTCCACTAGTAAGTCTATGAAGATTACTGCTACTTTTAGAGATGACGACTTAAACTCCATCTCGCTTACATATAAATTAAATTATGATGACGCAGAAGAAATTAAAAAGAGTGAGGCTACAAATCATGGCGCATTAAATACCACTTCCCAAGATGAAGGATTAGGCCCAGACGCTTACGAAGCTACCTATAGCAAATTAAAAGATGGTTTACAGCTATCACTCTATGCTACTGGTAGTGAAATAGATAGTAGAGCTCTAAAATACTTTATGCTAGATAGTTTAACCAGTACATCATACAGTCAAGAAAAAGTTGCACAAGC
>JAFQXY010000006.1 GCA_017406745.1 Candidatus Saccharimonadota bacterium | reverse complement strand
TGTGGTAGTATAAGAGTAGGATAGGCTGTCGCCCAGTGGTAAGGCAACGGGTGTTGGTCCCGTCATTCGCAGGTTCGAATCCTGCCAGCCTAGCCATTTTTGTTTCACAAAAACATCAAAAAACGAGGATTCGTTGTCGCTTCGCTCCAATCGAATCCTGCCAGCCTAGCCATTCAAGTTCGTCACCTCTAGTAGGTGTTTTTTAGTTGGGGATTCGGACCTTCGGTAGCGAATCCTGCCAGCCTAGCCATTTTTTATGTTATAATGATAACATAAGCTAAAAGGATTGATATGGAATCAGATCAGACGACCAATGGGCAGGTTGAATCACAAAACGAAGAGCAGGTTTCACAAAAGCAAGATCCTGTTAGGGTGAAGGATTTTAATTTTGTTCGAAGTGGGGTAGACGACGGGTTTTATTTTGGGGCGGAAATTGTGAATGAATCCAATGAAGGGTACGCAGGATCGTATCTTGTGATAAATAATACATTTAAAATCCCGCTACCATATGTAATGCCAAAAAGTACAGTGCCGGTGGCGTTTGATTCTAGAGATTTGGGAGCTGAGTTTGGCGCAGAAAATGCAAAAATTATAATTGGCGCGCTTAATAAAATTGGCGATAAATCGCAGGTACACCTTGCGGTAGAGCTAGGTGAGGAATGCTATGAATTCCCGTTTTCGGCAAACTTGGAGCTAGAGGTGAAAGCCAGTGATGCAATTACGCGTACTTTGACTTATACCATTAAAAATAATAACCAAGATGAGATTAGGGGCGGAGTGCTGGATTTGATTTTCTATAATCAAGGGCAGATTGTGGCCGGGTTAAGGACGCCTATTGAGACAATGATGACGGGGAGGACGCACTATGTGAATGTGGCTATTCCAAAAGAATTGATTTTTACCGAGGTGACACCAAGCATTGTGGTGCCGAAGTCTGACCATTTGACATTTTTGGGATACGTAACAGATATCAAGAATCAAAAATGGATTATCCATGAGAATCAAGATGAGCCATTGAAAGAAAAAGAGGTTTTTGAAGATTTAACAGGTGAGCTAGCGCAAGCAAAAAAGGATTCCGAAAAAACCTTGCATGATGTGCAAAAAATGCACGTACATCATACGCCGTTGATTCTGCTACGGAATATTTTGATGGCAATATTGAGCTTCTTCCCTGCCACGTGGCATTTGGTGCGCGATTTGGCGAGAGGGATTCGTGAACATGCGCCGATTTGGCTAATTGTGACGGTTTGGCTAATAATGACTGCGGTGGCATGGATAAATGGTTGGGATATTAATTTGGCGATTTGCATATCTGTGGCGCCGTTGTTGATATTTGTTGCGATGGTGGCGGTGGCGTTGATTCCAAATTATATATTTCATCTGGTGAAGAAAACTAATTTTCAGCCTTTTGATGCAAAAGCAACGCAAAAGTCTAAGGAACATATGCTAGAGCAAGCGCAGAAAAACGTGAACGAGGCCGATAAATTATCTGGTGAATACGATATTGAGGCCGCCAAGAGGGTGGTAGAGGAGCGCAACGCTTTGATAGAGCAAGAAAATGAGCAAATTAAGGCGGAAAATGTGGAGCGTGGAAAGAATCGTGAGAGGGCGGAGGCGCGCATGAAGGCCTTGGAGCAGAAATTTCCGCAATATGCAAAGATGTATGAGGCTTTGGATGGTGACGAGCTGGCAATGGTGGAAACTTCACCGTCTTATCAGCGGTATGATGATGCGGATATTTTTATGGAATTAGACAAAATAGAAGCGAAAAAGGCAGAGGAACAGAGGCATCAAGAGGAAGAAGCACGTAATCAGAGGGTGATTGATGAGGTGAAACGACAAGGCGATTTAACGCGTGAGCATCAAGCACAAGTGGAAGCGGCGTATGAGGCGGAATTAAGTTCCGTGAGGGCTGAAACGGCGGCGCAAGTAGATATGGCACGGCGCGAGGCGGCAATTAGCTCAGCGGAAGCCAGTCGCGCAGCAGAGGCAAGTGCAAAGAAAATAGCTCGTGCAGTAAAAGATGCTTCTTGGCGAGCGGCAGCCGATGCGGCTACGCGCAATGGGTATCTTGCTAGTATAAATGGGTATGCTAGGGGGATTTATTATAATAATTGGTAGGCTTTGATAATTTGGCGGGTCTGTCCGTATATACTTTTCTGGTATCGTGGCTTGATTTTTGTTTGTAATTATGTTTTAATATAAATATGATTAAGATTGTTGCTGGGGGCAAGAAAAATATAGGGGCATATGCAGAACTAATAGCCGAATATGAGAAACGGCTAAGGAAGCCTTTTGATATTCAGTGGGAGTTTGTGGAGGAAGAACGACTGCTAGCACGGCTAGAAAAATGGCCTTTTACGGGGCGTGAGTATGTGATTTGTTGTGATGAGCGTGGCGCAAATATATCATCAGATGAATATTCCCAGAGGTTGGCAAGTGCGTTTGTGGGCGGACGGGATGTAGTGATTTTGATTGGCGGAGCATATGGATTCTCTGAATCTGTGCGAGAACGAGCGGATTTTGTGTGGAGTTTTTCTAAATTGGTGTTCCCTCACATGCTGGCTAGAGTAATGGTGACAGAGCAAATATACCGTGCTTATGAAATTAACAGGGGTGGAAAATATCATCACGAATAAAAGGATTGGGTGAGCAAAAATATCATTAATAGATGTGGTATAATTAAGAGATGAAGATATTGGGGATAGAGACGAGTTGTGATGAAACAGCGGCAGCAGTAGTGCGCGATGGGCGTGAGATTTTGTCTAATGTAGTGGTGAGCCAGATTGATATTTTTGCGGAATATGGTGGAGTGATACCAGAGGTGGCGGCAAGGAGCCACTTAGAAGTAATGATGCCAGTGATAGATATAGCTTTGGCGGATGCTTCATGTACTTGGGATGATATTGATACGATTGCGGTAACGCATGCGCCTGGGCTACTTGGGTCGCTTTTAATTGGCACTTTGACGGCACGAACGTTGGCAATTTTGCACAATAAGCCCTTGTATGCTGTACATCATTTGAAATCGCATGTGTATGCAAATTGGCTATGGCAAAGCCAAACATCTATGCTTCGCTCGGAGGCGCGTCCAGCCGGCCCGTTTGCCTCGGACGTACCATCCTCGGCAATTCGCGTCCCAGGGGGCGAGCGTTCACGGGTGACTGACACTACTCCTCGGCTTGCCAGCCTCCGTACCCCCCCTTACCAAAGCACAGATGTTTATCCGCCTTTCCCTTTAATAGCACTGGTGGTGTCAGGTGGGCATACGCAGATTTTATATATGCCGGCGCATAATGAATTTGAGATTATTGGGACTACCCATGATGATGCGGTGGGGGAGTGCTTTGATAAAGTGGCGAAGATACTTGGGCTTCCCTACCCTGGTGGGCCGAGTATTGCAAAAGTTGCACTGACTGGGGATGCTGATAAATATAAGTTACCACATCCAAAAGTGGAGGGGCTGGATTTTTCGTTCTCTGGTTTAAAAACGGCGATACTTAGGGCTGTGCAAAAAGAAGTAGGAGTGCCGATTTCGTATCCATCGCATAAGCTAAAAGATTTATTATCTGATGAGCAGGTGGCGGATTTTGCAGGGTCATTCCAAAAAACGGCGGTAGAGATTTTGATTGAAAAGTTAAAAATAGCTCTGCAGAGGTACCCAGAGGTAAAATCTATTATGCTGGCGGGTGGGGTATCCGCTAATAAGATGCTACGAGAACGAGTTTTAGCCGAATTTGCTTCGCGCGAATCCGAAAAAACAAATTTGGGTGCCCGCCCCTGTGAGGTTTA
The DNA here is from genome assembly GCA_017406745.1 of Candidatus Saccharimonadota bacterium. Classification (GTDB taxonomy): domain Bacteria; phylum Patescibacteriota; class Saccharimonadia; order Saccharimonadales; family Saccharimonadaceae; genus Nanosyncoccus. Next base: position 6,212 of record JAFQXY010000006.1, on the reverse strand, counting down.
TTTCCCTACCCCAGCTTTATCTGGAGATAATGGGGCGATGGTGGCAGTGGCATGCTACTATGAAATATTAAGCGGGGTGGAACCGACCGACCCGTATTCCCTTAATATTTATCCGCGGATATCAGTTGAGGATTAATTTTGATTTTTTGAAGAACTATGATATTATTACTAGAGCGATGTTTGATTGTACCTTAGGATTTTAGGGGGTAAGTTAATGCAAAAATACCGACAAACCCTTTTGGCTGGTAGGCTTATCAATTTAACCGATAAACCATTCCATATTTACGATGACACCTCTGGTGACATTGTGGAAGCAAAGCCTGAAAGGGGTTATCATTTCTCGCCAGAAGAGAGAGATATGACTGCGTATTATGTTATTAACAAGAAAATGTTTAATAAAATAAAAATCTCGAAATGCTGCCTAGAGAAGTTCGCGGTCATAGATGACCAGTCACGTGGCAGGAACAATGTTATGATAGCTCATCTGGTATGGGCAGGAGATCCAGATATAACCGTGCGTTTACACAAAAAATATTTTGAATCGTGCGCTTTATTTGGGTGATTCTGTTTTAGTCTATTTAGATCAACATCGCTTGCCCTAGAGTTTTCTAGGGCATTTTCTATGGATGCGAAAATATGCAGGGTTTTTGTGGTTGTGGTATAATAGGGATAGATATTAAATGGAGGTAATTGATAGGAGATGGCGGCGGCTGCGGCACTCAAGCAGACTAAGATGACTATATTATTGTCGCTGAATGCGGTAGCTGTTTTGATTGCTGGAGTGCTAGTGGCAGGAGCAATTTTGCTGAATGGCGGAATGGATTTTCGTGTGGTGGCGGAGCGAAGCGATGATGATGGTGGGGCAGTAGAAGCACCAGAATTACTAGACGCTGAGAGCAATGCGCAAGCTGATCTAACAGAGGCCCAAAAGTCTTATGTGACATCTGTACACACTTCAAAAGGAGTAGATTCGGCGCCAGTACCAGATGGTGAATTGTGGGCGGAAGATGTGATTACGATTTATGAATCAGCGGATTTTGATATTTGTGTGGGGGGTGAACTGAGCGATTTGGGCGAAATGTATTGGCAGACTAGTAATACGGAAGTAATATCAGGGTTTTTCTCTGGGGCGCGGACGTGGTTAGGGTATTCTAATGATACTTGCAGATTTCCGATGATAACGGGGACTGGAACAACTACAATTACAGCTGGTACTTATGATGGTGCAAGGCGGGACTCCATAGAGGTAGTAGTAGAAGAAGTGCCAAGAATAAAATGGGAATACGAAATATTGTCTTTAGTGAATCAAGAGCGCGTGAGAAATGGGTTGAATAAGTTGAGTTGGGGTGACACTTGTGCGGAGGCAGCGGAGATAAGAGCAGAGGAATTAGTACAACTTTATTCTCATACACGACCAGATGGTAGCCCATGGAGTACGGCTTGCGAAAATCCCGATACAAACGCGGTGTCAGTAGAGGGCGAAAATCTGGTGATTGGTAATTCGGCAGTATCGCCAGAAACAACGGTGGCGGCATGGATGAACTCTGAGAAGCACCGTGAAAATATTTTAAATCCTAATTATACGAAATTGTCTGTAGGGTTTTACTTTGATTTGAATACGCAATACCGGACACATTGGTCACAATATTTCTCGAACTATTAACATTGTATTTATCTTATGTTTATGATATATTTAAAATAAAGGAGGTCGCCTCATGCAATTAACTACATTACTTTTGATTATAGTTGCGATATTAACTGCGCTTTCTGGGATTGCAGTGCTTCTTGGAGCCCATAAGGGTGACAGGATGCAAGCGTTTTTGTTTTTCTTTACGGCTATGGCGGCACTTGTATGGGCGGTGGGGATTGGTATTTTTCTTTCTCTGCCGGCAGATGCTGGATCTAACTGGGCAATAGTAGCTATTCGCATGATTTATATTGGCGCACCAGTAATGTGCTGGGGGTTAATGGCATATACTTGTCATAAATACACTTTAGGCAAAATTGGCATGGTGGTGCTTGGCGTGGTATGTGCAATTTTTGCAATTTTGATTTTAACAAATCCGGCGCTTTTATATAGTAGTTATGACTTAAACGCTATATCTGGCAATATCGTACACGTGCGACAGGATGCTTTTTATATACTGTATGGAGTATATCACTTCTTGGCGGTGGGACTTTATATGATAGGGCTGTGGTGCACCGCGCAAAAGGCAAAAACCGTTAGCGTGAAGAAAGCAAATTTGATGGTGTTAGCTGGTTTTACCATAACTGGTATATTGGCGCTAATATTTGATTTTATTTTACCCTATTTTGGCAAATACGATACTATTTGGGTGGGGGTGTTGGCGATGTCTATAGCGTGGATTTTCCATTATTATGCTATTTTGCGTTATAGATTACTAGATTTATCTAGTGTGTGGCTTAAGGGTTTTTCTAAGGTAATTGTAATGTCGTTGGCGGCGATTGCGTATTTGGTGATATTCTTTATTATTTTTGCGGCGCTGTTTAAGGTGCCAGCACCATCTGCACAGGTGATTATTTTGAATATTTTGATGATTATTGCGGTGATGCTACTGTTCCCTGCGCTTAATGAACTGAGTACTTTTGTGGGCTCTTTGGCTTCGGCAGACGAAGTGGACGTGTCTTATATCGTGAAAAAATTAACTAAGCTAGTGGGGTACGATGTAAACTTGGTGGAGTTGGCAACGTTTTTGTCTGATCATTTGCATTTCCAATATGTGGGATTTGTGATGGGTGGTGAAGTGTATGGGTCTAAAAAAATAAAAGTTCCACCAGAGGTAGTCAAGGCTGTTTCTGGGCTAAAAAAGAGCAATGGGGGAATTTGGCTAGAGCCAGATGCGGAACTTTCACACGCGCTACATAAACTTGATATTACAGCGGTAGCGGAGTTACGTGATAGTAAAGGTAAAATAGTGGGGCAAGTGTTATTGGGCAGACCAGATGGGCATATTAGTTTTGAGAATCGCGATTTGGCGCCAATAGAGATTGTCATGCAGATAGTGCCAGTGGTGACACACCCTGGGAATCATAGAATTAAAAAGCATTTGATTTAGGGTTTAGAGTTTGTTCTGGTGGTAGTTTTTAGTTTTTTGGGAATAAAAATGCCCCAGACAGTGGTGTGTCTGGGGCAGTAGGAGGAGGTGGGCTTAAACGTGCTTCTGTACGGTAAAACGTACGCTCGTAACACCCCAAGGCTCCACGAGGGTGACTTCGGGGCTCATCGCGTCCATATAGGCCTTGCCGGCGAGTTTTGCATTGACAGCACTGAGGGTAGCTCTGCCCTGCATGATGGCTTCGCTGGTATTGCTAAAGATGACCATGGGATTTTTGGGGTCGTAAGGCCAGCACTGAGTACTAATTACCCGGCGCATGGACTCAGTCCAAACCAGATAATCATACTTCATGTAGCCGTTAGGCCTCAAGAGTGCCGTACCACAGAGAATGGCGCCGGTCATCTCGTGACGCTCTTTCTCGTTGAGATACATGCTTACGCCATGCATCCAGACGAGCTGTTGAGTGCCCAGAAGCTCTTGGTGCTTGGGGGCTTCGGAGAGCCGCTCGTGGATGTAGTTGATGTTGCTACGCTGGCGAGGGTCCGGAAAGAGCTCTTTCATCTGACTGACTTGGCCGTCATCGAAAACGGTGAGCTTGAGGTCTGCAGGCAGGCCGTAGAGACGTTCAGGGATGTTGCCACCGCCAAAAGAGGTGGCGTTGGCGATGCCGTGTTGTTTGATGAAATCAACGATTTTTTGGGCTTTCTCGCGCTCGTTGATGTTCATGCCCTCAAAATATGACATTTGATACCAGATATCGTCCTCTGGGACATTGCGAACCACGCCCTGCAAATCCTTGCCATAATTGTGCAGGTAGCCCATCACCTCGGCGATACGGCGATCCCAGACGGCAAAGTAAAATTGGAGCATGAAGTCCGAGCTGGGGATGTCAAAAAACTCGAAATTATGCAGAAGACCTGGGTCTTCCAGATATTTCTCGATCTGGTTGAGCCGGCGCATGATTTCTGCTTCGCCGAAGTTACTGCGCTGAACTAAAGTGGTGCAGATGCGGTCCATGATGGTTTGCTTGCGGGCAGAATCCTTGGCGGAGTGCGAAACACCGGGGATGAGGCCGCTGTAATACATTTTGGACAGATCTGCCTCGTGGCTGGCCCAATCTTCTACCGCTTCGGGTGGAAGGTGGCCGTAACCTCTGTTAATGTTGTCACGCGGGATATCCCGTGCGCTATTAAAGATTCCGGTTTTTTCTCCCATAAAAATTCCTCCTTTTTGAAATATTGCTTAGGTGCCCACCCAAAATCCTACTGGGGTTATTATAGCATTTTGGGGTGGAGAAGTAAAGATAGGCGGTGAGCCTCTCAAATCACCACTCTAAATTTCATTCGCTTCTCAAGCCACGTGTCAGGAGCTAAAATATTTAGGAAGCCTTTAACAGTATTTTACTAGCTGGACTTGTTATTGCTGTAATTTGTACAAAATCTGGCAGGCGCGAACGCCTTTAGTCGCATAGTGCTATTTTTTATGCTAGATGCGTTAGACTGGAGACCAATATACTGCATCTATTTTATTACGTACTACGATTGAGGCGTTCTCGCACTGAGATTTTGTAAAAATTACGCATAACAAATCTTTAAATGCTAGCAAAATGCTATTAAAGGCTTTCCTGCTAATTTATTTTTATGTTTTCAGAAGTTTGGTGGTTTTGATAGGGGCTTTTGCAGAAAATTTACGAAGACCTAACGCAGCGGACGGAGATCCCGACGTAGCGAGGCATGGCGCCACTACCGTGGAACTGACCATCGCTGCTATTGTAGAGTAAGCGGTAACGATTCGTAGTACCGTTGGCTGTAGCAGACCACCATTCCCCGTACCCAGTACTGAGCGCCCCATTGACGTAGATGCCACCAGCGACAGCACTAAAAGCAGTAAGACCTGTAGTAGGGTTTTGGTAGCCACTAGTAGTGTTGCCTACTAGCTTATTAAAGTCTTTGTTTGCAGTGGTATTTGGACCTGTAGGTAGATGCCAGTTCTTAGGACAGATGTCACTAGCGGCTGCGGTGTTATTAGAGTTAGTAGAGATAGTGCCACCAGAAGCTGCATAGTAATTATACCAAACACCAATAGAAGTACTGCCAGAATCATAGACACAGGCATAATCATAACCGTTATAGTCATTGCTCTCGCAATGAGAAGAATAGACGTTGAAGTCACCAGCATTGGATTTGTTTAGACTATACAGAGTAATGGAGTTGTTAGCAACATTACTATTGTTGTTGCCTATGGTCATAGTCTTAGAAGCAGAGCCAGTATCACCGAGATAGCGGAGATTTTGCGTCATCCATAGCTGACCGTTAATCTTTTTTACAGTATATGTTTTACTATCACGTTTATCTGTCATAGTACCAGAACTTCCATCACATGCGGATGTTACTGTTGTGGTTGTTATGTCCTGCATATAGCCACTGAAGGTAGTGCTAGTGCAACTACTCTTCCCCGTAATCGTAATCCCTACAGAACCAGTAGTAGAGGTAGTACCTATAGTAAGTGAAGGATTGGCTGTGGTAGATGTAGTGTTTTGGGTAGTAGTACCAGCTAGTGCACCTTTGGCACTAGTTTTCTTCCAGTTATTTAGTTCATTGTTACTGGAGAAGGTAGGGTATAAGTAGTAAGTAGTACCATATAGGAGATTAGATACACTACCACCACTACTAGATACTGCACCTAAAAGATTAGTCCCACTACAGTTGCCAGTAGTTTTGCAGACTTTAACACTAGATACACCAGTACCTGCAAAAGTAATCTTAACTGGGAATTTACAGACACCATAAAGGGTAGCTCCAGATGACACACTAGTGCCAGATATAGTAGCACCACTAGTGTAGGTTTGGCCTCCTGTGGTGCTATTGGTACTAGACCAATAGCAGTTACCATTACCATTAGTAGAGTCTGTTTGGGTAATAGTAGGTAGTGTTTGGTTAGTGCCTGCAGTCCAGTGGGCATAGAGTGTAACACCGCTAGTTGCTATCCACTGTGATGAGCTATTAGTATAGCCACTAACACTAGCTACTAGGGCTCCTGTGTTTGTAATGACTTTAGTACCACCACTACTGGCTGTATACCAACCATCAAAGGTGTAGGTGTAGGTTTTGGTGGTAGTACTACTTACTGTGGCAT
>JAFQXY010000005.1 GCA_017406745.1 Candidatus Saccharimonadota bacterium | reverse complement strand
CAAGGATGAGCAGAACAAGAAGGAAACTAGAGCCTACGCCTATGCTAGTAATGCGGTGCATGTTTTTAATGTAACTGTTAAAAGTATGTTTATTAAACTTAAAAGTATGATTTTTAACACCTCTGTTAATTGGTGACTTATGATTTTTATTACTGATAGTATGTTTTTTGAATTGTTGTATGACCTGCATGGGTTTGCTCCTCTCGGTTTGTTAATATTTATTTCCGCAGAGTCATGCTTGATAAAAATGACCCTACGAGGGTTGCAGTCATCCAATGGTGTGCCAGCGTTAGCTTTTACAGCAATCGAATGTCCATCATAGGGTCATTTTTACTGTAAAAACTGTGGCTTAGATTAATAAAATTAATCTAGTTGATCATATATTATTCAATAAATATTTGAATACATTATAATGTGCTGGCGTTTTGCCCATTGAATGACTGCAAATCTATTCTTATAATAGCATGAGAAAAATATTTGTGCAACGGTGATTTTGTATGTTATTATATAAATATAAGCATAATTGGAAAAATGTATGGATGAAAATAGTAATCAGTCGATAGTGTCGCGGGGTGAAACTTTGGCGTCACAAACAGAAAATGAAACAATAAAATCAAAAGAAACAGTGCAAGTGACGCAGAGTGGGATGGCACAGATGGATGAAGCGCAAGTTACTATAGTGGAACAGCCAGTAGAACCAATGGCTGGACAACCAGTAGGACCAACGATTGAACAGCCAGCAACAGATGATTCTGCAGAAAGTGAGAAAAAGCCAAAAAAGAAACATAAAGGTTTAATAATTGGACTAGTTTGTGCTTTGGTGGTGCTTTTGCTTGGCGGTGGGGCGTTTGCGACTTTTTATATGATAAATAATCAACCGGAAAAAATTATTGCTAGTGCGATGGGCAATTTGCTGAACGCAAAACAGTTGGCGGTAGATGGATCTTTTGATGTATCGGCAAATGTGGGCGGAATGATTGGGGTGAAATCCGTGGCAGTGGCGTTTGATTCTGAAATGGTAGGCTCTAGCCAAGCTACAAATGTCACACTTAAAGTTAATCTTGTGGATGGTACAGAGATTCCTGTAGTGGATTTGGGGGAAGTGATGATGAGCGACGGGGTGTTTTATTTGAAAGTAGATGGGTTGAAGGAACTTTATTATGACAATTATTATGATATGATTTCGCAACTGATTGAATCATCTTTGCAATCTAATTATAAAAGTGAATTGATTTATCAATGCCAAAGTGGTGGTGGGGATTATTATACTTGTTATAATACTGTGGATGTTTCTAGCCCAGAGGCTACGCAGGCGATAGATGTGGCCACTACAAAAGTAATGGGTGTGATTAGCGAAATTGTGGATAGCGTAGATGATAATTGGTTTGAATTTTCTATTGAGGATATTTTGGATAGTGAGATGCTAGGGATTGGTCAAATGACACGACAGGGGATTTTGGCAACGTATAATTGTACTAGGGAAAAAATGAATAATTTTGGGCAATATACTGATGAATTTGGTGATCTGTATAATAAGAATCCGTTTGTGATGATGACGGCAGGGCGAGATGGGTTTTATGATATAGATTTTAATGCTGATGCGTTGGCGGAATATGCTAGTGCGTTAGACAATACGAAGTTGTATGGTGATTTGGCGGAGTGCAGTGGGGTGTCGCAAGGAGGTTATGATGTGGATATTTCTGGAGAGGATGTGGCGAAGGCGTTGACTTATTTTCCAGACATACAAGCAAAGTTTGATGGGGTGTTTGACCATCATTTGACAGAGCTAAAAATGAATAAGGATAGTGAATATTACACACTAAATGCTGATGTGAAGTTTGCTTATCCGAATAATTTGGTAGTGACGGCACCAAGCAATGCACGGCCAGTAATGGAATTAGTGGAAGAAATTGTGAATAAGATTACAACGCTTAGTGAAATGTTCTAGAGGTTTTATTTTTCACGCCTTTTGATTGTAATGGATTATGCAATGGATTATGTAATGAAGTTTACTATTTGTGACGTTTATGCCTAACTGAAATTATATGTTATAATGATATTATGGCACAGTATAAGGTGCCTCAAGATGTTGAGGCGGATGATAAGTTGATTGGGCCGTTTAGTTTCCGGCAGTTTGTGTATCTTTTGGTGGCTGGGGCTTTGGTGGCGGTGGCTGTGGGGCTGTTTCAGATATTTCCGTTACTTGCTATTATACCAGTGCCACCGATTTTGCTGATGTTGGCGCTGGCGTTACCCATTAAAAAAGATCAGCCGATGGAAACATATTTGGCGGCAATTGTATCGTATTATTTGAAACCGAGAACTAGAAAGTGGGTGCCTGGGCAGAGAGAATCCACTATATTAATTACCGCCCCCAAGGTGGTGGACGAAGGGCCAAGGACGCGCGATATTTCTGGTGAGGAGGCGACACATAGATTGTCTTTCTTGGCAGATATTGTGGACACGGAGGGGTATGCTATAAAGGGTGCAGGGCGAAACTCTATGCGAGAAGATTTGATAGCGGAGGCAAATGCGGTAGGAGATATGTTTGATAACTATCAGACAAACAATTTGACAAGAGCTATGGAGCAAGAGGCGGAGGAACGGCACGCGGAAGCTTTGGAGGGGATGAAAAAGGCGATAGAACGTAGTGAAAATGAATTAAATGCGCCTTTGCAGGCGGAAAGATTGACGCAGGAAATCAGTAATGATAATTTGGTGGGAAATGTAGAAAAAACAGAGGTAGAGCCTGTGGAAAAACCTGTGGAAAACTCTGTAGTGAAAGAAAACAAAGATGCGGAGAATGTTTCTGAAAAACCAATAAAACATAGTATAATAGAATTAGCGAATAATCCTGATTTTTCTGTTGCTACTATCGCTAAAGAAGCTAATCGTATAAATAGAAAGGATGATGAGGTGTTTATCTCATTACACTAATAAATGAACCCACAGCAACAAAATCCACAATATAATCAAGGAGCTGGGCAACCGGTTGTGCAGGGGGCGCAACAGATGGTGCAACCACAAGTGATAATGCCACAACAGCAAATGCCGAATATGCAAAATCTGGGTGCGGCGGCGGTAAATGCTCAGCAGGCCCAGCCGGTATCTCCACGTAAGGAGGTGCCTAATTCTACGCAAGCTACGTTATTGATTTCCGAGCTTCGTGACAATGTGGTGATTATGAAAGATGGGTCTTTTCGTGCGGTGGTGGCTTGTAAGTCTATTAATTTTGACTTGATGTCCGATGTAGAACGTGAGGCAGTAGAGTATTCTTATCAGAGTTTTTTAAACTCTCTGAAGTTCACTACGCAGATTTTGGTGCGGTCGCAAAAAGTGGATATTGGGCCGTATTTGGAGAAGCTATCTGAAATAAGGCGCAATAATGATAATATGTTGCTGGGCGTGTTGATGGACGATTATATTAATTTTATTGATATTTTGTCGCAAGAAGCAAATATTATGGACAAATCATTCTTTATTGTGGTGCCATATTATCCATCTGCAGATGCAGAGAAAGCTTTGCAACAAACCAAGAACTTCTTTAAGACTTTTTCGCGGGCAACGGAGCCTCCGGTGACTAGGATAGATAGGGCTACTTATGATAAAGCTTTGTCTGAATTAACTAACCGTGTGGGGGTGGTAATGGATGGGCTGTTTCAGATAGGCGTGCGTTCGGTGAGGTTGAATACTAGGGAATTGGCAGAATTGTATTACAACTTTAATAATCCAGATACGGCGGTGCGAGAGCCTTTGGTGGATTTTAACCAAGTGGCAACAATGTACGTGAAGAAAGGAGAAAAGGAGGCAAATGGCTAAGAAAAAACAATTGACACCGGCGGAGTTGGCGGCGCAAGCAGAGGCTTTGGAGGCGGCGGAAATCCAAAAGGCGTTTGAACAGGGTACTAATACTTTGCGGGATTTAATTTCGCCTTCTGCGATAGAGATTCATTCTGATTATTTTCGTTTGGGGACTAAATATGGGCGAACTTTATATGTGTATGGTTATCCACGTTCGTTATATACTGGGTGGATTTCGCCGATCATTAATATAGATGAAGTAATTGATGTGTCTATGTATATTTATCCGGTGGAATCTGCGGTAGTGATGAAAAACTTACGAACAAAGGTGACCCAGCTAGAAGCTTCTATGAACCTAAATGCTGAAAAAGGGCGAATTCGTGATCCAGAGCTGGAGGCGGCGATTACGGATGCAGAGGAACTGCGGGATCAGTTGCAGGTGGGGGCGGAGAAGTTTTTCCGGTTTGGGTTATACGTTACGATATGGGCGGATTCTTTAGATGAGTTAAAGTTTGTACAACAGAAGATTGAGACGATCTTTGGGCAACAGATGGTATTTTCTAAGGTAGCATCTTCGCAACAAGAGCAAGGGCTTAATTCTATAATGCCACAATGTTCTGATCAATTACAAATACGGCGAAATATGAATACTGGTGCGATCTCTACGTCTTTTCCGTTTACCTCAGCGGATTTGACGCAAGATAAGGGGATTTTGTACGGTATAAATATGCATAATAATGGTTTGGTGATTTTTGATAGGTTTTCTTTGGAAAACGCTAATATGGTGGTGTTTGCGAAGTCTGGTGCGGGTAAATCTTTTGCGGTGAAACTAGAGGCTTTGCGTTCGATGATGATAGGGGCGGAAATATTGATTATTGATCCAGAAAATGAGTATCAGAAGTTGTGTGATGCAGTGGGCGGGTCTTATATTCGGTTATCTTTGAATTCTGATGTACGGATAAATCCGTTTGATTTGCCAAAAGTAGTAGATAGTGAGGACGCAGACGATGCTTTGAAAGCTAATTTGGTGACTTTGCATGGGTTGTTTAGGATAATGTTGGGTGGAGCTACTACGACCGCTAATGGTGGTGTGGTGCCGGCTTTGACGGCCAATGAGGAAGCGGATTTGGATCAGGCTCTGATTGATACTTATGCTAGAGCTGGAATTACTTCGGACCCATTAACTCATCAATCTACTCCGCCGACAATCGCTAATTTGTATGATACATTGCTACATATGGAGGGGTCTGGACCACAGTTGGCACAGAGATTACGTAAATATACTACAGGTACTTTTGCAGGGATTTTTTCACAGCAGAGTAATATAGATATAAATAATCAGTTAGTGGTGTTTAATATTCGCGACCTAGAGGATGAACTCCGGCCAGTGGCGATGTATATTGTGCTTTCACATATTTGGAATATTGTGCGGGCTGAACAGAAAAAACGACTTTTGATTGTAGATGAGGCGTGGCAGTTGATGCAACATGAAGATTCGGCGAATTTCTTGTTTTCTTTGGCGAAGCGGGCGCGTAAATATTATTTAGGACTTACTACTATTACACAAGACGTGGGGGATTTTATGGGGACTAGAATGGGGCGGGCGATTGTGGCTAACTCGTCTATGCAGTTGTTATTGAAACAGTCTGCTTCTGCGGTGGATGTGCTGTCTGATGTGTTTAAATTGACTGAAGAAGAAAAACGACGGTTGGCGAATTTCCCAGTAGGACAAGGGCTATTCTTTGCTGGGCAGAATCATGTACATATACAAGTGATTGCGTCTGAAACGGAGGAGTCGCTGATTACGACGAATCCGGTGGCGAATGTGGGGAGGTAGGTTTTGGTGGGGCTCGCTCCTCCGCGACGGCTCGTCGCGGGTAACTACGCTTTCAGAAGTGGTTAAAATAAACTGAACTAACTTATAAAACAAATCATTTTATGATGCCAGAAAAGCACGTGTGGCCACCCGCCAAAGACGAGATAGGGACTTACAAAAATGCAAACCAGGTATGACACAGTATATAGAGATAGTGTAAATTAAATGGGGTTAGTGTGTAGAAGAGTGATAGCTAATAAGGGGACAATTCAGTAGGGCGGCTACGAGGTACGCACACATCGTACATAGAGCCCGATGTACTTGTTGTAGCTGCTGGTAGCCAGACTACCATTGCTGTAGCGCAGGTAGTACTGACTGTAAGCAAAGTTCGCAGTAGCAGACCACCAGTACCCGTACGTAGTAGCGTTGCGGAGCGAGCCATTGCTGTAGATCCCGCCATAGATAGGACTAAAGGCAGAGCTATATGAAGTGATGCCACTAAAGGCACCTGGGGCGGTATCTGCTGTTGGTAAATGCCAGCCAGCTGGACAAATGTCACCAGTGACTGTACCAGTACCAGGAGTATAGTTTCCGGAACCATTACAACCATTACTATTATTAGCACTTGCAGCACAGAAGTTGTACCATACACCTAGTTGATCTGCAGTATAAGTATCCATTGGTTTATTGCCACTAGTATCTGCATCTGTGGCAGTGGGTACGTGAGATTGAGCTTGAGTGTATGAATAGCTAGAGCCTTTAAGATCTGCACCATGGATATTCCAAGTGCTAACATTGTTAAAGTTAGAGTCTGTACTAGATATAGTCCAGTCTGCTTGGCCAGTAGATTTGGTGATTCTTAAGTTTTGCGTCATCCAGCAAGCATCATTGATGTATCTTACGGTGTAATCACTTTCATCGCGTCTATCGTAAAGGGTAAGATCTGAATCTGATGCTTCTGCAATACATCTCTCTAGAGTAAAGTCTTGCATATACATAGACGGTGGGGCATATTCCGTATAATTCATAGTATACTTCACCGCCCCAGTATAAGTACCAGCAGGTTGGTTAGGGGAGATGGATACGCCATAGGTAGTTTGTAAGGTAGAGTCTGTAGTTTGGTTTGAT
>JAFQXY010000004.1 GCA_017406745.1 Candidatus Saccharimonadota bacterium | reverse complement strand
TCTATACTGGCAGTACTACTAGCACCAGAACTCAAGGCCAGAGAGGTAGTAGCCTGCGTACTGGTACCAGTAGTTGCCTTTGTGTTTAACTCATCCTTGTATAGTGGTATACATATTGCAAGGATGAGCAGAACAAGAAGGAAAGAAGATGTTATTCCAGCACTCGTTATATAGTGATTTACTTTGATATAGTTTTTGAATTGTTGTATGACCTGCATGGGTTTACTCCTCTCAGATTATTAATATTTGGTTCTCGTGAGGTCATACGCTATTTCATAAAAATGACCCTACGAAGGTTCAGATCGCCCATAACTCGCAAAAACAGCACTAGACAGTCTTCGTAAGCCAAAAGCCCTTCATAGGGTCATGCCTGCTTACGAACACCGCAAATATAATACATATATAATGTTCTAATGCTTACGCATTATGGGTGATCTGAATATACTTTTATTGTAACACATATTTGTAAAAATATACGAAAAATCTTGCGATTTTAAAATAACAAGTAAAACAGCTTAAATCAATATCTTAATGAATTTTTATCAATTTATTAATTTGATATGATTTTAATGAATTATTTGAGTTTCATTATTTGCTTTATACGTCATTATCTAAAGTGGCGGAGGGAATCAATGGGGCGTTTGTAGGCGGCTTTGAGGGCAGGGTAGACGCCAAAGATAAGCCCAATTGCTACGGTAGTGAGAAAGGTGATAGCGATGGCTTCCCAGCTGATATATGGGGTAAATGGTGTAATTATAGAGATAAGAAAAGCAAAAGTGTAGCCAAGTAAAATACCGAGGAATCCGCCAGAGATAGAGAGAATTAAAGATTCTAAAATAAATTGCATGAGAATATTATAACTGCTGGCGCCGACGGCTTTGCGGATACCGATTTCGTGGGTGCGTTCGGCTACAGATACCAACATGATATTCATTACGCCAATGCCACCTACTACTAGGGAAATACCAGCCACTAAGGTAAGCATACCTGTTACAATATTAAGTAGTGAGCTGGCTGGATGGGCGATTTGGCCACCATAAGATACGGTGAAATTGGTATCACCAGAATTATTGATGGTGAGGGCGGCTTCGATAGACTCGGCGATAGCAGAAAGGGTGTCTGTAGAGTCTACTTTGACATTAATCTGCTGGATTTGGGCAGAGGGAATTGCTTCGGATAGGGCACTCATGTTCATAAAAATAGTGTGGTCAAAATCTATGTTGTCAAAATTGATGGTTTCTTCTATATGTTCTAGCACGCCTACTACGATAAAGCGTTTGCCGTAGAACTCAATGGTTTTACCTACGGAATTGGGGGTATTAAAAAGATCAATAGAGATGGAGTGGCCTAAGACAATGGAGGTGTCTGGGTTTTTGTTACTGAGGAAAGCGCCAGTAGATATGGCTAATGGTTCTATTTTAATAAAATCTGGCGTGGTGCCAAGGATGGTGGCAGAGGGAATAGTGTTATCGTCTACGGTGATAGTATTAGAAGTGGTGGCGATGGGGGCGGCGGCGGTGACAGCGCTGAGCCCCTTAATAGTGGTGACATCGCCTAGGCTAAGATTACTAGTTTGAAAAGAATTGGCCGTGGTGAGCTCCTCTATAATGGTGGTGACTTCGTCTTTGGTGGTGGAGGGGCGGACTACGATGAGATCTGTGCCGATATCGTAGACTTCGTTACTGATAAGACGGGAAATACTACCAGTAAGACTGAGAATTAAAATAATACTAGCAATACCAATAGCAATACCTAGGCAAGTGAGAAAAGAGCGAGTACGGTTTTCGCGGATAGAGGTGCGTGCGAGACGTAAGTGAGTGCGGAATAATAAGGCCATTAGTGCTTCCTCCGTTTTTTCTTGTGTTTTTTATTAAATTTGACACTGACTGGCTGGGGGAGGTTGTGGTCTTCTACGGTTTTAATATCTGTATCTATGTGGCCATCTAGCATATTGATGACGCGAGTGGCATAGACGGTGAGGGTAGGGTTGTGGGTGACCATGATGATAGTGTTGCCTTCTTCGTGGATGGCTTTTAGTTCCTCCATTACTAGATGGCTACTGCGGGAGTCTAGATTGCCGGTGGGCTCGTCTGCCAAAATAATTTCTGGGTCTGCAACGATGGCGCGGGCAATAGCAACACGCTGTTGCTGACCACCAGAGAGTTGCCCCGGGAAGTAGTACTCTTTTTCTTGAAGATGAAAGCGATCTAAGGCGTTGGAGGCGTTTTTTAGCCTAATAGTGCTAGGCTGTTTTATGTAAACTAAGGGGAGAGCGACGTTTTCTAATATGGAGATATCTTCTATGAGATTGAAGTTTTGAAAAACAAAGCCGATTTTTTTGGCCCTAAGGTGGGCTTGGCGACGCGCGCTAATGCCGGCGACGTCTTCGCCGTTTAGCTCGTATTCGCCATAGGTGGGGCGATCTAGCAAACCGATGATATTAAGTAGAGTAGTTTTGCCACAACCAGATGGACCCATAATCATGATAAACTCACCACGTTTGACGGTGAGGTCAAAGTCCTTGAGGGCAAAAGATTCTGTGTCGCCGTATCCGTAGCGCTTGGTAAGGCCCTTTAGTTCAATCACCGTTTCACTCATAATTAACTGAATTATATTATATTTTTTACTGATTTAAAAGAGGTGTTTTTTGGGAAAATATGTGTTATAATTGGTTTGGACGGAAGTGTGGCCGAGTGGTTTAAGGCGCACGCTTGGAAAGCGTGTGTGCGGGCAACCGTACCGGAGGTTCGAATCCTCTCGCTTCCGCCACATTAGGACGTCGAATTTGGATATCACTTGGCGTCAAAAATCATGGGTCACCCCTGGTAATTCTAGGGGTGACCCACCTTTTTTGTGCTTTTGGCTGAAAATGGCGGTTAAATGTTGCACCAATTTTTTGGAATGGACTGATAGTGGATTTTTGGGGTATTTTGCTTATGCACCAATTTGGAACGCTAACTTTTCTGTACTATTTCTTTCAGATGTGACTTTTGGAACGATTGTTCATTCATATTACGAAATAGTATATCAAGATTTACGATCCAAAATTGGGCTGTGTTTAATTGTTGACATCAGATACCTTGGTTGCAACAGTCTTTTTAGTAGCTCTTTTCTTTCCTTTCATAACCTTTTTGTCATCAATAGCGATTTGGACATTGGAAAGTCCATCAGTCCTTGCTTCCACTTCTAACTTGATACCGAGATCAGACAGCACTTTTGTCAGTTTTTCGTCGGGGACCTCGTTGCCCCAAGCCCCATTTAATTTGTAGGTAATCATCGTATATCCTCCTTGTAGTGTATTATGTTTTAATTACACTTATTTGTAGTGAACGATAAAGTGCTCTAGTCGAGCTGGTGTAATGTTTTTTGTAATTTCGATCCACTGTTCTTTAGTCCCGTGGTAGAAAACATCGCTTTGGTGTGTAGCTTGCACGCTGCCGAAGGCCAATTTCTCTATGTGTGTCACAGTGCTTGGGATTTCTATACTATCAAATGTACCGTTAAAAGCACGAGATCCAATACCTGTGACTCCATTTTTGATTACTATCGTTTTAATTTCAGCTTTAGTATTGTACCACGGCGGCCTGTTGTCATAATTGAACATATCCCCCTTTCCTTTGATCGTAAGCCTGCTGCCTTGCACAGACCAATATAGATTATCGCCTGCTTTATGATTATTGAGATATGTTATGCGCCAGACAACGCCTGCGGTGATAGCCGATATTACCAACACGATAAGAAACACTCTTAGAGCTATTTTCAGCATTCTTTGCCGCTTTTCAGCCAAGAATGTACGTTTGCTGTTCTCTTCTTCCTCCTTTTTCTTGAGTATCTCAACCTCTCTTTTTAGGGAAGCGATTTTAGCGGCTGAGTCTTTCCATCCATTGAGTAGTTCTAATTGATAGATCGCTTCTTCTATCATGACAATTTTGTCGGAACCAACACAGCAATTTTTCTCTAGTGCCGTCAAGACGTTGTCATATATTTTTTGCTTTAGCAGTTCAAGTTTATAAGGCGAATCATTCCAATCACCAAGTGACTCTAACAATCTAATTGCATCAAACAATTGTTCATTATCAGCGGCCTCATTATTTAATAACTTAACTGCATTAAAGTATTTTTCATATTTACGGGTTCTCTCTGCGTCTTCTTCCTTTTGCCTGCGTATCCTTTCAGCTTTCTCGGCCTCATCCTTTTTTCTTTTTCGATCCTCTTGTATAAATTGGATCACTCTATCTGCATTTCCAGATGGGTCACCACCGCATTGATTGGCCATATTTGCATACTTCTCTGCAAGAACAATATATTCCTCTCCATGTTGGTGTGAAAGATATATACCGGCCATAAATCCGTATATTTGAGCCCTGCCTTTATTGTCGCCATTTTCTATAGCAATTTTTTCAGCCTCATGACAGAGATTAATTGCAACGTCTTCAAAGCCTTTTGCATAGTATAATCTACTCTTGATTAGATAGTATTTTGATATATTAGGTGCTGAAACAATTGCTTGATTAATGTATTCTATCGCTACATCATAATTATTATTGGCGCAAAATATTTCAGCTGCTAAAACAAAAAGTGAATCATCATCGCTCTCCATAGTCGTAATAGATAAAGCTTTCTCTATTGCGACCTTTGCAAGATCATATTGTTGTTTGCTATAATAAGAATTCGCTTGATCTATCCATTTTTTTAAGGACTGTTCACGCTTGGAGTTAAAATCATCCGACGAAAACTCCTGCCTGCTTGCTTCAAGTTCCTTATCATATTTAGAACGAGTTGCGTCCGAAGAGAATACTTGCCTTGCTTGGAAAATGTACGAGAGCATTATAGCTGATTTTTCTGGACTGGTTATTTCACGACGTTTCCAGATGCTTTCCAGGCGTATGAGTTCAGCGTCTATTTCATCCAGATGTTTTTCTCTGTCTATATTTAGCACTTTATAGTAATCTGTCATGTTTTATTACCCTATTGTCCAGTGAGATGTCTTGTGAAATGTAGTAAACTTTCGGTTATTACACGAAACTGTAATCCTTTGCCCTACCACATTGTACACACTCCTTTTTAATAAAGCCCTTAAAATCACCGCCACAATATTGACATTTTTGATTGGCTCTTCTAAGCCACATAGTAAGTGTTTCGGCTTGCTTTTCGGAGTCTCTATATCCTTTCGTTGCATTAAACCTTTCAATAGCGATTTTGACCTTTCTAGCGTCATTGCTTTCTGCAAGCTTGATAGTGTCATTATAGATTTTCTGACAAATTAAATCAATCTGATAGTCTGAATCTCTCCATCCATTTAAGGATCGCAACTCTTCAATCGCGGCCTTAATCACAAAAATGTCAGAAGAACTTGTGCGGCTCAATGCTTGCCTGTAGATTCTTTCTTTTCTTTCTTCTTCCTGCCTAGCTTCTTCTGCTTTTCGTTCTTTTTCGATTTCAGAAAGAACGCGATCTGCGTTATTCCAGCGGTCTCCTCCTAGTTCATTGGCGCGTAATGCATACTTCTCGGCCTTGTCCTTATCTTTCGGATTACGATAATAATAAGAATGCGCAAGTACGCCATAAACGACTGCTCTATCTGTTTGAGCTCCATTAGACTCAACTCTTTTTTCGGCGATGTGCCATGCCTTGCGGGATTCGGCATAGTATTGAGTTGATAACGTATCCACGGGCTGTCTATGTGTCTCTTCGCCTGCCAGCCGTTCATATATTTGCCCCTTGTTTACATAGTGCATGAAATTCTGCGGATTGATGATGATAGCTTTGTTGATGTAATCTAGCGCAACTTGATAATTACGGTTTTCGTTATAGACGACTGCGGCTAAGGAATAAAAACTATCGTCATCGTCGCGTGGGTTATAGTACTGTAGGGCTTTTTCTATAGCGCTTTTCGCAAGGTCATACTCAGTATTGCTGTAATAGTTTTCTGCTTCATGAACCCACCTTTTAAACTGTTCAATGTTATCAGCATCAGTATTGGGTGAGTTCGACTCTTTTGAAGCTTCATCTATCAATCGGTCATATCTACGCTTGGATGATTCGGATTCAAAGGCTTCACGTGCTTGAATAATCAATGCAAGCATGGTAGTCGCCTTTTCTGGATTGGTGATTTCACGTCGTTTCCATGTGGCTTCAAGCTTGTTTAATTCGTTCTGAATTTGATCAATAGACAGCCCTGGATCAAATCCAAATTCATTGTAAAAATTAGTCATTTGCTTATGCCTCCTACTAAGGATTAGTTTTCATCGGTTTGGCCACCTCGACCTCTGTAGCGCGAATTACTTTGCCCAAAAAGGTATATCCATTACGGATTATTCTCTTCACGTAAATCAAATCAATGTCGGGAGCTTCTATCACTTTTACTGCTTTGTTGAGTGCGGGATTAAATGTATCCGTGACTTCTATTTGTTTCACCCCACGACGTTCTAGGATGTCAACTAGCTCGTCCTTAATTGACTGCGAGAAATCATCCTCCGCCTTTTCCAGACGATCTAATAATAGAATGATGTCTGACAAAAACGGTTCAATAAAAGCAAAGTTTGCGCCATCTTGAAGCGTCTGTATCAGCCCTGCTTTCTGTTTGTCATCCATTAGGCGGCGAACAAATAAATCCTGTAGTCCGCTGATCTGCTCTTGGAGTTCTTTGATTGCTATAAGAGTATAATCAGTAGTAGACTTCTTCAATTTGGTGTCAAAGATAGCTGGTTCTTCGGAATGCGCTTCATCGGTATTAGGAATAGAATTTTCAAGATCTACCATAGTGTTTTTCCTCTCAATCTACAGTTGCTTGCCCCACAATGCTTGTAGCATTTTTAACTTCTTCTTCGGTCATGTTGGATGCGCGATCTATTTGGAAGGCACCAAGACTTATATTGGTTACTTTATCTATGACTTCAATATAGATGGTTTGGTCTGGATCATAGGCATAGATAATTTCTACTGGCGAGTCCTTGGGGTAGGGCGGGATTGAGAGGGTGCTACTTCCGATAACTCGAACAAACTCTAGCTCGGGGTCATTACCCTCGGTGACCTCAACCCTTATGTGGGTTTGGTTATCTGTTACGGTATAGACAACCACCGATTTTTTAGTTGGGATTTTGGTGTTATTAGGGATAATTACAGTATTTACATGGTGGTTCATGTTGTTGCCATCTAACGTTACAACGCCGAGAGACTGAGATGTTACATCGGAAATACTAATCTTCTGGGAAATACTAGAGTAGGGCTCCAGTTCTTTTCCAGGGGAAGCATTACCGTCAGAATCACCCTCTAGTGTGCTGGCAAAGATTGCCGCTCCTCTTGCAACAGCGGTATCGGGGTCAACTTTGTACACGACTTCTTTGCCGGATAGGTTTTCTAACATTTTTTTAACCATAGGCATACGGGTAGACCCACCAACTACTAAGAGGTGGTCTATCTCGCCCCATGATAAGGTTGCTGCCGTCATCACTTCATTGAGTAGAAACTGCGTGCGTTGCATTAAAGGTTCAGATTCCTTTTCAAATTCTTCTCTGGTAATCTCAGTGCGGTATGTCTTACCATCAACCATGAAAGCCGGCCTTGCCGTTTCTACATTGGATAGTTGTAGTTTAGTTTTCTCCGCTTTTTCTCGGATATCCGCCATGAGCGCATCGTCTTCGTCGTCAATTTCGCAACCCTGTTCTGCAAGCTTGCGAAGAATCAGCGCTAGTACTTTTTGGTCAAAGTTAACGCCACCGAGTTGGGCGTCGCCACCTGTAGCCACCACATCAAAATTGCCATCATTGATATCCATGATGGTTACATCAAACGTGCCGCCACCAAGATCATATACGAGGACTTTGCCGCTTTCATTAATATCTAAACCAAAAGCGATAGCGGCGGCAGTTGGTTCATTGATGACACGAAGTACGTTTAGTCCTGCTATTTTGCCTGCCTGTTTGGTGGCAGTGCGCCGTGCATCATCAAAATAGGCAGGAACAGTGATTACAACATTCTGTACGCTGCCTTCACCTACATACTGCTCTGCATCTTTGCAAACCTTACGGAGAATGAGCGCTGAAATCATTTCTGGTGTATAAGTTTTTCCGCTGGGGGCGGTAAAGTTATAGGCGTCGCCATGAAAACCCATAAAGCGTTTAATAAACTGCACGACTTGTTCTGGTGCGGTTGCCGCAGAGTTTTTCGCCTGTATTCCCACAAGGGAATCATCGTTGCCACTAGAATCAAGTCCAGTGAAAAATACAACCGAGGGTGTAATCTCGTCGCCATCCATATTCTTTAGGATGCGAGACTCATCTTTTTCGTAGACGGCGATTGCCGAATTGGTTGTACCCAGGTCTATCCCGTATACCATGCCATCCATAGTTTTTTCCTCCGGAGTGATCAGTTTCTAATTCTACCGATATTTTGCTTAATTAAAGACTGTAATTGATAGAGAGAACTATCTGCGTCAACAAGAAACTTCATTGCCGTATTCAAAGTAAGCACTAGGGCTTGCCCCTCGCGCGTGTCCCCGAATGCTCGTTGAACCCTGTCCATCAACATATTAATTCCATTGCGTTCTCGTTCCAAGCTGGCTATAACCTTGCTGGTAGAGTCATCTGCTCGTTGTAATTCTTGGCAGATCTGTTCAATATAGCCCATCGGGGATTTCCTCCATCGTCTTTAACTGCTCTATGAGGTTTTGTGCTCTGTAAAGCTGTTCTAAACACTGTGAAAGGGAATGAAGCGCTTGCTTGGCTCGTCCGGTTAGTTCGGCATCAGAGCCAGAGGGTGCCCCACTCATCGCATAGCTGATATGAGACACAATGTTTTGGACCTCGTTGCTCTCATGAGAAATATTGGTGATACTGCTACCAGTATCATTGCGGAGATAGATTTTCTCGCGCTCTTTTTCATGATTAATTACCCACATGAGATTTTAACTTGACAAATCACGGATACAATCGTCGCAGGAACGGCTTAAGGCTTTTATTGATGAAGCGGCTGCCGAAAGAGAACGAGAAGCAACGCTTAATGCCATAACTGCATCCTGTCCTGTGCGGCTCCCTTGAACTAAATGTGCGATAGACGAAGACTGTGTGGCTAGGCTTGTATTTGCCGCGCCAACCATATTAGCTAATTGATCAGATGAAGCCTTGATAGATTGAACTTCGCGAATTAGTTCTTGTACACTAGCCATTTTCCATTGCCTCCTCAGATCATTCTAACTTGTGTCAGCTTTTCTTTGGCGGTTTGGAGGCGTGCCATGGTTTCATCAACTTGCCTCTTTGTAGTAGAAAGCTGCTGCAGCATTTTCTGGCCATAATCTCGCTGACTACCGCTAAAGTCTGCTTGGACACGTTGAGTTACTTGGTCAATCTCTGCACCATAGGAGCGGAGTTTAGACATTTGGTCGTCAATTTGACGCTCTGCATTTGTTACGGCAGAGATGAGTTGTTGTACCATGGACATAGTATCCTCCCGTTCATTGATAATGGCCTATTCCCAAATTTGAGTTTTGAATCTCGTAACATCGTCTTGCCTTATGGGGCTATAGGGAATAAAAGTGATTTCATTAGAAAACTCTATAGGATCACTGATTAATGCTCTATTTGTTTGGGCACTCCATTTTACAAAAGGATCAGTAAGTGATTGTATGGCACGCTCATCCAGCCTAAAGAAAACTTTGGTATTGAATGCGTCTGTGCCCCCATAACCGGCAACCTGTGCTGTATAAGAAGAAGCTTTAATCCACCAACCAATAAAATGCATATTATGAGATGGAGCATTCTCTACAAAGGTTTTTAACACTGATCCTTGGCCATACGGATCTTTTTCATATTCCCATCTGTCCAGCGCCGAGGCAAAAATATAAATGGCATCTTGTGCGGAATCGTTGCTTAACTCTTTGATTGTGCTTTCAAATTTGCTTTGCGGAATTGTTTCTATAAAGAAACCAGCATTTTCCATGATCCGAATAAAATCTGGGAATCGTTTTTCGTAGGGCTGCTTATTCTCAAAATCGCAGAAGAGGAATCTTGCGTTCCCCTTGGGATGTTGCATAGCAAGCGACACGGCAATGCTCTGCATAACACCGGTTGCTTGATTGCACTTATTATCTGGAGTACCAATTAGCGCAATGTTGCGACCTGGCTCAGCGGGCATGGGGATAGCTATATGTGTACCATCAATAGATATTTTGTCACCGAGTAGAGCCGTTGGCGCATCTGCTCCATGACGGAATACATGAATTGCTTGGATTCCGCTAGAGACAGTTACTCTTCTTTCGCTTTCAAAGACGTAGGGAGCGATCGTTTCCGTGCGTACTTTTTCCCACCAGTCTTTCCGTATGGGTTTGAGGAGGGTTTCATCTGCAAAAGCTATGATGGTTTTACGATTTTGTGAAACCTCGCCATAATCTAGATTGACGATGGCCTCTCGCGGACGCAAGAATGCTGCCGCTGTATTATTGATGGACAGTGTTTGTTGGGATTCAAACTGAGTGTTTTTTAAGGCGATCCTAATGGGAATCTGGCTAAAAATATTGCCGAGATTTTGAGCGACCACAATATTCCCGTTAAGGGTTTGTGAGGCTAGGATAAAATGTATCCCTGCGGCTCGAAATAAGCGTACAGCTTTTTCCAGCGATTCAGCAATCCTTTGGCCAGTTTGGACGTCATCACCAAACATCATCTGAAATTCATCTATAACCACAACGATTCTGGGGATGATAAGCTCTGGGAAAGTATGACGCAGGTCTCGGATGCTTTTCACGTTGTTATCCTTGAGTATCTTTATCCGTCGTTGATACTCATTATGGAGGGATTCCAGAACTGCCATGCCAAAGCTAACATCACTTTCCAGTCCAAGTGTCTTGGCATGGGGTAAATACTCATCTTGTCCGATATTAGAAAATGCCTTAAAGGTGACGCCCTCTTTAAAATCCAACAAATATAACTGTAACTCTTGTGGCGAGTAACGCAAACAGAGACTATGAATAATCACAGAGATTAGATTGGATTTGCCTTGCCCAACCGCACCAGTAATTACGGCATTATGCCTTTGGTTGATTTCATCTCCAATGGTTATTTCCATATCGTTGATGCCGTATTTGCCTACGGTAAAGGTTAAGCCGTCTGTGGAGTTGCCATACCACATCTTGGAGAGGTCATGCAGTTCGTCAAAGTGAACGATGGGGAGTTGGGCGGTTCTGGAGCGAATAATAAGAGCTTCGCAATCCCTTATGATTGTTTCAGCTACAGGAGGAGTATAGGTTTCATCATCTTTTCCGGTTATTGAAACGGTATTAAAACCTGTGCTTTCCAATACCGTGATGTTATGAGCGATGGCGTCAACAGACAGCTCGATATCCCGTCCACTGGCGGTCTGGATAGACATTAGAGTGGTAGAAATAACAAGGAAGGAAACGCCGTAGGCTGGGCCACTACGCATTAGTAAGGCCAGTTTAGCTCGCAATTCATTAGAGATGAGCCCCATATCTAGAGAAATAACAACAAGCTGGTACCCCTCCACTGGCCTTTGGGTGGATCGGCGGAAATCCATTAGTGATTCGTTTCTCCCTTGAATGACATTCTGGACGGCCTGTACCTGCTGGGCAATATCATTAAGACGACTAGTAAAGATTGCTTCACTCGTAATAATTTCTAATTGTTTTGATTCACCGGTGGACAGAGCGGAAAATGGAGCAAATACACCGGAAAGATCGCTATCATATCCTAGGATCGTGAGTTGGCTTGGAGCAGTGTTCAGTAGGGCTTGATGAATGATATAGCGAGCAAGGCGAATAACGCCTTGGTCATAAGTGTTGTTAATCCAGATGTTACCTTTTCCAATGAAATCAACGGTTGCGGGGTGCGTAGTATTGAACCTCAGTTTGCTGTAGACGTCCAGTATGTTACCCATGAGAGGCTCACCCCCTTTGACTTGTAGACTAATGAATAGTTGCAGAAAAGCGAATGTAACAGGATGTATCAATTATTACCAGTTTAACACAGCGAGAGAGTATTATCAAGGAAGAATTGCTGAAATTGAACAAATAATTTGAGAAAAATCAGCAAAATCCAACAAAAACCCCTAATTTGATTATAGACATTGTGCACACTGAGGGACGGTTTGAGGGTTTTGGACTATTCTGAGGTATTAGAGCATGGAAATAATTTATCCGAAGATACAAAATGTTACATTGCTCACGATCTGTGGCGTGGTATACTAAGCCAAACCATGGGAAGGAGCTAGATAATATGGCAGTAACGGAACCGATCAGAGACAAGAAGCAGCTTAAAGCGATGGGGGATTACTTTCTGAAGCGAGGGAAGTTCCGCAACTATTTGCTAATCGTGATGGGAACTTACACTGCTCTACGCATTAGTGATTTACTGAGGCTCCGATGGGAAGATGTATACGATGAGGTACATAATAGCTTCCGTAGCCATATGACGATAGTGGAAAAGAAGACCGGAAAGCAAAAGACCATAGCTATACACAAGCAGGTTATAAAAGCACTGCGCCTGTATTTTCCTTACAGGCGCAGTGCTTTCTTGTTTGTGAACAACCGGAAAGATGGGCGGGCGATCAGCAGAGTGCAAGCTTGGCGGATTATTAGGGAAGCAGCAACGGCGATGGGGTTGGCAGGGAAGATATCCTGCCATAGTTTGCGGAAGACTTGGGGGTATCATGCCTGGACGAGTCAAGCTGTTTCGCCGGTAGTCATTATGGACATCTATAACCATAGCAGCTATGAGATAACCAAACGGTATTTGGGCGTGGCGCAAGATGATTTGGATCGGGCGTATCTGGGGATGGAATTGTTTTGAAGTAGAGAAAAGCCTAGGGCAAATGCCCTAGGCAAGCAATATTGTTTTATCCTCAGTTAAATATACTTGACACAACGGATGCGAAACATTTTAAAACGCCAGTCATAATCTGTTCCGCCACGAAAATCTTTTATGATTAAATAGTTTTTTGCAAAATCACCGGCCAGCTTTCCATAAATCGATCTAGTCCAATAGTACCCCTCTGATCCATACAGGTAAATGTTCTGGGGATTGTTTTGGAAGTTTTTAGGGGATTGAAAATACTCAATCATGTCACTATCGCTAATATATCCTGTATAATCCAAATGCAATTCGTCTACCATTCTTTGTAACGCTTCGGGGCTATTTGGTTTAAAGTACCGGTGGATCTTTTTCCAGTCCCGAATTGTTGGTAAACGCCATCTATCATACAACATTCCTGTCCCGCCGTCAGCACGTAAAGCTTCTCCCCACGTAAAATAATGTCTATGCCTATAACAATCATAATAATCTTCTGGTGCGACAATTAACCCGATTTTCTTAAGGTATATGCCTTGTTTTTGCCAATTACCCCTAGTTTGGCGTTCAAAATCTTCGATCTCTTGAAGTCGCCCAATGTCTTTTGCGAAAATGTAACTCATTGTAAGCCTCCTCTCTAACGGATAACCATACTATCACGACCCCAAAAGTGGGGTTGTGAACGATATGGTCATCAAGGTTGAAAAGGAGTATTGATAGAATAATGGTAAGTGGATAGAAAATAAAACTTATAATATGCTTTAGTTATACACTAACTTACTGATTATAACACAGGTGGTTTGGTTCGTCTAGCTACCCAACAGCGTTGATTACTTGACAGGCATGATAAAATAGTACAAATAACATATCTCGAACGAAATTCGTTAGTGTTTAGTACTTTGTGTAAATGGGGGAGCATTATGGACACTCGAATGATAAAAGGAACTGCAGGGAAACTTGAATTATATTCAGATATCCCTAAAAGTTCAAACGGATCAATTCTTTTTTGTCATGGCATTTGCCATGCTGCATGGTGTTGGGAAAAATTTCTACCGTTTTTTTCAGAGCAAGGTTTCGCTTCTTATGCCATTTCATACCGACAGCATGGTAAAAGTGATAAAGGCTTTTCTATCATAAAGAACTATGTGGACGATGTAGAAGATGCCATAGATTTCATAACAGATGAAAGTGGCTTTAGGCCTCACATTGTTGGTCATTCTATGGGTGGAGCTGTTGTCCAAAAAATGCTTGGACAACATTACGACCGAATATCTAGTGCGACTCTTTTTGCCTCCGCAACTGCCCCCAAAATGCCAATCTTAAAGACTTTTATTGGAAGTTGGTTCATTCAATGTTTTAGGTTAGCCAACATAATTGCTTGCTCTGGAAAAGCCTTTGCGGGCGAAACACTACTAAAATCAGCGTTCTTTTCAGGAGGCAATATTAATGCTGTAGAATTGGATCGCTATAGCAAGTTATTACAACGAGAACCTTTATTTGTCCCGTTTGAACTATTTTTGATAAAATACTCCAATAACTATGATATACCACAATCATTCCCGATACTTGTTATGGGATCAAGAAACGACAGCTATTTTCCCGAAGAATCAATTAAAAAGACTGCAGAAATGTATAAAAGGAAACCATTTATATTAGATGGATTGTGCCATGACATGATGTTAGATGTTAAATGGGAGGAGGCTGCAAATTGCGTCCTTGATTTTATAGTCCAGCATCCATGTAATAAAATAAAACAATAATATCGAGCATTGTATAAGAGGGAATTCATCATTGAATAATAAAAACCAACACCGCAGAGGCTGAAGCCAGAGCGGTGTTGGTTGTAGTTAGGCTAATGTTTAGTCAATGGTGATGCCGAGTTTCTCGGCAATTTCTTCGGGAGCCATGGTTTTGGCGGCTTCTTCCAAAAGCTTCTTGGCTTTAATGGGTTTCAGCAGGGCTTCCTTTTCTGCTTCAATAGCTGCGATCTTCTTGTCTGCATCTTCTTTGATCTTAGCGATCTTACGGTCTATGGCGGCGATTTGCTTTTCTGGGGCGACCTTTCTGGGCGCACGCTTTTTGATGACCTTTTTGACTTCGTCCATGGTGATACCTCCGGTTGGTTTTAGGATGCTATTATTATACTCTGAATGAGGGGGTTGTCAAAGGGTTATTTCATATTTCGAATATTGCTTATTAATGAGAGCAAGAATAACGGGGTGGGTATGTAGAGAGGAGTAAACTAATACACATGAGATGCGTAAAACACAGCTATAATGCTGAAACTCAAACAGATCGTGAACACTCCAGCCTTTGATAAAATAGTTATATAAACAAATTAACTACAAAGGAGGAGACTATGTCAAACGGAATTGTTGGCACGTCCACGATCTGTACTTCTATCATACCAAATTTTAAGGCTTTAGAGAATATCTATCCACATAAATTGTCACGAGAAGCAAAACTTCGCCTTAAAGTAATAGATTATTATTTTAATAGAAGCGGAAGAAACGTTAGCTTAACAGCTAGATATTTTGGCGTATCTAGAACATTCGTTCATAAATGGTTGAAGAGATTCAAAAATAATAATTTAGCTACACTAGAAACTAGGAGTAGAAGACCAAAGCACTTTAGAAATGTTCAGTATAGTGCAGAAGTTGTAAATGTTATCCGTAAAATACGAAAAGAATATCCTACTTTTTCAGCAACAAAAATATCTGTATTGCTACTTAGAGACTATGCTATTGAACTATCCGCTGCTACTGTTGGTAGGATCATTAAAAAATACAATATGTTCTTCTCAAAGCTCGTACGACTGCATAAGGATTATTCAAAAGCTAGCAAGCGTAGTTGGCAGACTAGAAAAGCCAGAGAACGCCTTAAATACTATACAAAACCAGATAAACCTCGTCGTATAATTGAATTTGACATGAAGCACATCAATAATAGCAGTTGCAGACAATATGCTCTTTGTGCCATTGATACTTATACTAAAGAAGCCATTATTCATATTTGCTCTAGGCCAACTGCCATAAATGGTAGTATTGCTATGCAGAAGGTGTTGGACAGATTCGGCACCAACATCACTGTCGTCTGTGATAATGGTAGTGAAAACTTTGGCGCTACATTTGATCTATTAAAATCGCATAATGTACGCCAATTATTTGCTAGACCACATACGCCTAAAGATAAGCCACACATAGAGAACTTTATTGGTAAATACCAGAAAGAATGTCTTGATGAGAGTAAGGATAAACGTATGACCGTTGAAGAACGCCAGGAAGAAGCAGATAAATGGCTAAACGATTGGCACTTTTACAGGCCGCATCAAGCCCTTAATTATCTCACTCCAGCTGAATATTGTGCTACAATGGGAATAACTATTTTACAAACAAAAAGTGTAAACGATGTAGTGAGTTAGTGCACTATAATTGACAAATTTTACAAAATATGCTATAATGGAATTATAGAGTAATTTATACTCTATCGCGACTTAATAGCTTATGGTTTTGCATACTCCGGATTATTGCAGATTTCGCTTGTCTAGAAATAGACGGGCGATGATGCAATAATCTTAATCATTAATGGGGGTATACAAAATGATGTTCAAGCGGTACTTTTGGGGCGATGATAGGGTTTACGAAAAGTACATCTGTGGCCTGTTAGACGATAAGTGGACGATCGAAGACGTCAAAAACCTATGTAATTGGGGCAGATATGAACGGAGTGACTTTGGGGAGTTAAGTGTATCATTTGAATTCACCTGTAGAAGTAAATCTAATGATCTATTTGTCTTTGAAGGCGTGGGTAATGATGATTGCGACTATATGTTTGCACAAAACTATACCCAGGTTATAACGGGGAAATATCATGGCTGGGAATTGGTAAGGATTGATCTCGCCAAGACCTATTTGGCCTTTATAGCTTTCAAATTTAACGAGAATGAGGAGAACTCAGACGATGAGCATATTTTTCTTAAGAGTTTTCCTCTGGACGCTCGGATCATAGTGAAAAGCCCAAGGCAGAAAACCTTTGAGCCCGATACCTACGAAATTAGAAATATCGGTAAAAGTTCCAAGGACATGGACCTTATCGTCTACGAATACAAAGACTCCAAGCTTTTAAGAAGTTGTGAATTTGGAGAGGATGAGGGTGGCGCATTTGAGCTAATTACTGAACCCTAAGCAAACTAAGAGCCTGCAGTAATGCAGGCTCTTCCTCTTATTTGAGTAATGGTTCGTGTGGCCTACACTGTAACCCCACCTCTTAGACCTTCTATGATAAGTCAAGTGGTTTTATGGTAGTTTCTCTACAATAATGAG
This sequence comes from Candidatus Saccharimonadota bacterium, assembly GCA_017406745.1. GTDB lineage: Bacteria > Patescibacteriota > Saccharimonadia > Saccharimonadales > Saccharimonadaceae > Nanosyncoccus. The sequence goes on along the minus strand of JAFQXY010000004.1, from coordinate 34,122 downwards.
CAAATATTGTCAAATGAAACTACCATCTAGCTAACTGTGGTCGTGAGCATGTTTGGTCTATATGGTTGACCAGTTTTTTCCAATGCATATATTACTCTGATTAACTTCTTTGCCACATGTGATAGTGCGACATAATAATGCTTACCTTCACTTCGTTTCTTGTCATAATAAATTCTGAATTCAGAACAATATAAATATGCCCCTCTAGCCGCTAAGAAAAGGGCATGCCTAAGATATTTTGATCCTCTTTTTTCCATCTTTCCTCGCCTATTGATATATTTACCAGATTGATAAACTGTTGGCGATAGACCAGCATATGCTAAAAGTTGCCCCGGATTCTTAAACCTTAGAGTTGAGCCAATCTCGCCTATTATTGTGGCCGCAACTACTACCCCTATACCAGGTATAGTTTGTACTACAGAGTTAGTCTTCTGTAATAGTGTCGCTAATCTCTTATCTATCTCTTTTATTTCTTCGGTTAATTGAAAAATACGCTGTATGGTATTTTTTAATTCATAGGAACCTGCTTCAGAGTCTATTCCAATAGAGTTTCTCAATTCATTTTTGATAGTTCTAGCCATTAATTCGCCGTAATTTCCCTTTGAAACGACTTTTAATAACTTACCGAGAGTTTTCGTATGACATTTACGTATATGTGCGCGACTAGGATAGTGATATAGCATTTCACAAACGGTCATAGAAGCGGTATTCGTCATATACTGTTCTAGTTCCGGCATCATAATATGTACCAATCTCCTAACTGAAGTTTTCTCTACAGTGCGTTTTTGTATTAGATTTAAGCGATATCTGGTAAGCTGTTTTAGCTCCAAAGCATCCTGTGGTATAATGGTGGTGGGTTTAAAGCCTACTCCGTTCTTTAAGAAATGGGCCAATTGTTTAGCATCAATACTGTCAGTCTTAGTTTTCCGAAGCGTAACAGAACGTTTCTGCTGAGCTGTTAGTATTGGATTAACGGTTCTTACTTGAAAGTGTTTACGGAGTAAATAATTAACTAGGGTGTTATCGTAATGTCCGGTATCCTCTAGCCCAAATATGATGTCTGCTTTATTGGCAGATAAAGTAAGAACTCTCTGGAGCATTTCTTCATATCCTCTCAGAGAGTTTCTTATTTTAAATGACGTTAATAAATCACCGCAATCATCTATAATGCAGCAATCATGTTTTTCTTTGGCCACGTCAATTCCAATATACAACATAGCAAACCTCCTTTTTTGTTACTTTTATGTAGTGATATATGGGAATCCACGAAGCACTCTCCCGCAGTTGTAGTCTCATTGTTTATAAAATATTAGCTATTAACCTTCCTTATTAACAATCATGCGGGGAGGTCGTGGCCGAAGTCTACGAGCAAACATCTAGTGTTAGGTTTGTTGAATCGGCCCACGATATCCCATTAATTATAACATAGACAAAACACGGGATTATGTTTTAAATATGCTATGGTTCTATTATATGAGGTATTGATTGTTATTCGTTTTTGGCAAAGTATGTCTATCACATACGCTAAACTATAATGATTTGGCCTAAGAAGAGTATAATTTAATGTATACTCAGTTTTCTTCTGGGAAAAACTCTTTCAAATAGATATCTGCATTTTTATCCCCAGATTCGCTGGCCAGCTTTAGCCAATAGAGTGCTAAGTTATCATTCTTTTCACAATATTTTCCAGTATGGTAGTATACGGCAAGTTCAATTTGGGCATCTGTATAACCACGACTTGCATAGCTAGTAAGATACTGCAACCCCAATTCTATATTTTGATCTGTACCATGGCCATCCAAGTAAAGTTTACTAATGTAATACTCTGCGACATTATCCCCTTGGTTCAGTGCATTCATATAGCATTTAAAAGCTTCATTGTAATCCTGTTCAACGCCCACTCCGTAATAATAGTAGTTTCCCCTAAAAACCCAAGCCATGGGTACTCCTGCTTCCCCTGCAACACGTAGCCACTCCATGCCGGTTTCTGGGTCTCTATTTACATATTCTCCGTCAATGTAATTAAAGGCAATATTGAATGCCGCTAAGCTTACCCCGCCCTCGTATGCTTCTAAAAACAGCTGAAAGGCTTTCTTATTATCTTTTGCTACACCATTGCCAGACTCGTACAGAGTACCCAGACAATATTTTGCGTATGGAAAATCTAGCGCCACAGCTTTCTTGTACCAGTAGGCAGCATTTTTGTAATCTACTTCAGTGCCAAATCCAAGCTGATAGCATTGGCCCAGTAATGTTTGCCCAAAATAATCATCATCCGCTTCTGCAGTAGCCTCAGTTGCAAGCGCAAAAGCTTTATCCTTATCTTTTTCTACACCTAGACCATTTAAATACAAGTGTCCTAAAAAAGATTTCGCATTTGTAAAGCCTTTGTCCGCAGCAGATGAAATCCACTTTGCCGCCTCATCATATTGCTTATCTAAAAGCAAATATGCACCTGCGACAAACTCATCTTTCGGGTCTTTCGTTGTAGTGGCTTTTTTTACATATTGAGCAATACTATCCGCTGTGACTTCTTTTATTTGCAGTTCCTCCTTAAGCTTATTATAAAGGCCGGCATTTTCGTTGGTATTTACACCAGATGAAAAGTACATCGGAAGTTTATCTTCGTTATCTATGGCTTCATATCCTAATGAACTTTCAGCATCCTCATTCTGAATTGGATTTTCCATAAAATGCTGTATGGTAATCACAGCCACCACTGCTACTGCAATTAATGACAGCATCATTAAAGCCCGCTTAATATTAATAGGTTCTTCACGCCCTAGCTTCTCTTTTATATATTGCTGGAATTCACTCTTATCTTTCTCTTCCTTTGCATCTGCAGCTTGGGTATCTTCACTGATCTCGGATTCAACTACAAGATCCTGTTCTTCCTCATTCGGCTGTGCAAGTGTAGCTTTAAACTCTGGTTTTAAATAAAACGGCTCTGGGAGAATGACACTCTTTTCATCTGGTGTCATTCTCTCTTTTTTTGCGCCTTTAAACAGTGCCTTAGTAGCTTCCTCCTCGCTACCCAAGGTATCTATCATTTTGAAATAGTATCTAATAATCTGCCTATATCCTGTTCTTTCCTTACCTGCCAAGCCAGATCGGAGATTTGTTAGTTCTTTTTCAGTAAGATCCCTACTAATCTCCGAGTGATAATTCTCAACACCTTCGTAACCGGTAGTTTGGATATATTTGTTCCTTCTATTTTCAACGCCACCAATGCCTTTACTGTCGTAACCATGCAGCAAACCCCATGAAGCCAGTACGATATCAGAATCATTGCTAACCCCTAAAGCAGTTATAGCCAGGTGGATCAAAAACGCCTTGGCATACTCAATGGTGTAGACTTCTCCAGTTAAGCCCCTTACAGCTTCTATGTGATCATCTATCGTTCTGGCGTCTTTAAGCGCATCTAGCATTTTATCGTGGATATAGCCCTTGGGATCACTCTGCTTAGGTAGCTTCGCCATTACTATCCCTCCTCTCGTCTTCCACATAATTATAGTGTATCAAGGGTAGATTTGCAAGGTGGCACAACAGAAGAGCACCCCAGAACTACTCTGGAAGCTCAATTTTAGTAGCAACCGTGTGTTTCCAGCACAAATCTTGTAAAAGTCCTTTGTTTTCAATTATTTCGGGGATTCTTCAACTTTCGCACAAATACCTTCAACAGGCTTCAACTTTGCTTTTCCAGGGTTTTTGTTTGTGTTACATTCCAGGTGCAAACGGCAAGGAAAGCTCCTGCCACGTGCAAATCACCCAGCCAGCTGGGATTACAAAGGAGATGTTACCAATGTATGACTACAAGAAGAATACCCTCCAAAGCATGGAGCACAACCTCCAGGGTTCGCGAGGCAACACCAAAGCAATGACGCGGATGATCGGCAACGCGGAACTGATAATGGTAAAACAAGGCATCAACGCCTGGATCACCAAAGAAGCCTTGGATTACGTTACGTTCCTCAGTGCCGCAGAAGCTGAATGTCAAAGAAGGGCTCCGGGCGGAAAGGATGACTATCGCATCCTTGTCAGATCCTTCACCCTCCGCGCCGCTGCAGACATTATGGAGGGGGGTGATTACCGTGATTAATAATATGCTACCAGCTGTTCCTCCCACTGATGTAACCATGCTGGCGGAATATTACAGCATGATAAGCGGCATCACCGCACTTATTTTAGGCCTGCTTTTTCTGCTGGGTGGTATCATCTATTTCTGCTGGAGCAGCAAAACCCCTCCTAACGATTCTGCAAAGGATATAGGTTCCCATGGCCAAAACCACACGCTCACACGCCGTGAGCAAAAGGAACTCTATCGTCTTATCAGAAACGGTACAGAGAGAAGTCTGATGCTGTATTTGGACGCCATGCACACCTACAACAAGCTAAACGAAGCCACTATAAAGCATCATACGAAGGCCAGAGAAAGGGAATAAAAGTTTAAGCTGCACACTTTCTCTATCCTGTCAAATGTACCTTTTCTCTGCGTCATGCTAAATAGTTTCTGGCACATGTGCCTATGTTGGAAAATATAAGTATAAACATTAACAATACGTAGGAGGACTATGGTAAAAACAAAAAAGACCACAAACAATTGGAAAACAAACAATCAGTTAATGGCCTTTGGATTATTAGATCTACTAACCAAATCTGGCGGCGAAATGCACATCAACAGACGCGAACTAAGCCGCCACTCTGGGGTTCCGTATTCGGTCGTGAAACGTCACTGCAAAAGGGACTTTCTCACAACCAATATGCAACGGGTCGCAGACGAGTTCGGTGCAGCAGTAGATCATCAGTGTTCGCCAGAACTCCTGTCAATTCGCTTCCTCTCGTGTGCAAAAAAACACTCCATATGGCTACAGATAGAATTAGCTGGTCATTTCTATCTTCTGCAGAAACTACTGGCAGATAGACTACATGAAGCAATTACCAGCAGATGGGTAAACGTCCGTCCTGCCAATATTGAAGCGTTATATTTAGTGTTTTGTTTGAAGATGTTTTCCATGCTCCTTGTTTGGGCGAAGTACGGCTGTCGTGAAGCAGAATTGTCGCAGTATCGCTCACGTTTAGCCGCTCTTATCAAAGCCTGTGATACTGGCCAGACAATAGTTGCCGTTTACAGTTAGAACGCATAGATCTCGCGAATTACCCCACGAACATTCACCTGTTTTTACAACGATTTTCGCAAAAGTGAGCCACAGTGGCTCGCTTTCGCGAAAATCGTCGGGTGAAAAGAAAGCGTCCTATGCTACAATCGCACAAACACACATACAAGAACAGAAAAGCTCAAAATGGCAATAATAAGACCATGATATAGCCATTTTTACAAAAAAGCTAATAACCGAAGAAAGGAGCAAATATGTCACAAAAACTTATGAAGCACATCATTGAAGAACGAGCGCCAGTGAATTACCGGATTCCCGAGAATATTCCTGTTGTCCCTAAGTTTAAGACGGTACTGGCAGACCCCCCTTGGTGTAAGAACGAGCGGGGTAGTATCGGGGCAATCCGGCACTACGATCTCATGTCTTTGGAGCGTATCAAAGCCATGCCGGTAGCTGATCTGGCGGATGAAAATGCGCATCTTTGGTTGTGGGTAACAAACAGCAATATTGATGAGGGAATTGAAGTGGCTAAAGCATGGGGCTTCACCTATCGTTCTATCTACCACTGGATTAAACTGCGTATGGGGCTTGGCTATTACCTAAGAAATGCCAGCGAATCTTGTTTGTTCTGTACTCGTGGTAAAGCACCGGTAAAAGCAAAGAACCAGCCAAATTGGGGACATTACCCAGTTAGCTCAACCCATAGTGAAAAACCAAGGGAGATAATCAGCACAATTGAACGAGTATCACCTGGTCCATACCTAGAACTCTTTTGCCGGAGGCGTCCTGCCAGTGCAGAAAGATGGTTCTGTTGGGGAGACGAGACAAAGGGCGGTGCGGATATTTTTATCCCTGGCTATCCAGTGCCTAAGTACTCCTTTGAACAGAACGAAGATTGTGATGCCGCCTATGATGAAGACGAAGACCATCAGCCCGATAGCAGTAACACTGCTGATGATAGCGAAAGGAAGGAGATGTGATGTATGAGCAAAAGGCGTACAAAAAGCGTACACGCAGACAGCGACGAGAGCGACACGGATCGCGGGTTTTTCGGAAAGTTCATGGAGACTGTTATTCTGTTCTTTATCTGCGTCATGCTGCTCAGAATAGCAGTGATGTATCTCGTTTCTATCCGAGTGCCGCTGATTATTATCGGGAGCGTGATTGGGATCGCGGTCATTTCCTATCGTATCCACAAATGGAGGAACCGAGATGACTATTAAGCGAGATAGGCTGAATAACAGAGAGCTGGTATGGCACGAAGTGTTCCTCCAAAGACCGTATGAGTTAGATACCGTTTATAATGTACTGACCCACATCGCCGCGCTCACTTCCCGTGGGCCAGTGATCTGGGAGGTGCGGGCTAAAAACGGACAGGTTCATTACTATCTTGGTACATTAAACTGGTCTGCTGGACGGCTCATTGAAGCATTCTCTGCACATACTGATGTACAGTTTGTAGGTGTGAAGGATACAGAGTTTGAGTCCGTTAATACGGCACGGAAACTGAAGATCACCAAGCCAGTACTTACCTTAAATCACGAACGAACATCCGCCATGGTAAGGGCTACGCTCTCTGCTATGACGGGTGGTAGGACAGACACCGCCACTGTAATGCAGATCGTGCTGGGGCGAGCGCATTCCCCCAGCACGATCCCCAAAAACTTACCAGACCCTAACGCTAGTTGGCTGAATGCGGTGCTGGGAAATGTACATAATGCTTCGCAAGAACAACGTCGTGCAGCTAAGGATAAGGCGGATCAGTACTGTTTTGAAGCAGTAATTCGGGTAGGAGTAGCTGGTGAGGGTGCAGATAGCAGACTTCACAATATGATCTCGGCATTAAGAACGCTGGATGCGGCTGGCGTACATATCCGTAGTGAGAAAGAGAAACCAGAACATTTAGACCAAGTTAGCCTGCCATGGCAAATGCCACTGAGACTATCCGTTAAGGAAACCGCATGTTTTATGTTACTTCCGGCAGGTGAAGAAGAATTGTCTGGTGTGCCTAGGGTTCATCCTAAGTTAGTGCTACCACCTAAGTGGTATAGGGAACCAGCGACAGAATCCTCGGGTGATAATTCTAATCGTACCTTTGCTGTGTCTATGGAGCCGGTGGCAAGAAAGCTTAGTATATCGCCTAAAGATGCGTTGGAGCACACTGTGCTTGCTGGCCCTACTGGTAGCGGTAAAAGTACAGCGATGCTACATTTGATTCTCGCAGATATTGAAGCTGGAAGAAGTGTACTGGTACTAGATCCAAAGACAGACCTCGTAACATCAATTTTGGAGCGGATTCCAAATAGACGGAAAGACGATGTAATCGTAGTAGACCCAAGTGATCCTTGTCCGGTAGGGTTTAACCCACTGTCTTATAACAGTGATCCTGCCCTTACTACAGATACGATACTGTCTGTATTCCAAGAGCTCTGGAGTAGCTCGTGGGGAGTAAGAACACAGGATGTGCTATCTGGCGCACTGTTAACACTCGCACAGATTAAAGGCGCAAATCTACTTTGGTTACCGCAACTGCTGATGGATGAGGAGTTCAGAAAGAGAATTACGACGCAAATCCATGATCCAATTTCGCTGACTCCTTTCTGGATGCACTTTGAAGCCATGAAAGACAGCGAACGCAGGATAGAGGTAGCGCCTGTACTAAACAAGCTCCGGCAAATCACCTACAGGCCAGGGCTCCGTAATGTGCTAGGCCAGTCTAACCCGAAGTTCTCCCTCATGGATTTATTTGCCAAACGGAAGATCGTGTTGGTACCCCTAAACAAAGGACAAATAGGCGGGGACAGTGCGCGACTGCTTGGGAGCCTTATTGTAGGGCTGACTTGGAGTTTGGCGCTTGCACGAGCCAACGTCGCCCCCGAGAAGCGGCACATGGTATCCATCTTCATTGACGAGCTCCAAGATTATCTGGCTCTGCCTACATCCTTTAGCGATGCCTTAGCACAGGCGAGAGGACTGGGTGTAGCGTATACGGTGGCGCACCAATATAGGGGGCAGTTACCGCCAGATATTAAGGCTGGCATAGACGCTAATTGCCGCAATAAGATCGCCTTTGGGATGGATGCGGATGACGCCAAGGATATGGCGGCACAGGCACCGGACCTAGACGCATTGGACTTTATGACTTTGCCACGCTATCAGATTTACACCAACTTTCAGTCTGGTGGACGAGCTACCGGCTGGGTGAGTGGCAAGACCTTACCAGCGCCTTCAGCTATTAGGATGGCGGCAGATCTAAAGGCAGAGAGTATGGCGAGGTGCGGGGTACCAGCCAAAGAAACAGAGCAGCTGCTAATTCAAATGATGACCAAGGCACCACCCAGAGATGACCACGATATCACAGACGCCCCAATAGGGCGAAGAAAGAAATCATAAAAAGGAAATACCATATGAAAGAGCAAAAAGCAAGTAACAATCATTTATCAGATACACCTATACCAGAGCGGATTACCCCTGTTAGTGAGGTTGATCCGCAACAGACGTCAGAGATAGTTCGCCCGATAGTTCGTGAAGCTGGTTTTGTTGCACAAGTGCCGGAACCGTGCGAACAAAAGAGCGATAAGGGAGCTGACTCTATCCCCTTACAGGGGATAGCAACTCAAGGGCAGGGGCAGCGTATGACCACCCAGCAGTTAATCACTATACAGGATGCCCTGTCCATGCGGGATAAAGCAGTGCTGGACACGCTAAAGAAATACCGGTTTTTACTATCCAAACAAGTCCAACGTTTCATCTTTTACGATGGCAAAACGGACTGGGGCAACTTCGTGGCCTGTAACCGTACACTGAACCGCCTACAGGAGCTAGGTATGGTAGATACCTTGAAGCGGAGGATAGGTGGTGTAAGGGCGGGGTCGTCTGGTAAGGTGTGGTATCTCACCAATGCAGGGCACCGCTTGTTACATCTGAACGATCCACATAAATATTCTCGTAAGCGACCCAAAGAACCTTCCACACTGTTCCTTAATCATATACTGGCGGTGGCGGAGACGGCAGTCCAGTTAACTTTGCTTTGCCGTGATAGCCACGATCTTTCACTGGATCAGTTGGATGCTGAACCGCCTTGTTGGAGACCTTTTAATGACAGTGGACGAATCATTCAGTTAAAGCCGGATCTCTTTGCGGTGACTACTTATAGTAACTATGAGGATCGCTGGTTTGTAGAAGTAGACCTTGGCACGGAATCCCCAGCGCAGATAGTGAGTAAGTGCAATGTGTATCTTAACTACTACTACACTGGTATAGAACAGCGCGAGACAAAGATGTTCCCGTTTGTATTGTGGATTGTACCAGATCAGAATCGTAAGAAACGCTTAAAAGAGTACATTAAAGAAAATATAAAAGACCAACCGAAAATGTTCCTTATCATCACGCCAAATGAGCTAGAGAATGTGCTCCGGCAGTGGATTGGGCGGGAGGAGCTATGTTAATTCATCCGCTCAATCATAAAGGACAACACAGTTTTGGCTCCCCACCACCCTAAAACGGGGTGCTGGGGGTATGCAAGCAGGATAATGCAGTTACTCTGCTTGCATACCCTAAACACCTTGAAAGCTGCACCTTGAAAACTTCATACTATCTATAAACAGATGAGCAATTTTGATTTTAAACACGCATAGAGAAGAAAAAAGAAGCCTCGTACTCAGTGAATACTCACCCTCGGAGACTTCGTTAATTATATTCTAACGCACTAACTCGTTAATGTCAATAGCTTAATCCAGCAACCATCAATATGCCCCCTCGGGGGTACCAAAACAATAACTTAAAATAAAGGAGGCAGATACACACATATACAAATTTATTCCATGGTCATAAAGCAGACCAAACTGTAGTAGGGGACGCAACGGAGCCCCATAGCACCTTGCCAACTAGAAGAATACTGGTAGATGGATGAGAAAAATCACCTAGATTACCGCAAACAACCGTGGCAGCGATAGGCGCAGAGGACTCTGCGGGTATCGCAGAGCCACACGTTTACCGCGCCACACCAAGTATAGGGAGGTGGGCACGGCAATGCTCAGTAGCAAGTTTGGGATAGAAGTGGAAATGACGGGGATTACCAGAAAGGCGGCTGCAGATGTAGCAGCAAAACTTATGGGTGGCACGATATCCATATGCGGAGATTATTATGACACTTATACAGTAACCACACCGGATGGACGTACTTGGAATTTCATGTATGACAGTAGCATTGATGACCAGAAGCTCATGAACGGAAAACGTTGTAACATAGACGATCTGGCCTACAGTGTAGAAATGGTTAGCCCTATCCTCACTTACCGAGAGGATATAGATACTTTGCAAAAATTGCTAAGGAAGCTCAAAAAGGCTGGGGCGTTTACCAATGGTAGCTGTGGTATTCATATTCACTTAGATGGAGCACCACATACACCACGGAGTCTCCGCAACTTTATCAACCTAGTGGCTAGCAGAAACGACTTGTTTTATAAGGCGCTACAGATTGGGGAAGAACGGAAAAGTTACTGTAAGAAGATGGACGAGTACTTGGTAAAGAAGATGAACAAGGAAAAGCCTAAAACCTTTGCAGATATGGAGAGAATCTGGTACAGTGGCTTCTCGCAGAATCCAGAAACTCATTACCATCGCAGCAGGTATTCATTCCTTAATCTACACTGCTTCTTCCATGGTAACCACACAGTGGAGCTAAGAGGCTTCAACAGCACTTTGCACGCTGGTAAAGTGCGGGCTTACATAGTGTTTGCTCTTGCGATGAATCATCAAGCATTAACGCAGAGGTCTGCACAATACCGTAAAGTCCAGAACGAAAATGAGAAGTTCGCCATGCGAGTATATTTAGTCCGAATTGGATTGTCTGGGGAGGAGTTCCAAAGTTGCCGCAAGCATCTTTATGAGCACCTGTCTGGCAATGCTGCTTGGCGATACGGTTCAAAAGAGAACTGCAAGTACAGAAGAAGAAATACTCACGATTTAGAATGCGGAAGCGGTGATCATGGAGTTGAGACGGAAACAGATGAAGGAGGCCATGAAGGGGATGAAATTGCTTGGTTTCCGCAGAGATGTGATTCAGAAGACCAAGGACGGTAATATTGTCCGAGTGGGCTAATAGTACATTGACAACATATCCCCAGCCCTCACTGGGGGGCTGGGGATACAAAAAAGAAAGCCCTCACGCTAAGTGCATACTGCGCCTTGCCAGGATTTCTATATTAATTATATCACATTATGAAATGTGTGTTAGCCAATTGGCGTGCCCATATCGTACAAAAATTCTGGAGCAATATCAGTTTCATCGTCCCAAGCAACAGTTGGGCTATCTATGTATGCCTTATTGAATAAAGCGGTGTCTTTAAGCTTTGCATACATACCACCTTTTTGAATTAGTGGTTTTATGTTCACGAGCTTTTTATCACCATGGATAAATGTTAAAAGAAGCGTGCAGTCTTCTTTTGGAGTGACGCTCTTAACGATCCATTTAGGTTTAGACTCACCAGCGCAGCAGCGTTTTATACCTGTTTCTTTGTCTATATAGGTTATCATGATCTGTCCTTACCGAAACTGGAATAATTATACCACACCCAAAGAAATAAAAATAGTGCCAAACAAAACCGTCATGCCCCCTTGGGGGTACCAATATAACAACCTAACGGAAAGGAGGTTTTGCCCATAAAAAGTATCTGTTTGGGCAACAGATAAAAAGCACCTTAACAATATCGAATAGAATGGAGTGATTACTATGAAATACAGACGCTATTACATTGCCTACGGCAGCAACCTCAATGTTACGCAAATGAAACATCGTTGCCCTATGGCAAAACTGCAAGGCACTACAGTACTGATGGATTATTGCCTTAGATTCTATGGTGCTAAAACGAATAGTGTGGCTACAGTGGAGCCGTGTGATGGCTCTTTTGTGCCGGTGCTGATCTGGGCAATCACGCCTCGTGATGAGGAAAACTTGGATGTCTACGAAGGCTACCCGCGCCTGTATCGCAAGGAAATGCGGCTGGTTAGTCTGAATGGTAAGACAGTGGAAGCCATGATTTACATCATGAATACTGAGCTCTATGATGAGGGGTTACCCAGCGAGTTTTACTACCAGACTATTCTGAAAGGCTACAAGGATGCCAAGATGGATAGCAACATCCTGCGTGAAGCCACCCTTCATGCCTGGGAGCGGGACATTGATTTGCTTTTTGATACAAAGAAAGCGGATGTTATGAGCGAAGAATCTGACACGGAAATGAATAACGATACCGAGCCGGAGGAAGAATTCATCTACGACGGTGATGACGATAATGGCATTATGACGGATACCATCCGCGAGCAGATTATGGCGATCCGTGACAGTGGGGAAACCAATATGCTGGATGTACGGACGGTGCAGTACATAGCCAACCGCGAGGAATACTACGAACTGGTAGTTTATCTGGAGGATCATCGCGATAAGTACGTTCACTTTATTTTCACTGGAGAAACGTCCTAAAAGGAGTAGGTATGAGTACTAAGACTTACACCGTAAAGGTGGCTTGGCAAGATAACCTGTGGGTGGCGGGCTCTATAGAGGGCTACGTCTTTGAAGCTAAAGTCTATGATGAGGGTTCGCCCTTTGGCATAGATGAAGGCCGGATTTCCAAGCTCACAATTTCCGCCCCAATTACGGGGCAGGAGGTTGTGGGTTATGAAAGAGGCTGGATGACTTATCCAGAGACCTATGAATTAGAGGATCTGCTTGAGGCACTGATTATCTTTTGTGACGGTTTGCCACCCTATGAGGAACGCCGCATCTTGCCAATGTGCCAAACCAGAGTTGTAACGCTTCACTCTGCATCAGAACGAACGGGGAGGCCGAATACAATGAAACTTAACTACAAAGTCGCAGGGAAACCGAGGAAAGAACTGGTCGCAGCACTGGCTAAAATCGTCCAGTGTGAGGCTAGCTACCTTGGCGCTCCCAGCTTTTCCTACAAAGTGGGTAACTACATCGTGGACAAGGTGGGCTGTGTTCATTGTCTGGAATTAGTGAGCCAAGAGGTAATAGATAACGTCACTCATCAATTGGCAAAGCAAGGGTTTGAACTTGATTCCGTAGAAAACCCACTTACTATCCAACTGCCAATGAAGCTCTATGACTCTCATGCGATTGCCAGATTGGAGCAGATCGTAGCCAACAAGGAGTCGCTGTTTAAGCGGGCTTTCCAGACGGATAACCTTGTCATAGAAAAACACGATGGCAAGCTCTGCTTTCCGTGGTTCACCCTCACTGGTGATCCTCATGAAGCAGACGCCTACAGCCGGTTTATCGCTGCGGTAGCAAGGATGGCAAAAGAGCAAAAGCGAGTCATCCCGCAAATCTATATTGGGGAAAACGATAAGTACACTATGCGACTGTTTCTGGTACGTTTGGGTCTTAAAGGTGAGGAGTATAAAGAGACTCGTAAAATCTTGATGCGTCACCTTACTGGTAACGGAGCTTGGAAATATGGGGCTCCGCCGGTACGGAGTAGTCAGACAAGACAGACCAACCAGACGACACCGGCGAACCAGTTGGAACGAGAAGATCACACAATACTGGCAAACCAAGAAAGGGCAGATAAGGAATGATGCTTTCTGAAATCACCGAGGTGGTTGTGGATAACGCAGACTGCGTAGTACTTAAAGTGAAGGATGGCCATGAAATGGATTTGATTGCTCTCGGCTGCTTTGACGGTACTGAGACCATGTTTCGCTTAACCAAAGGCGAAACCGTGACCTGTACCGTCTTTTACAAGAACCGCAAAGCCTTTTCCTGGCACTGGGGGCAGCGGGGTTACACCCTGGTGTCTCCCAAGACGGAAAAGCAGGGGCAGTTGATCCAGGCCTGTATTGAACGGGACTTCATGATCCGCTGCAAAACCTAAACCGTTAGCTTGTTTCGTACTTTATACACTTTGTCCCCCAGCTCCGTGTGAGCTGGGGGCAACCATGAAAGGATATGCCCCTATTAAGGGACACCAACAATACTAACCTAATCCGCAGGGAAAGGAGACATTATTATGCAAGAAAAAACTCTTAAAAGAATCGCGGAGCTGCGGCGCGAAAACTATTCATACCAGTTCATTGCAGATACACTTGGATTGCGTATGAATACTGTAAAATCTGTTTGTCGCCGGAAGGGATTTGTGGCGCTGGGGCGACGTAAGACAAAGGAAGAAAAGCACAATGCGCCACTGTGTAAAAACTGTAAAAGGCCACTTTTGGGTGGGCGGACAACACGTCAATTCTGCACAGACGGTTGTCGCGCAGAATGGTGGAAAAGGCAGCGCAAAATAGAAATTGGCTCTTGACATTTTAACTGATCTGAGTGATAGATGGTGCGTGAGGATATTTCCATGATTATTGAACAGATACCAGCAAAACCGCAACCTACAAAAATAGTCCGTGTTGCACCCTATGCGAGAGTATCCTCGGATAAGGATGCGGCATTCCATTCGTTGGAAGCGCAACGTGAGTATTACGAACGGTACATTGCCGCTCATCCAAACTGGACGCTAGTGGGGTTGTATTCAGACAATGGGATTAGCGGTACCGTAGTAGAAAGGCCAGAGTTTCAGAGACTACTAACAGACTGTCGTGATGGGAAGATTGACCTTGTGATCACCAAGTCTGTGACACGTTTTGCTCGCAATACCGTAATCCTGCTCGAGACGGTTCGTGAGTTGAAAGCACTTGGTGTGGACTGCTATTTTGAAAAAGAGAACCTACACTCTATTAGTCCAGACGGAGAACTTCTGCTTACACTACTTGCTATGTATGCGGAGGAGGAAGCTCGTTCAGCCAGTGAAAACCAGAAATGGCGGATTAGGAAGCTGTATGAGCAGGGTAAACCGGCAGGTGGGCATACCTACGGCTACTATTGGCTAGATGGTAATTTTGCTATTCAACCTGCCGAAGCTACTATAGTCCAGAGAATCTATGATGAGTATCTAAAAGGGAAAGGCTACATACGAATAGCCCGCGATCTAAATGAAGACGGCATCCCTGCACCGTTTGGCGGTAGCTGGTGGGATAGAGCCATTCGCGGAATTCTCATTAATGAAAAATATACTGGAAGTCAGATGCTACAAAAATCATATAGAGAAAACTTCAGAACCAAAAAAATGGTTATTAACCATGGAGAATTGCGTAAGGTATTTGTGAAGAATAGTCATCCGGCAATTATAAACAAGGAGACGTATGAGGCCGTCCAAAAGGAAATCATGCGCAGGAAAGAGATATATGGACATTCTACATCAAGGGATGGGGAAACTAGTGAGCACTTATTTACTGGTATGGTTGAATGTGGCGAGTGTGGTTCTAAGTATGTCCGCAAAAAGGGAAATAAAAGGAACCCATATTGGATTTGTTGCAGGTACTATAAGTTTGGAACAACTTTCTGTCATGCGCAAAAAATACCAGAGAATATTCTACTTGAAAAAACAAAAGAAGCTCTTGGGGCTAGTGAGCTGGACAAGGCGCTAATTGACGAAAAGATCAGACGGATAATCGTTACAGAGCATTGCCACCTGGCCTATGAGTTTAGCGATGGAGCAGAATTAGATGTTTATTGGGAATATGCATCCAGAAAGAATAGCTGGACGCCAGAAATGCGGCAAGAAGCACGGGAAAGAAGTTTAAAACAGCACCGAAGAAAGGAGGGGCTGAATGAATCTGAAACCAGAAATTGAAATTATTGAGGCAGTACATCCGCTTGGTACCGAGATATTTGAAAGGAATGTCCGTAAATTAAGAGTAGCCGCTTATGCGCGTGTCTCTACAGAACAGGACGAGCAACAAAACAGCTATGAGGCTCAAGTAGAATTCTATACGAATTATATAAACAGCAACTCAGATTGGATTTTTGTTGGTGTGTTTGCAGACAGAGGGGTTACCGGAACAAATACCAAGAACCGCGAGAACTTCAACGAAATGATTGACCTTGCATTGAATGGTGGTGTTGATTTGATTCTTACAAAATCCATCTCGCGCTTTGCGCGTAACACGGTTGATACGCTTTCAATTGTAAGGCAGCTAAAGGCTGTAGGGGTTGAGGTGGTTTTTGAAAAAGAGAACCTGCATACGTTTGACCCTAAATGCGAAATGATGCTGACGATCATGAGCAGTCTTGCGCAAGAGGAGAGCCGTTCTATCTCTGAAAATGTCCGGTGGGGACAACGTAAAAGTATGCAGGATGGTAAAATACACCTTGCCTATTCTCATTTTCTTGGGTACCGCAAAGGTGCAGATGGCAGACCGGAAATAGTTGAGGAAGAAGCTACCATAGTACGAGAAATATATTCTATGTACATCGCTGGTAAATCCATCCGTAATATTGCAGACCATCTTACTTCTAAAGGAATACTTACTCCAGCAGGTAGAACTCAGTGGAGCGTGAGCACGATTAGAAGCATCCTTAGTAACGAAAAGTATAAGGGTGAAGCATTACTCCAAAAGACTTACACGGTAGATTATCTAACAAAGGAAGTACGTAAGAACAATGGAGAAGTGCCGTCTGTGCGAGTCAGAAATTCTCACGAGGCAATTATTGATCCAGACACTTTTGATATGGTGCAGGAATTATTAAAAAAACGCACCAAAACAAGGGCAAAGTTTTTCTCTCGCCATCCGTTTGCTGGGCGAATTATTTGTGGTGATTGTGGGGGAGTTTACGGTCATAAAGTTTGGCGAGTGCGTAGTAGTGGGGAACGATATAATGTTTGGTATTGCAATCATAAATATGATGGAGAGCCATGCAAAACGCCATGCTTAAAGGAAGATGATGTAAAGGTGTTGTTTGTACAGATGTTAGAAGAGCGTAGGCAAACCGGCTTTAAGCACAGTGATAAATTATGGCTGGAGCTAGTGGATCATCTTACCGTTTATAATGACGGAAGGATTGTGTTTAATCTTTCTGATGGTGAGCAGGTAGAACTAACTATGTAATCATGCCTACACGTAATGGGTGAGCGTACCTTAGGAAAGCGTCGCAAGACTATCTGCGGCGCTTTTTTGTGAAAAAGCATTTGTGACTTCTGGAATATATGCTATACTAAAGAGTAATAAGAAATTGGTGCATTCCGTATCACAGGTAAGGGTATGCCTTTACGATATCCAATTACGACATCATAACACATTTTTGTTTCACAAAAACCCAAAAATCGGGACTCGTTGTCGCTTCGCTCCAATCGAATCCTCTCGCTTCCGCCAGATTAAGTACTCTTACAAAGAGTATATTTTTGTTTTATGGCCTACGTACATTCTCCTACGGATTCGGACCTTCGGTGCGAATCCTCTCGCTTCCGCTAGGTTTATTGAATGACGGGTAAGTTGATCTCGTTTCCAAATGAATAGTCTGTACTGTCTGTAGGGACGGCTAGTTTTACCAATTGAACCGTGGCGGATTGTGATTCGATATTAGTTTGGAGGCTAGAGAGTAATTGATTTAGTGCAGTAGCGTAGCTTTTAAAATCGTCGCAAATCTTGAGCTTTGGGGCGTTGTAAATATCATAGACGCGGAATATCTTGTATTCATAATTTGAGTTTGCAATAAATGAAATTTCTTGGTTACTGTAATAAATCTTTTGGTTGAATGCGCCCGCGGTGCTTTTCACATCTAGATAGATAATATTTCCATCGTTTTCTTCTATGGAAAAATCATAGGGAAGTCCGCTTTCAAAATCTTTATTATACCAAGTATATTTACTGATAGCACCATTTTGTTGCTCATTCTCTAGATATTTATCTATATATTCTTCACCTTTTTTGCCGATTATTTTTTGTAGTTTATTGGCCCTATCTATATTATATGCTCTTATCTTGCGTGGGCGTAGTGTAGTTGTGCCGGCTACGGTGACTCCGCCAGTCTGCGCGAGTTCTTCTGCTTCTCGGATGATGTTTTTGCCGTTTTTATTTACAATATCTTCAACATATCTTGCTACAGATTGGAAGATGGGATTAGACGGAGTGATACGATCTTTGACGCCGTCTGATAAATCTAATCCAAGATTAACTAAATAATTATAGGCTTCACTATTTTCCTCTATAAGAAAGAAAACTGGTTGTTCACTTTTTAAGCCAAACCACACAAGGAACCATTTAATATTATGTGGTTTACTATTTGTTATATTGTAAATATGAGTTGTTACCGAAATTGTGCCAAACCCACCAGATTTGATTTTTGGACTATTATATTCGCCATTTTTGCGCTGTATCCGGTCAAAACTAACTGGCATTTCGTCACAGGAGTTATTATATACAAACAGCGCATCTTCTATATCGACTTCGTTTGGCAAGAAAGTAAGAACATCACCAAATAACCCTATGTGTGTTTGATGTGAGGTTGGGCTTCTCCTTAGATCAGCATCCGTTAGGTTTTTGTATCCGATTTTATCTTCGCTGTTTAATTCAAAAAATTGCATCTTTTATCACTCCATTATTTTGTTTATAACAAATATATAATATAGTATAGCATACACGGTGTTTACACTCGCAGCGTTGCCGGCTTGTTTGTATAGCTGGTGGTTGCTTACCCCTGCTTTTTGGGCCCGTGCAAAAAATTCTTCGTCAAAACCTTGGAGCGCTAAGGCTTCTTTTGGTGTGATTTTTCTAATTTCTTCTTTTGCAATTTCTTCTTTTGTGTGGGGTTTTGCCATGTACTCTTTTGGGTTTGCGATAAAATCTTTACTAAAATAATTATCTTGGCAAGCACGATGCATTTTTACCATTGTCGCGGTTAGTGGCCTTGCGGTCAGGAGGTTGATTTCGGATTTTGATTTAAATTTTTTTGTCCCATCTGATAATATTGTTGTTTTTAAGGCATCAGAAAGATAGTATTTTTGTTCAACTTCTTTTTCTAGTATATCTAAAGTTGTTTTTTGCTTGAGTAATGATGTGCTGTTTAGGATAGGAGCGAAGCTATCATACACTACTTTACTATTAAAACAAAAATTCGGCGGTAGTGGTTTTTTGGAGGCAAATATATAAATTCTATTTCTGGTTTGTGCTAGGCCAAAAGAGCCAGTGTTGAATATATCAAAAAAAATATTATTGTATCCGAGATTGTGAAGGGATTCTAAGATAATTTCAAAAGTGTGACCCTTGTCGTGAGTTTTTAAATTTCGGACATTTTCGAGTAAAACAAATTTTGGTTCTTTATACTTTAAGATTTCCAAAATTTGGAAAAAAACATTACCTCTAACATCTTTGAAACCGTGTTTTTTTCCCATCATGCTAAATGATTGACAAGGGAACCCACCGGTTAAGATGTCGAAATCTGGCAGAGAAATTATATTGTTTTTATCTGAGGCAAACTCTACAATATCACCTATATCTATCGAATCTGTAGAATAATTAGCATTGTATGTTTTTTTTGCCCATGGGTCAATCTCTGAAAATCCTATACATTTGGTTTGTATGTCTTGATAGTCTTTTTCCAAGAGTTCAAAGCCCCTCCGGAAACCGCCAATTCCAGCAAATAGTTCGAGGTGTTTTATAAGCATTTTAGGATTTCCTTTCCTATAGCTTCCGCCATTTTAACGGGGACAGCGTTACCTATTTGGTGGTACCAGTAATTTTGCGGGCCAGTAAATTCAAAGTGATCTGGAAAGGTTTGCACCCTGGCGGCTTCTCGAGGTGATAATCCGCGGGCATCCGTGGGATGAATATACATATTACAGTCGTATCGCATATGGGAGGTTATGGTTTTACAGATTTTATTATATTCTAATTTATAGTATTTGTCTTTAAAGATGGTATTTCTAGATTTATACGGCATAATGTCGGCGATTGAGTCATGCAGGGAATTACAGCCTTGGGGTAATCGGCGGAAAATCTCAATATCACGATTGTTGTTGTAGCGATTTTTGTGGTTTAGGAGGAGATTTGTGTTTGTATTTCCATTAATAAAACGTCTAAAGGGTGTATCCTTGTAGTTATATTGGATAGATCTATAACCAATCTGGTCATTTTCTATAGTGGTGTCATTTTTTATTGTTTTGGGTTGGAGTTTTGGTAAATCAGATATTGCATCATAGAGTGTAAAATGGGGATATTTATTATTGCACAAATTTGTAAAAATCTCATCTGGATTCACCTTTAACCGGCTCCCAATCATAATAAATCTTTCCCGATGTTGGGGGACACCAAAATCACTAGCTTCCAATATTCTATATGATACTTTATATTCTTTTCCTACAATTTTACTTATATCTTCGTTTATTTCAGACACTTTATTTTTTATACCTTTAACGTTTTCTAAAATAAAAATCTTGGGTTTAGTAAAGGCAAGAAATTTTAAATATTCTTTGTATAGGGTGTTCCTTGGGTCATTTAGCAATCTTTGCCTATTTGCAGTAGAGAAACCTTGGCATGGTGGCCCACCACACACGAGATCAACATTGGTAAATAATGTGGCATATTGCTTTAATTGTTTGTTTAATTCTTTTATGTCTCCCAAAAAATAATTTTTAAGTGGCATATTTTTTAGATAGGTATCACAACATTTGGGATCTATTTCATTCATAAAAATACATTTAAAGCCGGCTTGATGTAAACCTAAGCTTAGTCCACCACACCCAGCGAACAAGTCAATAAATGTATTACCTTCCATACATTCTATTGTATCATACCATAAGCTGTTTTTAAGGTATAAACTTTGCCTACGTATTTAAAGTTGTGATTATTTTTGTGATAAAATGACGAGATTCTCTATGTGTGGGGTGCGGGGGAAGAAATTGAAGGTTTTAATGGTGTCTATTTGATATTTCTCTAGTAATACCTTTATGTCGCGAGCTTGGGTGGCGGGGTTGCAGGAAAGATAGATGATTTTAGGTGGGGTAACTTCTAGGAGTTTGTTGATAAGTTTTGCATCACAACCGGCGCGGGGTGGGTCTAGAATAACAGTGATATTTGGCTGTATATAGTTAAGGGCTTCTTCGGATTTAGACAAGATTGCGTGGATATTGTGTGGTGCTTTGGTGATATTACTACATAATTCATGAAAGGCAAACTTATCTACTTCTACCAATGTAAGCTCTTTGTCGCGCGCAACAGAGAGACCAATAGTACCTACGCCAGCGTATAAATCTAGGACTTTGCTAGTAGTGATATGTTGGCAGATTTCTTGAAGAGCTAGTTCATAAACAGGGAGGTTGATCTGAAAAAAGCCATTTGGTGAATAGGAATATTTTTGCCCCAAAATATCATCGGTAAGATTAGGAAATACTGGATGAGGTTTACCATTTTCATAAAGTCCGCCAGAGACTTCGCCAGATTGATTACAGCGTAATAAAATGGATTGGTATTTGCGAGCTTCTTCGTGACGAGCGTTTAAATCATCTACGATTTGCTGAGCAGTAGTAAAAATCTCTGGGTGTTCTAGGGAAGAACTAGTGATGGGTATTTTACGATGAGAGCCGCGCTGATGAAAAGAAAGTTGAATCGTATTTAAATCATGATTCCAGTAGAGAGAATACTCCATTTTGTTACGATAATAATAAGGGTTGTTGTCTGTTATAATCTGGGGTTGCTCCATGATGATACTATGCTCACGAAAAATTTCTTGAACCAAGGCGGATTTTTGGGATAACTCATAATCATAATCCATAATTTGCCAAGGGGAAGTGGATAAATAGCATTTATCTTGTGGGAAAATACGATGTGGTGATGAGTGTAATATATTGGTGGCAATAGCTTCGGCGTAGTGGGATTTGTTTTTAGTGATTTGGTACTCTTTAACAATCTCCCCAGGTAGAGCATTCCAGAAAAAAACTTTTTTACCATCTGGGGTGGTACCGAGAGCTTGACCACCTGGAATAAGTTTAGTGATTTTTATATTTTGCATATTAAAAATGATGTCCTTTAATAAGGTTTGATATAATTATATCATTATTTTACTTTTAAGCCCAGATAATATATAATGTAGATATGTCTGCGGAAGAGGTCTTACGCATTAATGAAAAAAATGCACTGGATGGTAACCATGATACATTTGGTAACAACAAGGTGGTTTCACATGTGCTTGGCAAAAAATTAAATACCGGTAAAAAGAAAAAAGTAGGGATTTTTAGTGCGGGGGCTTTTGTGACAGCGATGATTATAGTATTTGCGGTGATATTTTCTGGGGGAAATTATGCGATTTCTGCAATTTCTGAAGCTATCGTAAATGCTACAAATGTACAACACACTAATTCGGTGTATAGTAAGGCTTTGGTTTTTCAGCAAGCATTGGCAGATGGTAAAGTGCCATCTAATACTGCAAATTTATTAAAGGAAAAAGGGGCTGTGGTGGGGTATTTTGATGGTGATGAGTTTGTAGAAAGCAACACTCGCGATGGTGGGCTAGTGATAAATTATAACGGCGAAATAATCTCTGGCGAAAATAATCAATTTGTAGATATGGTAACCACCAATGCAGTGTTTTATGAGATTTTTAATGAGTCAACATATGATATGGCGGGGGATTATTATGATAAGGCGGGGCAAGAAGTATTTCGTAAGCTAGGTACAAATCGCAATAATTATACAGAAGATTCTGATTTGGAGCAGGTAATAAACTCTATTATGGGTGAGGGAAGCAATGTAAATATAAACAGCGTAATTAGAGTAGAAAAAACTGATGAAAATGGAAATATTTATTATGATTATGAATCTGATGGAGCAACCGTGAGTTCTAGTAGTAATAGTGCCAATGAATTAATAAACGGAGTTTTAACAAAGAGTGCTAGTAGTAGTAGTGTAGATTCTACACTGCAAACAGCAGAAGCCTTGAATATTGCTGATAATATGACTAGAGCGCAAAGAGGTAGTTTGTTTTATGCTTTGATTATGGAAAATATCAGCAAAACTAAGGCGGGTGATGGTAATGAATCAAAAATAAATGAAGTAATGAATAATGTTTTTTATCAATCTGTAGAAAAAAATGTAGTAGATGAAAAAACTGGAGAAGTATTGGTGGTAAAAGGCTCTATGATGGAATCGCCAAGTATGTATGCGGTATTATCTGGGGAGAGGGTGAATGCTGGAGAAGTGGGAAATTATTCCAATGATAAAGTATTAAGAACAGTGGCAAATAGATTGGGTGTGGTGGTAGATAGCGATATCATGAATAATACACTAGTATCTACTAGTGATTCTGGTAAAAGAAGTGGTATGATTGGGTGGTATTCTAATAACGGAAATGTTATAGGTGATTCTACTAATGTAGAGATAATATCTCCTACAATAGATTCCTCACTAGTGAATAATTCTTTTGATACTATAAACGGTATACCTGGTGGAGAGTTTTTTGTAAATAGTGCGGTGGAGTTAGAAAAAAAATTAGCAAAACAGAGTGGTGCCACCAGTGGTGATGCTGATGCGGTACGAGAATACGCCAAAGTAAATGCTGGAATACTTGCTTTAGAAGCAGAGGTAGATAGAAACAACCGTAGCCCATTTGATATTACTTCTAAAAATACATTTTTGGGGTCTATTGTATATAAAATGGCGTTACTCACTAAAAAATCTTCTAATAATTGGAGCGGAATAATGACTATACCCAAAGTAGTAGCAAGTGCAGTGGGTGATTTACTACCAACAACTTATGCTGATAATGAATCAGATAGTTATTTAACCAGTTTTGGTGAAAATTGTGAAACACTTGATAATATTAATGCGGTAGGGAGTGCTGGATGTGCAGAGATAGCTACTTTTGACACTTCTACACTTTATGATATTTTTAATGATCCTGGGTTTATTGCTTTTGTGGAGGAAAATACCATACTGGGTAGTGATGGGGTACGAACAATTAAACCTAATTCCGATTTAGCAAAATTTATTTTATATAATGATGAGAGGGAAACACCTGTAGGGATGGTGGATGGTGGTATTTTGGATTCTATAACAGAAAATACATCCAGTATACCATATATGTCTGATGTGGTATCTATGATAAAAAACTTTTTGGGGGCAGATGAGTATAGCTTGAAGATAGCTAGCGGGGAAGCATTTGTAAACTCTAGCAGTAATTTGGATTGGCAGACTTACAAATATGCGCAGAGATATGTATCACTAGCAAGAGCCACCGAGGCCTTAAGGCAAAACGATGGTGATTCTACTGCCTATACTGATTTGAAGTTTTTTGAGGGCGACGTTACACCAGTGACGGCGTTTTTGGATAATTATCGTAATATTGCCGAAAGATAATTTTTTGGAGTTTATTTTATATCTTCTACACTTGTGATAATCACTTGGTGGTTTTTAAAATTTTTAACCAAACATTTGCGACGAGAATTGTCTAATTCGGAAAATACATCGTCTAATAGTACTATGGGGCGAGCGTGGAGTTTTTGTTCTAGTAGATGTGATTCTATAAACTTTAGAGCCAATACAATACTGCGGGATTCACCACGCGACGCGGTAGTGCTGGCATTTTTATTATTGAAGATAAAATTATAATCATCACTACTAATACCAAAAGTAGTGTAACCCAAGATTAAATCTTTTTCTTTGGATTCTTCGAGTTTTTTAAGGAACTCTGATTCGGTAAGGTTTTTGGCTTTTGATAGGTAATTAATTTGGATTTGATCTGAGTTTTCTGCGATAGAGTGATAAACTTGATTTAATGATTGATTAATTTGATTGGTAAAAAAATTACGATATTTAAAAATCTTGGTGCCATATTTGGCTAACAATAGATTCCATGAAAAAAGATTAACTGGTGTACAAACATCGGATTTTAAAAGTTTATTACGCTGTTCTTTGGCTTTTTTGTATTTATTAATAAGACTGGCATAATCTTCATTTAATTGAGAAAAAATATTATCAAAATAATCACGGTGACGAGTGGGTGAACCAGTAATAAGATTGAGGTCTTGGGGTTCAAATAAAACAATGGGGTGTTTGTGTTTACTGGGGAGGCGGTGGGCTTTTTTGTCTGCTATGAGAAATGTTTTGGTGGTACCATCGTAAGTGGCGGTGGATTTTTGACCGTTGTTATATTGTAGTTCAATATGGTAAAAGGGTGTGCCTTTTTTAATGATTTCTGGATCTGTAGCGCGAAAGCTTTTACCACGGGTAAGGATATAGATAGCCTCGAGTACAGAGGTTTTACCGCAACCATTGGCACCCAAAATAAGCGTGGTATCTGGTTTAAAATCTAGGTGATACTTTGAATGGTTGCGAAAATTGGTAAGTTTGATATTTTGAATAATCATGTGTTTAGTGGCATTATAATATGGGTATAATCAGGATTTTTGGTGTTGCGTAAAATAATTGGAGAAGTACGACTACCGAGTTCGGCGGTAATTTCTGGCTCATCTAGAACATTGAGTGCATCATTTAAAAAGCGGGAATTAAGATTAATTTTGGCGTCTTTGGCGACATCCGTAGTAATAATAGAATCGTTTTCACCAAGTTCAGAAGCTATAGATTTTACCGAAAAGATATCTGGAGTTTTAGCTTCTAGGGTGATGGAGCCACTGGCGCTACGGCGAGCAAAGAGTGAGGCAAGCTTAGTAACACGGATAAACTCATCGCGTTTGAGGATGATTTTAATATCGTTGTCTTTAGGGATGAGTTTTTGATATTCTGGGTAGGAGGCGTCTATAAGTTTAGAGATGATTTCGACTTCACCTAGGCGGAAGCGTACTAAATCTTCATTAAAAGAGATTTCCACTTCTTCCATATCTTCACTAATAGATCTTAGAACTTCTTGGAGTGAAGTGGCTGGCACTATAACACTTACTTCACTTTTGACGTTTTTAATGAGTTTTTTCTCGGTGAGACGATAACCATCTGTGGCGGCGATAGAGAGGGTTTTGTCGGTAGTGTTGAAGAATACGCCGGTGAGGGCTGGACGGGTAAGGTCGTTGGAGGCGGAGATAACCACTTGATTGATACTATTTTTGAACTCATCTATGCCTATTTTGAATACTACGGCTTTTTCTTCGTTAATTTCGGGGAGCTCTGGAAAATCATCAGCGGGAGAACCATTGATAGTGGAGGAATATTTACCGGATTTGATAGTGATTTTGGTGTTTTTGGATTCGATAGTAACAACTTCACCTTTAGGAAGATTGGAGATGAACTCTGCTAATAATTTAGCTGGTACGGTAATAACACCATCTTCAGAATCTGATACAGGCAAAAAATCTATGATAGCCATATCTAGGTTGGTGGTAATAAGTGAAACCTTTTTATTATCTACACGAATGAGTACATTATTTAATACTGGTAGCGTAACACGCCCGACAGCTACGCGACTAACATTATTTAAGGCTTTGGCGAGTTTTTCTTGAGTCACTGATATTTTCATTTTTCATTCCTTTCAATTAAATTATTTGTAGTTGTAGTAGTAGGTGCTGTGGAAATGTGGATAATATTGATTAAATATAGAGGTAGTGTAGTTGTGAATAAAATTGTGGGTATGTGTGAATAAAATTGTTAATAAGTCTGGATTTACACAATTTGGTGTGTGGGGTGGCTGAGTTTTAAAAAGTTTTACATGTGAAATACACGGTAGTTTGCACGTAGTTTTACACATATTTTGCACAATATAAATAAGATTACTCATAAATATCTGCCTTTATTTCGGCGATTTGATCGCGGAGGTTAAAGTTTAGTTTGAGGTCTGATTCGATTTTGCGGATACCGTGCATAACGGTGGTGTGATCTTTTACGCCAACTTCGTTGGCAATTTTAGTGGTGGACATCTTAAGGTCTTTACTTAAAATAAACATGGCAACTTGGCGGGCAGTTTTAATATGTGATACACGGGTGCGAGAACATAATTCTTTACTGGTGATTTGGTAATATTTGGCAACTTTATCTATGATTTGTTTGGCGGAGGTATGATGGAGTTTGGCACTGGAGTGGGAAACATTAACAGAGCCATTATTGATTAACTGGAGTGGCGTTAAACCGCGAACCTCGGACATTAGGAGTATAGTGGAAAACTCACCTTCTAAATCACGTATATTAGTATTGACGTTTTCTGCGATATATTCAATAGCTTCATCTTCTATTTCTGCGCCAATAAGTTCGGCTTTGGAACGGAGGATGGCGCATTTATCTTCGAATTTGGGGAGTTGAATATCAAAAGCTCCACCCATAGTAAGGCGTGAAGCAAGGCGTTCGTCTACGGATTTGATTTGAGATGGTAAACGGTCTGAAGTGACAATGATTTGCTTATTTAATTGATAGAGGGCATTAAAGATGTTGAAAAATTCTTCTTGGGATTTTTCTTTCCCAACAATAAACTGAAAATCATCAATGATTAAACAGTCTAATTCTTGAAATTTATGCGAAAACTCTTTACCATTGCCTTTGCGGACGGAATCAATAAAATCTGAATAAAAATCTGAAATAGGGGTGTAGAGGATTTTAAAATGGGGATTGCGCTGAAGTAGCTCGTTGCCGATAGCTTGGACGAGGTGGGTTTTGCCTAGCCCCGGTCCACCATATAGGAAAAATGGGTTGTAGCGGTCGCCTGGATGATCTATGATAGATTTGGCGGCAGAGGCGGCTAGGTCGTTATTAGAGCCAACTACAAAATTATTTAAGGTGTATTTAGTATTTAGGCCACTTGGGTTTTTGGCTTTTTTGGCGTACTCGCGGGCTTTGGTGTGGTTTTTGATTAGGGTGTCATTTGTGGTGATTTCGCGAGGACGGACTTTGGGTTTGGAATTGGATTGGACTTCGAAATCTATTTCGGTAACCGCTACATCGTTATTTTTGAGTGATTCAGTGATGATATCTAGATAACGATTGCGGAGTTGCTTGGTGTAAAAAGAGTTTTTTACACCAATAATAACTAAGCCGTCTTCTATAGAAACAATAGAAGTATCACGGAACCAAGTGGAAAAATTAGCAGGGGTGATTTTTTGCTCAATTTCAGCTAATACGTTGTTCCAAACGTTGTACATTGACCTCCTTTTTAGATATTATAGCACTTGATTTGAAAGTTTTCCACAGATTTTTGGGATAAAAAAATATTTTATAATATGATTTTTGGCTTATTGGGGTGAAAATATCCACATTTTAGGATTCTTCCCAAAAATAGCTGTGGAAAACTCCTTGAAAATTGTGGAAAAATGCGGTATACTATAACAAGAATTTGAATAAAGTAAAAAAATAAGGAATAATATGCCAAAGAGAACATATCAGCCACATAAGCGTCAACGCAAAGTTGAGCATGGTTTTATGAAGAGGAATAGTAGTAAAGCTGGAAAAAAAGTGTTAGCGAGGCGCCGGATAAAGGGGCGCGCTAAATTAGCTGTATAAATATAAGATTAAGTAGGGGAGCAAGCTTTGCCCCCTATTCTCTTAATATTTAATGTTATAATGAAATTATGTTGGCTAAGAAATATAGATTTCACTCGCGTGGGGGTGTGAGGTATGCTTATCAGTATGGTAAGACTTTGCGAACTAGCAAAATGTCATTGGTTTTTGTGGAAAATACGCGGAGGTTTACGAGGTTTGCTGTAGTGGTTTCTAGAAAAGTAGATAAAAGAGCTACAGTGCGCAATACAATTAGGCGTAGGGTATACGAGGTGTTAAGGAAAAATATGGAATATATTCCTAAAAGTGTAGATTATGTATTCGTGGTATATTCTAGAGATATTTACAATATGCCGTTTAAGGAATTGGAAAAGACGCTAGGTGAGCTGGTAGAGCAGAGTAAAGTGTGTTATAATAAAAAGAGATGAATAAGAGTGTGAAGAAATATATTATTTGGGGGTTGGTAATAGCGTTTATTGCTGGTTCTATTGCGGTGGGTGGACCATTTAATTTGATAGATATAATAATAGTACGCCCGATCGTAAATATATTATTTGTGATTTTTGATTTGGTACATGATTTTGGCTGGGCGATAATTATCTTTACAGTGCTAGTTAAATTATGTATGTGGCCACTGACAAAACGGCAGTTGAATCAAGCCAAACTAATGCGTAAAATTCAGCCAGAATTAACCAAGATTCGTAAAAATTGCAATGGTAATAAGCAGATGGAATCATTACAGACGATGGATTTATACAAGAGATATAATATAAAGCCATTTGCGTCTATTTTGGTGCTTTTGATACAGCTCCCAATATTTATTGCGATTTTTTCGGCAATTAGGGTAATTGCTACACCTACAGTGACAGATAATTTAAGTAATCGTGCATATAGTATTGTGGCTTATGAGGGGTCTGAAATTGCGGATTTGGAAGCTAAACAAGAAATATATTTGGCGGATTTAACTAATGATGAGATACCGGTGGAAGAAAGAGCAGAGTATGATTTTCACCCGATGCTATTTGGTGGGATAGATTTGACTGCGACGGCTAGCGATGTAATATCACCAAGTAAGTTCTCTTGGAGTGCGGTGTTTATGTTGGTGATTGCGATTGCGGCAGCCTTGGCGCAGTATTTTGTAAGTAAACAACAAATGCCAAGTGGCAAAAGTGAGAAAAAGAAGAAGTTTCGTGAATTGATTAAAGAAGCTGAGGCTGGTAAAGAATTAGACCAAGCCGATATTAGCAATATGACATCTGGACAGATGTCCAAAATGATGCCAATTATGATGTTTATCATTATGATAAATTTGCATGGGGCGCTAGCGTTTTATTATTTCCTTAGTAATATGATTACGATTTTGCAACAGAAAATTATCCTTGGTAAAGTAGAGCGCGAAATGGATGATAATACAGATAGAGCGATGACGCGAGAACTGAAGAAAATCCAAGAAGCAGAAATAGTAGAGAATAAAAAAACTGGTACCAAAGTAACACGGATTAGCGCGCGGGATGCAAAAAAACGCGGGCGTGCTAGTAGTGGAAAGTCTGATGCGCGGGTGGATGCTGATAGTAAAAAGGAGAAAAAATGAATAAAGACGAATCAATAAGGTTTGCCACAAAATATCTAGAGGATTTACTCAGTTTTTTTGGGATAAATGTGGCGATATATTCTACAGTGGACGACGAAGTAATACAGTTATCTGTACCATCTACTTCGTTAAACTCGCTACTAATTGGGCGAAATGCAGACAATTTACGAGCTTTGCAACATATAGTATCTATGGCTCTGGTGACACATGAGGCAGAAATAACACGCGTAAATGTAGATGTTGCGGGTTACAAACAGCACCGTGCGGATAGAATTGCGGAAAAGGCTGAGGGGTGGATAGCTAAAGTGCGTTCTACCGGTGAGTCTATGACACTAGATTTGAATGCGGCGGATAGGCGAGTAGTGCACAAGGTGGCATCTGATTATTCTGATATTTCCACACACTCTGAGGGGGAGGGAAGAGAGCGGAAGCTGGTGATTGAGAAGGTTTAGGGAATTTTAGGCAGGTTTTCGCCGGAATTATCGGACGAATTGGAGTGCTAGGACTTTATAATATATAAATATAGTCGTATAAATTCATCTACACTTCACTCGGACAGTTCCGGACTCTGGACCTGTAAAATTATTATTTTTATTGGGTTCGTTCTATGCAAGTAAATTATTTAGTTAGCCCCGCTTAGCTCAGTTAATAAATTATTTTGGGTTGGTTTTATGCGAATTGGGGGTTTAGGCGGATGATCGCCCAAGCTTTGTTATAAAGCGGGGGGACAGAATCATGCAAAACGGAACCCCGAACGCTAGAACAACTAGGAACCCAGTAAGCACCTAACTGAGTAGCTACCGTAGCGATAATTGTAATTGGACGGAGTCACACTGCTAGAATTGATAAAGAGGTTGTACATACCGCTAGTACTTTCCCAAGTAGAGGACCAGAAGTAGCCGCGGAAACCTTGGCTGGAGGCCCTACCAGAAGCGAAGCTGCCAGAGAGGGGCGTCACGAGGGCAGTTTGGAAATTGGTGGCATTACTACTATACTGGGTGTAGAGGTTTTGGAATTCACCAGAACTACCACCGGTAGGTAACCTCCAACCATGAGGGCAGATATCACTGGTGATGTCTCTGAGAGAGCTGGTGTTGGGGTCACTCTCTGGGGAGCCAGTGTAGTCTGTGCCACCATTGTCGGTGCCCCAACAATAGCTACCGGCACTGGTGGCACAGTAGTTGTAATAGACGCCTATTTTGCCTTGGGCGATGCTGGTTACGCCATTAATGGTGGCTGAAGTAACGTCAGTACTGGACCATGATAAATCGCTATTTACACAGTAGGCATTATTACATAGACCAGAAGTACTACTATCTACGGCAATCATGGGCCTACTGTAATAGTTCTGTAAATTAGATGTCCATGTTTTACTGACGCCAGATATAGCCCACTTATTGCTGGAGGTGCCACCACCGTTTTTGAGGTAGCCTAGAGCCTCAGTGGTAGCATTGGTATTGCTGGAAGTAAGGGTATCTTTTTTAGCTACTATATCTAGACCTAGATTCTCTAACATCCAGTATTTGCCATCTGCGAGTTTACCTACACGGTATTGTTGGCCATCGCGATTATCTACTAATACAGCAGTGTCGCCAGTGTTAGGCATGAGAGTGGCAAGGGATGAGCTGGTGGCAGATTGCATGGTTGGCGGATCATAAATGCACCTAACTGAGAAGCCGAAGTAGCGATTACTGCTATTTGACGGACTCACACTACTAGAATTGATGGTGAGGAGCCACATATGGGTAGTATTGCCGCCCCAAGTAGAGGACCAGAAGTAGCCGCGGTCACCCTGATTGTAGGCCTTACCAGAATGGAAGTAGCCAGAGAGGGGCGTCACGAGGGCAGTTTGGAAATTGGTGGCATTACTACTATACTGGGTGTAGAGGTTTTGGAATTCACCAGAACTACCACCGGTAGGTAACCTCCAACCATAAGGGCAGATGTCACTGGCGATGTCTCTGAGGGAGCTAGTGTTGGGGTCACTGGAGGGGGAGCCAGTAGTACTTGTACCATTACCCCAGCAGTAACTACCGGCACTGGCGGCACAGTAGTTGTAGTAAACACCTATTTTGCCTTGGGCGATGCTGGTGGTACCGTTGATGGTGGCTGGAGTAACATCAGTACTAGACCATGATTTGTTACTATTTACACAGTAGGCATCACTACATAGACCAGAAGTACTACTATCTACGGCAATCCAAGGCTGGGAGTAGCTATAACTACTGGTCCAGGTTTTCTTTACTGCTGCCATGGCCCATTGGTCACTGGATGTGCCTGTGGTATTACCTTTGAGATAGCCTAGAGCCTGACTAGTAGCATTGGTCATTTTACCCACATTAGCACCTGTACCATAGAGATCGTCATAGGAAGTGGCGGTGAGATCTATAGCAAGGTTTTCTGTCATCCACCATTTACCATCTGCTAGTTTAGCGACATTATAAGTTTTATTATCCCTACGGTCTGTAAGGGTACCAGAATCACAATAGCTTGATGCACCAGTAAAATCTTGCATATAACCACTGATGGGGGTACAACTCACCACATACTGCGCATACAGCTGATTAGCCGCAGTACTAGCGGAGGTGGAAGTACCTGTCTTTACCCATTGTTTGGATTCATTAGTCCAGCCTGATACAGCAACACCTGTAAGTGTACCATCTGCATTAATGACTTTAACGCCAGCTGAAGTACCCCAACCATCAAAGGCATAGCCAGTTGGAGGAGTAGCAGTAGGAATGGCTCTGGCAGTAGTCCCTGTACGGCTACTATAAGTAGCGGTACCTTTATAGTAAACATAGACTGGGCTGGTACCACTAAGGGTACCAGTAAGTGAACCATCTGCAGTAGAAGGGCTAAAGTTAATCCTAGAGTTTACTAGAGTCATAGTGGTTCTATTGTCTACATTGGTACCTGTAACGGCTGCATCTACAGTACCACTAGTACAAGTATTGGTAATACTACTATTTGTTTTGTCTGTAACTACTACAGCAACACCATAGTATCTAGCACCACGGAAGGCATTGGCAGCAATTGATAGTGTAAAGCCAGTTTGTGCAGTAGTAAAGTTACCTAGATTTGCTGTACCATTACTAGCATAGCCAAATGAATAGGTGATATCTACACTGCTGGTATCATAGTAATCAGAGTTGTCTGTAGCGGTGAGGGTAGTAGCAGTACGGTTATATACTTTAGTAGCACCACCTTGGATAGTACAGACTGGTTCATTTAGTCCTGTAGCATCAATAGTAATAGTAGCATTACCTGCACCTACTGTGAAGGTAGAGCTACTAAGAGAACCTGCACCACTGGCTTTAGTATAGCCGGTACCATTATAGCCGGTCTTATAGTTGGGAGTAATGGTGGTAGATAAATCTATAGTGTCATTGATATGATAAGTTTTAGATATGGTGGCAGTACCAGTATTGGTCCAGTTAGTAGCAGTAAGGGTACTAATACCAGTACCAGAGTTGATGGTAATAGTATAATCTATTGGTGTCCAGAGTGCATAAAGAGTGGTATCATTTGATGTAGTTTGATCTATACCATAGTTACCTCCTGCAGTATAAGTAGGAGTAGTATTGCCATTACATTTGGTACCAGATTCTGTAGTAGTGGTATTACACCAACCTGAGAAGGTATAGCCAGTTCTTGTGGGAGTCGCATCATCTGTGTTATTAGTACCCGTGCCTTTTAGTACTATATTAGTGGTACTAGTAGAACCAGATTGGGTATGATTAGATGTATTGCCATTAAAGTATGGGAGATTAGCTACACTACTATCTCCACTATTGTCACTATAAGTAATGGCATAGGTAATGGCATTACCTACTGCTTGTAGTACATAGGTATTAGTATAAGTACCTGCTATTTGGGTATAGTCTGCTCTAGCGCCTAGGCTAAAGGTGTAAGTATCCTGCAGATTAGGACAGTCTGGGTTGGTAACTGTGGACGTACTATTAGCACAATTGGTCTTTGCTATAGTAAACCCACTAACTGTTGGAGCTGGGAAGAATAGTCCAGTGGTAGTGTCTGTATTGTCTACTGTAGTATTAGTACTGGTATTATAGTACTTACTTGGTTTTAGTCCCCATTTACCATTGTATGCTGTACCAGTAGATGTAGAGTCTGAGAAGGTACTGGCTG
>JAFQXY010000003.1 GCA_017406745.1 Candidatus Saccharimonadota bacterium | reverse complement strand
ATTGCCTCGCCCCGTTGCTTTTCTATTAATTTACCTTTACAATATGACATACAGGTAGGTTTCCTTTCTTTAGTTTTAGTAGTATTTAACTAAGTATAGAGCCTACCTATTTTTGTTGCAAAGGTATTGGACCTTAACGGTTAGGTTGACTTTTTAGCTTAAGTGTGATATAATTAAAAGATGGATACTGTTTTAAGACAAAAATTAAAGAATCTCCCAGCTAGCCCTGGGGTTTATTTTCACAAAAACACTGACGGCGAGATTATTTATGTGGGAAAAGCCTCGGTATTAAAAAATCGGGTAAGACAGTATTTTCAAAACTCTATAAAAGACCCAAAAACACAAGCCCTAGTAGCAGAGATAGCTGATACAGATTGGATAGTTGTAGACACGGAAATGGATGCACTGTTTTTGGAATCAGAAATGATCAAACGCTATATGCCAAAGTGGAATATTTTGCTACGTGATGATAAAACCGTATCTTATGTACGGATAGATATGAAGTCTGAAGTGCCGTATGTATCTTTTACGCGCAACCCAGTAGATGATGGAGCAACTTATGTAGGGCCTTTTTATGGAAAATCAGCAGTAGAAAAAGCAGTGCGTACCCTTAGGCGAATTTTTCCTTATTACGACCGGCCATATACTGGCAAAAAAACACTTAATACCGATTTGGGGCTAAACCCCGGTATTGAAGTGGGGCGAACCACCCCAGCAGAGTATAAGAAAAACTTACGCAAAATGATACGCTACCTGGAGGGCGGTCGTGAAAAACTACTAAAAGAACTAGAAAAGACTATGCAGACAGCTTCAAAAGAGGGTGACTATGAACTAGCGGCGGAAGCGCGCGACCAGTTGTTTGGCTTAAGAGAGCTAAAGAGAAAAATTATCTTTTCTGATAAAGAGTTTTTAGACATTTCTTCGGACCAAGCCCTATTGCAATTACAAAAGATTTTGGGATTAGAACGGCCGCCACGCAGAATAGAAGGCTACGATATTTCGCATCAGTCTGGAACCAATACTGTGGCCAGTATGGTAGTTTTTATTAATGGTGCTAGCGCGCGAAGCGAATACCGTAAGTTTAAAATTCGTAGTAGCACAAACGATGACTTAAAAAGTATGCGAGAGGTGATTGCGCGTAGGCTCAAGCATCAAGAGTGGGAGTATCCGGATTTGATTTTGCTTGATGGTGGCAAGACACAAGTAAATGCAGTGCTACCTTTATTAGAGGAGCATGGCATACCAGTAGTGGGGCGAGATAAATCTGGCGATCATTCACGTAATGCCAAAATGCAATTAGTGCTCCCCCCAAATCAACTTCTGGAATTACCTACATCATCTCATGTGGCACGACTAATTGCGCGTATTGATGAAGAATCGCATCGTTTCGCAATTACCTATCATACACTACTAAAACGCAAGAAGATGTTGAAATAATTGTTGTTTTGGGCTATAATGGTAGTATACAGGAGTTATTATGCAGATAGGAACTTTTTTACAAATTACGACTTTGATATCAGCGGTGTTGGTGATTCTTTTGGTACTATTACAACAACGTGGAGCTTCACTAGGGGCGGGGTTTGGTAGTTCTGGCGAGCTATACACCACAAGGCGCGGTTTAGAGAAGTCATTGTTTGTGGCAACAATTGTTTTTTCGGTGATTTTTGTGCTATCAATTTTAGGTTTGTTAATAATCCCATCAGTGTAATTATATGAAAAAATCTCTAAAAAAGCGTGGGCAGAAGTTAGCAAAAAAGTTCTCTAAGGCTTCTATTGAGGCTCGCGAGGGCGGGAAAGAGCACATCCGCGAAAACTTGATTCAGCGTTTTTCACATATTCGCCATATTAGGTTACTAGTGGTTGAGTGGCTACTTTTGGCTACGGCATTGATTATGCTAGCGATAGCACAGTCTTTTTGGTTTGGAGAATCTTATGCAGAAAATGTGTACGTAGATGGTGGTAGCTATATAGAGGCCACAGTGGGGAGAGTTAGCTCGCTAAATCCGCTATTTGCCACTACTTCTAGCGAAAAAGTTTTAAGTAGATTGATGTTTGCAACGATATCAGATGTGGATTATTCTGGTCATGTAGGGTTGGGGCTAGCTCAGTCTATCCACGCCAGCGAAGACGGCAAAGTATGGACTGTGCATTTGCGCGATAATCTAAAATGGTCTGACGGCGAGCCAATCACAAATGAGGATGTATTATTTACAGTGGACTTAATCCAAGACCCTGTGGTAAACACTATCTATGGATCAAACCTTGACAATGTAAAAGTTTCTGAAAATGCCGATGGTGATATAACTTTTAATTTACCAAATGCCTATGAAGATTTTATATCTGCGTTGGAGTTCCCAGTAATACCAAAACACATCCTAGGGGATGCGCCGACAAAAACCTTAGTAGAACACGATTTTTCTAATAATCCTGTTACTTCTGGAGCTTTTACTTTTAACGCTACGCAAACCGCTACTTCGGCTGATAGTGGTAGCGAAAAGGTTTTTTACTTATCTAATAATCCCTATTATTATGCAGGGGCACCGATGTTATCTAGTTTTGCTATTCATACCTATAACACTAAAGATGATGTGATTGGCGCGATTAATTCTGGTGCAGTAACAGCTACAGCAGAGCTAACAGCTACGGATGCGAGCGCAGTGGTTGCCGGTGGGTTTGAGGAGCGCGAATCAAGTATTAATAATGGTGTTTTTGTTTTCTTTAATTCCAATCGGGACTACTTAAACAGGGCTGGTTTTCGTACTGCCTTGCGTCAAGGGATAGATATTTCGGCTGTACGCGAAATGGCGCCAAATACAGAGCCTCTTGATTATCCACTATTAAAATCACAAATCAACTTGGCTAGTTATCCAGAGATGCCTGCCTATGACCACGATGTAGCCATGTCAAAAATAACCGAAATTGCCAACGGAGAAAAAATCCATTTGAATATTGCCACGGTTAATTCCGGGTATTTGCCGGCGGTATCAGAAGCTGTAGCTGAGCAACTAAGGAGTTTGGGGGTAGAAGTTGATGTATCTGTTTATGCAGAAAACCAAGAGTTTGTTACCAATATAATCTCTAAGCGAAATTATGATATTTTGGTTTATGATGTAGAACTAGGTGCCGATCCAGACCCACTACCATATTATCACTCCTCTCAAGCTAATTCTGCTGGGCTAAATCTTGCAAACTATCGTAATACTTTGGTAGACGACTTACTAATAGGCGCGAGGGGAACTCTTGATGCAGAGCTAAGAGCGCGCAAATACGAAACTTTTCTGGAATACTGGGTAGCAGATGCACCAGCTATTGGGATATATCAATCCAATATGACTTACTTTTATAATAAAAACGTGCGAACTTACGCTGATAACATACATTTAACTACGGTGCTAGATAGATTTTCCGATGTGACATCTTGGGCCGTAACAAAGGGAACGAAAAATAAAACTCCCTAAATGAGAGAAATATGTTATAATGGTGTTATGCGCGCGTGGTGGAATTGGTAGACACGCTACCTTGAGGTGGTAGTGGCCAGATTTACGGCCGTGCTGGTTCAAGTCCAGTCGCGCGCACCAAATGTAGATTTAATATATTTATGCGCTAATTCGATAGGGTCTTTATATCTGTAAAAGACCCTATTTTGTTGGTCGATTTCCCAGTTCAAGAATATTTCTCGCGCCAAAAGGTCTTTTCCGACTGGGTTTCTAGCTCTCATCTGTTGTTCGAGCATATT
>JAFQXY010000040.1 GCA_017406745.1 Candidatus Saccharimonadota bacterium | reverse complement strand
ACAGCTATCACTCTATGCTACTGGTAGTGAAATAGATAGTAGAGCTCTAAAATACTTTATGCTAGATAGTTTAACCAGTACATCATACAGTCAAGAAAAAGTTGCACAAGCCTATGCAAATCAGGGTTTAAAATGTGAGATTAGTAATTAAGAGATGAAAATTAATTAACTGGTTAATTGGTTAATCAACTGATAAGTAATATAGTAAGTTAATAAAAAAATAAAGGAGATAAATGAAAAATATTAAAAGCATAAGAAAAAAGTGGGCAATAGTTAGCGTATTAGCAATTGCAATGTTAATTGCACCATCTATATTGACATTACGTGCTATAGCGGAGGGTGGACTGGCTTTTTCGGTATCGCCTATGGACGAAAAAATAGTTCTAAATCCAGGAGATGAATACTCTTCGTCAATTGATGTTTTTGTACCTACTAACTATGATAATGATATAAAATATAGTATAGAAGTTGCACCATTCTTTGTAGATGAAAATTACACTAATGATTTTAACAATACCTATGGTACCAATAATGAAATGATAAAATGGATCACCATAGAGTCGCCAAAAGAAGGAAGATTATCTTCTGGCGAGAAAACAACTGTTGAGTATAAAATTACTGTTCCTCAAAATGCTCCTGGTGGTGGACAGTATGCATCTATATTAGTGGGCGCCAATATTTGGAGCGACGAAAATTCAGATGAAAATTCTAACAATACTCAAGAAGATGGAGTCAGCACCGGCGTAAAGGAGATTAGAAAAATCGCCCACACTATCTATGCAGAAATCACAGGTGATGTTGTTCGTCAAGGTGAAATTACGGATGTAAATGTACCTGGATTCTTACTATCTGGTAATATCACTGGTTCTTCTTCTGTAAAGAATACTGGTAATGTCCACGGTGAAGCTAAATATATATTACAAGTATTCCCACTATTCTCTGGTGAAGAAATCTATACTAACGAAGAAGATCCGCAAGATCGTACCATCCTTCCAGACCGCACCCTCTACAACGAAACCGCATGGGACCAAACTCCTGGTATAGGTATCTTTAATGTAGTTTATACTGTAGAATTTGAGGGTGTTACCCAGCAAGTAAGTAAAATGGTGATTAAGTGTCCCATCTGGCTCCTCTTTATCATTATCTTTATAATTGTAGCTATCATAATCTACTTTATAGTCCGCGCCAAGAATCGTGGTAAAAAATCCCGCAAAAGCGCAGAGTAATCAAGCAAAAAATACCGCCCCACAAAGGGCGGTATTTTAGAATAATATTTTTTAGTCTACCTTGATTAGCTTGTTGCAATAGGTATGAAGTTCTGGTACATTCTCTTGAAGAATATTCAACAATCATCTCTAACAAAAAACATCTTTATGCTCCATATAATAAAATCCTGTCGCCTTTAATTAGCTCAAAAAAACGTGGTTTTATTCCTTCCATTGTTAGTAAATCTACCTTTGTGCCCAATTTGTCTTCAAGGGCAAATTTCATATCGCAATACAAATTATATGTTTGAAGTTCTCCTTTATCTATGATAATGTCTATATCTGACCCCTTATGAGCTTCACCGCGCGCATATGAACCAAAAAGATAGGCATTTTTAACACCATACTCCTTAGACACTTTGGCGACAATTTTTTTGATTTTTTCCACTGTAAGCATATTATTTCCTTGCTTAATGATATTATTATATCTTAATCGCAAGAAATCTACAAGTAAGACCATCTTTTAATAATACCGCCCCACAATGGGCGGTATTTTGATATAATATAACCATGAACGTACTAAATTATGCCAAAGGCGTAGAAAAACTCGTAGACCCCATGATGGTGGGCAAAACTCACTACCTGCAAACTAAACTTTGCAAACTACCAGTATGCTTGCAACGCAAAATCATTACTAGTGCTACCAAAAAAGCCGGTCAAATGCCGTTTGTGGTAGAGCCATATTGTACATTTTTGTTTTACGAAATCCCAGACCCCACCAAAATCCAAAAATTCATGCCAAATGATTTTGTACCAGCCAAATCAGCTGTTTTTGAAAACGACGCAGAAAAATATTACGGAATTGTTAGTATGTTCCGGATTCATACCAGCGTGTTTTGGGGCGCTAGGGCGGAATATTACTTAGTGGCGGAAAATACTCAAACAGGTTTACTTAGTTGGGTGATGATGGATTATATTAGTGATACCATTAGTTACGATGAAAAACATGGGCTAAAATCCCCAGATTGTATTGGAGCAATAATGACTACTACTTGCGAGGGCGATTTTGTGTGTGAAATGCACAATAATGACAAAACCCAAAAGGTAGAGTGCACTGCCAATTTAATA
Source organism: Candidatus Saccharimonadota bacterium (assembly GCA_017406745.1). Taxonomy (GTDB): domain Bacteria; phylum Patescibacteriota; class Saccharimonadia; order Saccharimonadales; family Saccharimonadaceae; genus Nanosyncoccus. The sequence goes on along the minus strand of JAFQXY010000040.1, from coordinate 40,096 downwards.
AACTCCAAAATGCGCCCACTAAATAAACGGCTATGGATAGAAGGTAATACTTCTATTGCCTATGGGCGGTTGGCTGGCGAGCCAGATGGAGATTTATTCTCGTTAACATTTTTCCCCGAAGAAATGAAACAAGCGCTAGATATACCACTAAAAAATGTAGTGCATTATCAAGTATCCAGTACGCGTACCGGCAAATTTGGTGCAGTGTTAGATAAAGTTGTAAGTTTTCCTTTTGCGCAACATATGTTGTCTGATGCTCCCGGCGTACACACGCATTATGGTAGCGAAGAAGCTTTGCGTAAAGCAGTGGAGTCTGTGAATTTTTCCAAAATCAAGACTTTGGGGAAGAGATAGCCATACGGCGTGCTATTAGGGCAAATTGATCGTAATATTTTAACATTTTTGCAGGATCTGTATTAAAATTATTGTCACCAAAAATATAATCACAAAATTCCTCTTTACCACGACATAGTTCTTTAAGCTTGGCAGGTTCTTTTAAGTGGCAATCTATCGTAAGTTCAAATAATTCTATTGCTCTAGTGGCAGCGTGTTCCATGCGCTCCGTGTTGCCACGAGCTTTAGATTTTATAGCACGAGAAATCTCGCTACCAATATTCCCCAGTTGTTCAGCCAAAGACATCTCAGCCCAACGACCATTGGCAAGCTCTGGATGGGATAATTTTAGATCGCTTCTAATCATTTTTAATCCATTGGTTTACGATTTTAAGGATTTTTTCTTGAGTGTCTTTATCGTCTACGCCTCTACTACGATTGCCTTGTGCTGGACGAATATTTATCATTGAGTCAAATTCTACTAAATCGCCGTCAAAATATAAGTTTATTCCCCAAAGATCAAATTGATCAGACCCTTTTTCTAGCAAAAATTGCTCCAAATCAGCGTGCATCTCTGCATCAATAGCAAGTAATTCTTTTGCTACGTCAACCACGCCTTTTACCATTTCGTCATCCATTACAAATTGGCTATTTTTTAGGTCGCTACGATTGATTTTTTTATCTAATATTCTCATAAATATATTATAGCAAATACCGCCCATTGTGGGGCGGTATTTTTGCTTGATTACTCTGCGGTTTTGCGGGATTTTTTACCACGATTCTTGGCTCGGACTATAAAGTAGATTATAATAGCTACAATTATGAAGATAATGATAAAGAGGAGCCAGATGGGGCATTTAATCACCATTTTACTTACTTGCTGAGTAACACCCTCAAATTCTACAGTATAAACTACATTAAAGATACCTATACCAGGAGTTTGGTCCCATGTGGTTTCGTTGTAGAGGGTGCGGTCTGGAAGGATAGTACGATCTTGCGGATCTTCTTCGTTAGTATAGATTTCTTCACCAGAGAATAGTGGGAATACTTGTAATTTATATTTAGCTTCGCCGTGTACATTACCGGTATTTTTTATCGATGACGTACCAGTAATGTTACCAGATAGCATAAACCCAGGGACATTTACATCCGTGATTTCACCTTGGCGAACAACATCACCTGTGATTTCTGCATAGATGGTGTGGGCGATTTTCTTGACCTCTGTTACGCCAGTATTGATTTCGTCTTCTTTATCATCGCCAGAGTTTTCACCAGAATCCTTATCATACCATGCATTCGCCGCTATCATAATGGCAGCATATTGCCCACCACCAGGAGCATCATCCGGCACATTAATAGTATATGGAATAACGGCTGTTTGCCCAGGTGACAATCTGCCTTCAGTTGGCACATCAATAGTAATCCATTTTACTATTTCATTATTAATGCCATAGGTATTGTCAAAATCCTTATCGTAATTATCGTTTACGAAAAACGGAGCCACCTCTACATTATACTTAATATCATTTTCGTATTTATCCGGAATATATAATTCTATTGTTGAGGAATACTCATCCCCTGGGTTTAAAACCATTTTCTCTTTCATGGGCGATACAGTAAATGCTACACCCGTCTCGGCCATAGCATTAAAAAACGATACCAATGGCGTAGCTAGTGCCATAATAGCTGTAATGCTAAGTATTGCCCACTTTTTTCTTATGCTTTTAATATTTTTCATTTATCTCCTTTATTATTTTATTGGCTTACTATTTTTCTTACTAACTAATTTTCATCTCTTAATTACTAATCTCACATTTTAAACCCTGACTTGCATAGGCTTGTGCAACTTTTTCTTGACTGTATGATGTACTGGTTAAACTATCTAGCATAAAGTATTTTAGAGCTCTACTATCTATTTCACTACCAGTAGCATAGAGTGATAGCTGTAAACCATCCTTTAATTTGCTATAGGTAGCTTCGTAAGCGTCTGGGCCCAAACCTTCATCTTGAGATAGAGTATTAAGAGCTCCATGATTAGAGGATTCACTTTTCTTAATTTCCTCTGCAGTATCATAATTTAGCTTATAGGTTAATGCAATGGAACTCATTTCTCCATCGTTGAATGTTGCAGTAATCTTCATTGATTTACCATTTGAATTATCATAACTAAATAGAGGGTAAGTAGTAGTTTTTGACTCACAAACTAAATGTTCTTGAGCCTCTAAGCCACTATATCCACCTGTTACTGTAGTTTGTCCTTGAGTAAGAAATAATATTAAGCAGACTACAGCCACACATATAAAAGCAATACTTGCTATAATAAGCCAAGTATTAATACTATGTTTTTTATCCTTATCCAAATTACCTCCTTTACACTCTATTTAATTATGATAATCTTGATAAGAAAATCCCGGACCACCCGGGATTTTCTTATATTAAGCTACAAGCCAATTATTTAGCAGCGAGCACATAGCTTGCAGTACCATTGTAAGTACCAGCAGCTTGGTCAGCATGGGTAGCTACCTTGTAAGAGAAGGTGTAGGTATCAGTCATAGTTGAAGTACCATCAATTGCTGTACCAGATGCGGCAAAGCGAGTTGCAGCACCACTATTCTTGCTGTAATATGCAGCCCATGAAGCTGTACCAGAAACTGGTTCAGTAGAACCATCATAAGCGATAGTTGTAGGACCAGTCAAACCAGTGAAGGTTGGGGTGATGGTGTAACCATCAGCATCGTTACATTTTACAGTCAAGCTGGTTGCGCTTGAAGTAGCACCGAAAGATACAAGAGCACCACCTGCAGCTGCAGTCGCGGTATATTCGTTGCCGGTCTCACTTGTAGCAGCAGCTGGGGTAATACCATCATATGTACAAGATGTTGAAACGGTAAGCACTAGCTTGTCTTTTACGGTCATGACATCGTCAGCGAATACACCAGCCATTGGCATAGCTACTGCTGCGAAAGCTGATACACCAGCTGCTGCAATTAATGATTTTTTCATAGTATTTATTCTCCTCTGCATTTAGCAGATTAATTTATATTTGTGTTAAATGTATGAACCTTTAACATTTTCTATTATAGCCAAGCGCAAGCACTATGTCAACAACTTTTTTAAACTTTTTTTAATTTTCCCATCCAACTTTTCCACACCATTTTAAGCTCTATAAACTATTTAGCGTATAGTTTACTCCTATAAAAAATATTACCAAATTTGATTTTTGGTAATATTTTGATAGTGCGATTAGTGTGATAAAACTAATTTACCCTTATTTGTTTTGCTTAAATTATTGACATTTTCACCTATCTGTAAAGCGCGCAACATACAAGCATCTTGAAAATCAAGATTAGAATTATAGTCGTCAAAACTGTTACCATTTTTATTTATAGAATCGCTAATTCTATCGCAAAAGTCAATGATTACTTCTAATATGAATACATCTCTATCGTCCATATAGCAAAATCCGGTCATTCTTAATAAAAGCATCACTATGTTACATATATGAATTGCTTTAAGTATTTTCAAACCGCTTCTGCCACAATATTCTAACACAAATATAAATTAATCTGCTAAATGCAGAGGAGAATAAATACTATGAAAAAATCATTAATCGCAGGTGCCGGTGTAGCAGCTTTCGCTTTTGCAGCCATGCCATTAGCTGGTGTATTTGCTGTAACAGAAATTACTGATACCCTCAGTGTGCAAGTTGCTTCCAGCTGTGAGCTTGGTAGCGACAACAGTGGCAACACTGCTGGTCAAGCCTACACTGCAGAGAACAAAAACCCAGGCACACTTGTAACGTGGTCGACTCAACACACAGTGCTAGACATTAACTGCAACAACACCGCTGGTTACAAAATCACCCCAACCTTCACCGGTTTGACCGCAAATAGTGGCGCTGATTCTATCAACTATAGCACTAGCACCGTAGCCGCTGCTGGTTCTGGTACCTGGACTGCTTATTACAAATTAGGTACTGCTGGCACTAAGACTGCTTTCCCAACCACAGCTATCACTGGTACTTCCACGATGACTGATTACTACACTATCGACTACGAAGTAGGCATCGGTACAGATCAAGCTGCTGGTACTTACACTGGCTCTGCTAAATATGAATTGGCTGTGAACAACAGCTAATCATAGCGGCAATGTAAAAATCCCCCGCTATGGGGGATTTTTACAACAATTATTATTAATCACCGAAACCGTTGGGCAAAGTTTCATAATTAAGGAGTACCATGGAAGATCACACCCCCAAAAAGACAAAAAAGAAAAGCTCAACCAATTGGATAGCAACTATCGGTATAACCCTCATCTTAACTGCAGTGGTTTTTTTAATTTGGTTTTTTATGCACGGTGAAACTACCGTTACTGGTAATTGGGCGGAAGACACCAGTAGTTCATTGAGCTGTGAAGCCAATAATACTACCTACCCCATTTTTGAACAGCCCGATACAAAAGGCAATATCAAAATTAATATAATTTTTGATAGTAACGATACACCAAGCATCATGTCATTATTATATAAAACGCAATATGGTACTGAAAGCGACGCCACAAGTGGTCGCGTCTTATCAAGCAAAGCTCTAGAAGAAAAATTCGCAAGCGACGGCCTAAATGCCGACTCCTTGGGGGTAACATATACCAGCTTAGACGGCAATATATTTCAGATGAATCTGTATGCAACAGGCAATGATATAAATAATAGCACCTACAAATATTTCATGCTAGATAATTCTAATTCCACAAAATCCTATACATTGGATTCCGCAAAACAATCTTACCAAAAAGCTGGCTTCAACTGTACAATTAGCGAGTAATTAGTTAGTTCATTAATTTTAAGCCATAAGGAGGCAAATGAAAATATTTCAAAAATCATTAAAACGGGTGGTCATTAGTGTGGTTGCCATAGCATTAACAGCAACCACTATCATATCACCACACGCATGGGCCGAAAGGGTTAGCTTTGCAGTGTCGCCGATGAATCAAAAAATTGTTTTAAATCCAGGTGAATCTTATACCGGTGCTTTCACCATCACAGACCCAGGCACCAGTAAAACCGACATAGAATACAACATAACTTTAGAACCTTTCTATGTGGACGAAAATTACAGCACTATTCACGAAGAGTATGGTAATACTGGCGAAATACTAGACTGGATTACCATCAAATCCCCCACGCAAGGAACCCTTACCCCAAATAACTCAGACAAAATAGTCTTTACGATTGATGTGCCTAACGATGCTCCTGCTGGCGGACAATATGCTTCTTTCACCGTAAAAGCCGAACAGCCTTCAGAAGACATCACAGACGACAATAGTGAAAACAAAAATAGTGAAGGGGCCAACACTATGATTAACGAAGAAATGTCTATCGCTCATCTGTTATTCGTAGATATTACCGGTAACTCCGTCCGCCAAGGCGAAATCATAGATGCTAATGTCCCAAGTTTCTTACTCTCTGGTAACATCACTGGCTCATCTTCCATTAAAAATACCGGCACTACCCATGGCACCTCCAAATACACCCTCCAGGTATTCCCTCTATTCTCAGATGAAGAAGTCTATACTAACGCAGAAGATCCAGATACTCACACTATCCTCCCAGATCGTACATTATACAACGAAACCACATGGGATAATACCCCAGCTATCGGCATCTTTAATGTAGTCTACACCGTAGAATTTGAAGGTGTTACCCAGCAAGTAAGCAAAATGGTAATTAAATGCCCCATCTGGCTCCTCTTTATCATCATCTTTATTATTGTAGCTATCGTCGTCTGGCTAGTATTCCGTGCCAAAACTCGTGGTAAAAAATCCCGCAAAAACGCAGAGTAAATATATCACAGCACAAATCACCCCTATAGATTTAGGGGTGATTTTCTTAGCAACCACAATTAGCGTAACTTACCATCTCAACCACCCCTGTTATCATTGACTTTTTAACCAAAGTATGCTATAATTAAAAAATACCTTGTACCTTTAAACCTTTTTGCCATACAACAGAGGAGGTGTTAACATGGCAAAAACCCTAATCTATGAGCTACCCTTACAGACAATCGGTGGACTCTACAACGCCGCTACGCTCATTCCAATTCTAAAAAGTGTGGGTGTAGACTACTTGTGGCTTCCGCCCATCTACCCCAGCACCGGCGGCACTGACGCCTACCCAGAGGATATCAAGCTCCTCGGCGCCAATGCGCCCACCGGGCTCAATGACTTCGGCTATGGCGTTGACGACTACAAAGCTATCGACGGCAGATACGGCACGATGGCAGACTTTGAGCTTTTCGCCCAAATCTGCCACGAGCACGACATCAAAATCTTGATGGATCTGCCCATGAACCACACGTCTATCAATCACTTGTGGTTTTTGGAGGATCCGTACTGCTACTGCTGGAGCCACGACGAGCGTCCTAATTGGCGTAACCACTTCAACGACAAGCCTGCGTGGGCAGAAGTTCCAGCAGACAAACTGACCTACCTCAGAGAACAATATTCGTTCTTTAAGCGGGGGCCTCACTATCTGCACTCCTTCAGCCCAGCCCAAGCAGACCTTAATTGGTTTCCGGGCGACAATCTCAGCACCGCCCTAGTCCGTAGATTCCGTTTCATTACGGAGTTCTGGATGAACAAGGGCGTAGCCGGCTTCCGCCTGGACGCTGTGCAGGCCCTCAATAAAGACTTGCGTGCCTCCAGCATGAAGTTCGAAGACTTGCTCTTTAGCAACGAGCGCGCCTTCGAAGTCATCAACGCCGTCTTCCCTTCCACCGCTGACCGCCCCCGTCCATTCCTCATCGCAGAGATTTTCGACCCCACCTTCGGCAACATTGCCCAAAAATATCGTGAAAACACCCCAGTGAATTTCACAATAAATGCACTGTTGCCAAACATGGTGGACGAAAGCTGGGGCGTATTCAAAAGCGCTCTAAGTAAAACTGTCCGCACTACTGGCTCCGCCATAGCTGTAGAGAGCCATGACACTCCACGCTTTACCAGCCGGAGTGGAAAAAGTACCAGCGAAATTTTGGAGACGGTTTTATCGCCTAATGCAGAGGCTGTAATCATCTATGCTGGGCAAGAATTGGGGCTCTGCAACCCCAACCTTCCCACCGATATTATGGCCAAACTGGATACGCAGTTTGCTATGCAAGTGGAAGCCGGCAAACTGCCAGACAACCTCCATGCCACCGCTCGGGCTAACGCTCGCGTAATGCTGGACCTCAGCGAGTGGGAGCGCCAGTCCGCCGACCCCAACTCCAGCCTCAATGTCGTAAAATGCCTCATTAAGGCTTGGAAAAAGGGCTGGATGCCCTAAGCGGGTATCCAGCCCCGCAGCAAACAAGCTCATAACCAAAAGCCCACCCTCGCACGAGAGTGGGCTTTTTCGCACTATAAATCATCTACAAACACCACATCATCACAACATAGCACCACAAATCACTATTCCATCCGCTATTGCCCCACCACCATACATCATCCAGCTAACCGCTACCACAACACTACCACGTACAGCAAATAAAACGCAATCCCATTTTTTAACATATGCGTTAAAATCCCCGCCCAAATCGTACCAGTAATCTCACGCAATACACACAAAACCACCGATAGCGCAAACACATTTACTCCCACATTCCACTGAAAATGTAGTAGCCCAAACAATAAAGACACTAGTATAATAGACAATGGCGCACTTAGCCGAGAGCGCATTTTGCCATACAACCACCCCCTAAAAATCACTTCCTCCACAAAAGGCGCCAGCACCACCAACACAATAAACGCAATCACACGCTCTCCCCCGCCCATCAAAACCGTAAAACCAGTATTTTGCGCCTCCATCGCATTAAACCACGGAAAAACCCCAAACAGCATAGTTAACCCCATCGCAAGTAGCGTCGCCACCACGTACGCCACCGGTGCCAACCCAATATCCGTCCAAGTCAATAATTCCCTAAAACCCAATTCCTCCTTGGTAACACTCAGTTCTTTCTTGCCACTACTCTTTTTTACTAGCTTACTATTTTTACTCTTTTTCTTGATATTCCACTGCACTGTCAGCCGTGACGGCACCCACAAAATCAACGCCAAAGCCAGCCCATAAGATAGCACATAGCATATTCCATTCCATACTGGTTCAGACATTCTCTCAACCCCCAAAATAGCCACCATAATCAACTGTACTACAAATTGTGGCGCCACCACCGCCACAAACACCCACACCATCAGAAGCAACACCCAAAATACCGTCCGCCAACTAAATCCAGTTTTTTTGATTTCACCCCTGTTTTGCGGAACTTTACTACGCGCCCCCTTCATCCCCTTCACACTTTTTACCTCATTTTTCATCTAAAAAACCTCATAATATCTAAAATTGTCACAATAAATATCAATGCCAGTAGCACAAACATCGCCCTAGACACAATTTTTTCCTCTACCTCTTTTGTCAATTTCTTACGCCGTAATTTGTACCAGCCAATCAGCATCCACCGTCCACCATCCAAAGCCGGAATTGGCAATACGTTCATACAAGCCAACGATACGCTAATCAGCGCAGCCAAAAACGCCAAATTATTTGGGCCCGCCGATGTAAACGCTGGGAATAAAGATCCAATAATCCCCACTGGCCCAGACACTGAATCCCCTACATCGGATAATGTAGCCTGCCCACTTTCGCGCACACTATCATCAAAAGATAATTGCGCCCCCACACCAGATATTAAGTTCCATAGTAACTGCCCCACACCCTTAAAAGTTTCACCAGTCAATTGCAATGTCAGCCCTGCCCCTACAATCGGCGCAGACCACGTAGAATACGACATCGTTTGCGTAGTCTCCATCTTAACCCCCAACAAATATTCATCATCTGCATTATTTAATTTTACTTTTGCTTCAAATATCGCCTCTGACGCACCCTCATCACAAACACTGATACAATTTACTCCCTCTGGGCATTCGCACACTCCGTCTTCCAATGATCTAGCCATCTTGTATACTACCTCTCCCCCAGCATGCTCAGCGTTGTAATCTGTAAATTGACTCGCATAAATATATTCCTGCCCATCTACCGCCAAAATATAATCACCCTGCTCTATTCCAGCCTCATCTGCTGGTGATCCTTCCACCACTTCTGCTATCATTACCGGTACAGCTTCCACTCTAGTGTCTGCCTCCACCGTAAACTGATTATCCAAAAACTGTGGCATCCCAGCCCACGCCAAAATCGTCAAAATCACAAACGCCACCAGCCAATTCATGCCTACCCCAGCAAACAATATCTTTGTTTTTTGCCAAAAATTTGCTTTACCAAAAGTCCCTTTGCGTTCATCTACCGCAGATTCACCATCCATCTGACAAAACCCACCAATCGGTAACCAGTTTAGGCTAAAAATCAACCCTTTTTGTGCCAGATGCTTATCATACGCATCCACTAACACTTTATGCTCAGCTTCAATCAGCTTTTTTGACTTTTTTTCGGACTTATCCTTACTCTTATTATCCTTTTTACCCTCATTTTTTTCCACCCCCACAGTTTTACCTACTCCACCGTCACCCCACTCAGCCCTAGGCAATTTACGCCATTTACCAGTTTTGGGATCTTTTATCCAGGCCAAAGCTCTTGGCGGAAAACCAATTCCAAACTCTAACACATTTACACCATTACGCCGTGCCGCCAAGAAATGCCCAAACTCGTGCGCCGTCACAAGCGCCATCAGCACTAACAACCCCACTATCACACCTATAAATATATCCATAAGGTATATTATATCACGTTACTTGCCAAAACGTCTATTCCGTTTTTCATATTCGGCAATAATTACCCCCATATCATCCGCTGTCATCTCTGGAAAATATTTTTCCAAGAACATCAACTCTGCATACGCAGAACGCCACAGCATAAACCCAGAAATCCGCTCTTCCCCAGAAGTTCGCACCACCATATCTACATCTGGTATTTCTGGGTGATATAAATGCGCCCGTATCGTAGCTGGCGTAATCTCGCCGTCTACTTCCAGCGCTATATTAGCCGAATCGGCAATCTCTTGTTCACCACCGTAATTAAAACAAAAACACGTTGTAACCCCATCGCAATCCGCCGTAATGCTTTCTGCTTGCTCCATCAAAGACATCAGTTTAGGATCTACCCGCGATTTCGCCCCCAAAATCACCAATTTTACATTATTTTTGGCCATTTTCTTCGCCAAAGCCAAGATTCGCATAGAAGCCAACCTCATTATACCGCTCACTTCAGCTTCGCTTCGCCCCCAGTTTTCCGTACTAAACACATAAAAAGTAATATATTCCACCCCTGCATTCATCGCCTCCCCCACTAGCATTTCAATAATTTCCAACCCTTTTTTATGCCCCTCTATCGTAGGTAGTCCCCGCTCGCGCGCCCACCGCCGATTACCATCGGCGATAATTCCTAAATGTCGTAACTCTTGACTTTTTTCCATGAGCATGATATAATGTAACTATCCTTGAGTCTAAGGACTAGATTTTCATTATCTCCTCAGACTTACTCTTAAACTCCGCATCCACTTTATCATTAAACTCTTTAGTAAGCTCATCTATCTCTTTCTCAGCACGCTTTTTTACGTCCTCGCCCATCTCTGTAGCAATCTTCATCGCTTTGCGCGCATCTTCCCGCACATTACGTAACGCTACCTTGGCATTTTCTACTTTGGCGGAAGCGTTTTTTACAATTTCCTTACGACGCTCCTCCGTAAGCGCAGGGATCGGCACCCTTATCACGCGCCCATCATCTGTGGGATTCAACCCCAAAGCTTGATCTGCCCGTATCGCACTCGCAATCGCCGAAATATTAGTAGGATCAAACGGTGTCACCACCAAAAGCGTAGCATCTGCCACCGTGATATTTGCCACTTGGTTCAAAGGCATAAACTGCCCATATACCTCTACTTTTATGCCAGCCAACATATCTGGATGCGCTCGCCCCGTCCGCACCTTTTTCATTTCATCTTTAAATCTATTAACTACCTCTTCCATTTTTTTGCGGTCTTCTTTGGTGTCAAACATAATAACTCCTTGTTTATGCTCTAATTATAACATGGCTCACTATTATCTACCACAAAAAACTCCCCCTTGTCTTTTGTCTTACCTTATAGTAATATTCTTATAGGGGTTGGCGAATTTTAAATATTAGGTGACGGAAGAAAGGAGGAAGTTATGCTTGATTTTGATATCGACTACATCATAATTAAAATCAAAAAGAAATCTCCTCGCCGAAAAGACGAAGAGAATTCCTAACTTCTAATTTGATTCTAGCACACAATCTTTAAAAAAACAACTATTTATTTAGTTGTATCGTCAACCCTTTTTAGTAATTATGCAATCAGAAAATCAAATAATATTAATAGATAAGCCAGCCGGCATCTCTAGCTTTGGTGTGGTAGCCAAGGTCCGCAAAAAGCTCACTCAAGAATTTGGACATAAAGTCAAAGTAGGGCATACTGGCACCCTAGATCCCTTTGCTACAGGGCTCTTAATTTTGTTATCCGGCAAAATGACCAAAAAATCAAACGAATTCCTTAAACTAGACAAAGTTTACGAAGCCACTCTCAAGCTTGGCTACACCTCCACCACCGGCGACCCAGAAGGTGAAATTACTGAATATGACGATTGCGAGCCAAGCATGTTGAAAAACGGCATTCCCGATTTTTCCGCCATAGAATCATGTCTAGCTAACTTCATTGGTGAGATTACCCAGACCCCGCCAAAATTTAGCGCCATCAAAATCAACGGTCAACGCGCCTACAAACTCGCTCGCAAAGGCCGAGATTTCGAAATCCCCTCTCGCAAGGTCGAAATCTACTCCATAGAAATCATCAGCTACAGTTACCCCGAACTCACCATCCGCACCCATGTCTCATCTGGCACCTATATCCGCACCCTCGCCGAAGATATCGGCCAAAAATTAGGCACCGGCGCCTACCTTACCGCCCTCCGTCGTACCAAAATCGGCAAATATGGTGTAAAAAACGCAGTTATGCTATAATAAAACCATGTTAGTTTACGCTTCCAAAATGCTTGGCACCCCTATTCTCAGCATGCAATCCGCCAGCCAAATCGCCACTATTTCCAATTTTGTCGTAGACCCAGACTCGTTACAGGTCGTTGCTTTTATCGTTAGTGGGCCATTAGTCAATCGCTCCAACGCCAACATCTTATCCACCCAAAGCATCCGTGAATATTCTCAATATGGCATGGTGATAGATTCCATAGACGAACTCGCCGAGCCAAACGAAATCATTAAAATCAGTGAAATCCTAGCCCTCAACTTCAGCCTATCCGGCCTCAAAGTAGAAACCAAAAAAGGCTCTCATCTGGGCAAAGTTTCAGATTTTACTCTTACTAGCGACGATTTTACCGTTCAGCAAATCATTGTCAAACGACCAACCCTCAAATCTTTCATAGACCCCGAACTCACTATCCATCGCAAAGAAATTGTCGAAATCACAGACTATAAAATCATCGTCAAAGACGAAGAAAAAACCATCCGCGCTCGCGCCGAGAAAGAAGATTTTATCCCCAATTTTGTCAATCCATTTCGCACCGCCAATGCCACCAATGCAGACCAGCCCTATCAAACATCACCTTAGCTTAAGCGCAAATCAGTCTTAACCAGCACTACTCTAACCCGCCAACACAAAGGCACAAAATTAATCTCCCAAATCCTCCATTGCTTTTTTAACTAAATCATACGAAAACCCCTGTCGCACCAAATATGCCATCAATTTTTCATCATCATATTTGCCACGTTTTTTGGCGACTATTTTGCGAATTTCTGTTTCATCATCTCGTTCAGAATCAGCCAAAACCTCTTCAATCACACTTTGATTCACTCCCTTTTTCATCAGTTCCATTTTTAACCGTTTCATCGACAACCCCTTCTTTACAAACCGGTTTTCCACATACCATCGCGCAAACTTTTCATCGTCCACATATCCCTTGGATGTGAGCCGTTCAATTATCCTCCGCGAAAGCTCCGATAGAGCTTCTGGGGGATCTTTCGGAGGCTGCTGCCCGACAGCTGTAGGAGCCGAGCATACGGAAAGCTCGCTTTCCGTATTGAGGCGACGCCCAGCAGGCGACCCAAAGGGTCGAGAACGAAGGCGCGCATCGCCCGTAAAGACAGGCCGACGCGACGCCGTGCCCAAAGAAGCTCTATTGAGCTTTCTCCAAATATAATCTCGCACTTCACGCACGCTACGTGGTCTTAATAGCACCCACTCTAGTGTTCTCTGGTACATTTTTCCAAATTCGCTCGCTTTTTTATACTCCGCCAGCTGTTCTGCCGTTATCACCGCACCTTTTTTCACCCCCAAGTCCACCACTTGCGCTATATCTAACGAAAAGGCATATTTATCATTTACGAAAACATTTACTCTATTTTGGTTTTTTACTGCTTGACGTATATCCGTAATTTTCAACTCCCCACCAGAAACCCCCACGCCACTTAGCGCTTCTACCTCCATTCTATCATACTTCTTATGTTTTGTCAAATCGCCATCTGGTGTGTCTGTCAGTTTATAGATATCCATGTATTCTCAACCATCCATCCAAGGCCTCAAAAGTAAACCTATCGTTTTTCAAAGGCTCCTTTGCATATTTCTTGCGAAACTCCTCCATTTCAGATAAAGGCACCCATTTTACCTCAGATACCTCTTTATCGTCAAAATGAAAATTATCACCTTTCCCACTCCAATCTACCGCATATATCCACGCAAAACGATTTTTATTAAAAGGCCACATTGTTACAAAGTTTAAATCATTAATATTAATTTCTACACCAATTTCCTCGCGCGCTTCACGCACCGCACCTTCTACCACCGATTCACCCAAATTGATATGCCCGCCAGCCGATATATCCCAATCATTCGGATATCTATCTATTATGGCAGACCTCTTTTGCCATAAAAACTCTAGCTCGCCGTTCTCAGCCACACGGTACAAAAACACTATCGCCACCCCCACAATTGTCTCATCGCCAGTTTCCTCTGGGTTAGCTAACTCTGCACTCCAGCCTACGCCAGAGATTGGTTCGCCATTTGGCGCATACACTTGCCATATTTCATCATGATGCATAATAATATCTCCTTCATTTTATTATACAACAATCTATCTTAATATTCCAAAAACAACCAGTCTACTTCTAGTCTTTACAGCTAGTCTACCCCTCAGCTTTTTCGCGTACTTTAGCTTCAATTTCCGCCATCAGCTCCGGCTTCTCGCGAAATAGCTTTTTTACAGCTTCACGCCCTTGACCCAAAGTTTCACCATTGTATTTCAAAAACGCACCCGCCTTATCCATCACTCCATACTGCACTGCCAAATCTAGTACGTCGCCAGGCTTAGAAATACCCTCGTTGTACATAATATCAAACTCCGCCGTCCTAAATGGTGCCGCAATTTTATTTTTCACCACCTTAATCTTGGTACGATTACCAGCTATATTGTCACCATCTTTAATTTGCCCAATTCGTCGGATGTCGATTCTCACCGACGCATAAAACTTCAGCGCATTACCACCAGTAGTGGTTTCCGGATTACCAAACATCACCCCAATCTTCATCCTAATTTGATTAATAAATATCACCGTAGCACGTGATTTAGAAATAATGCCAGTGAGTTTCCGCATCGCCTGCGACATCAACCTAGCCTGCAAACCCATTTGCGCATCGCCCATATCGCCATCTATCTCGGCTTGTGGCACCAAAGCTGCCACCGAATCCACTACAATCAAATCTACCGCATTAGACCTTACCAAAGTCTCGCAAATTTCCAATGCCTGTTCGCCATTATCTGGCTGAGAAATCAACAAATTCGCTGTATCCACCCCAATTTTCTTGGCATAAGCCGGATCCAAAGCATGCTCTGCATCAATAAACGCCGCCTGTCCACCTTGTTTTTGAATCTCTGCAATTGCATGAAGCGCCAAAGTAGTTTTGCCTGAAGATTCCGGCCCATAAATCTCAATAATCCTACCCTTGGGGTATCCACCACCCAACGCCAAATCCAAAGACAAAGAACCAGAAGGCAAAAGCTCCACATCCATCTTAGGCGTCTCGCCCAATTTCATGATAGAACCATCACCAAACTGTTTCGTAATTTGCGCAATTGCTAATTTCAGTGCCTCGTTTTTTCCATCATCTTTTGCGTTATTGCCATTTACGCCACCATCTTTTTTTGCCCCCTCAGCTTTTTTCTCCACCGCATCCTTTTTTGTCATAATAGTATTACCTTTCTATTGACAATTATACATTATTTAATAAAATGAAGGTAGGGTTGATTTTTACACTTGTGTATGGTAGAATCAATTTAAGGTTGTTAAGAAATCTTCCGCTTTACGGCAGGAGATTTTTTTTGAGCTTAATAATGACATAGTCAAGGTCCAGACCTAAATCAAAATCTAACTCTTCCATAACCCTCCTTTCTTCTGACCATGTTTATAAACTACACCAACCCTACCTTCTGCACCTCTTTGTAGCATATCCACCCTCAAAATACAACCCCCTGCAATGGCTTACGCTTATCTATTAGCATCCCCGCCCGCTCATTTATACCCCAAAATATGTTATAATATACAATATGAGAATCCGCGAAAATATTCCCATTTCAGAGCTAACCACCATGCGTATTGGCGGTCCTGCTCGTTATGTTATAGAAGTAGAATCCATAGATGATATCCCCAAAGCCTACGAATTCGCCAAAGAAAAATCTCTCCCTACGTTTATACTTGGTAAAGGTGCCAACACTATCGGGCACGACAACGGCTTTGATGGCATAATCATCATCAACAAAATATGCGGTATAAGACAAAACGGTAATCTTATCACAGCTCAAGGTGGCGAAGAATGGGACAATGTCGTAGAATATGCCTGTCAAAAAAATCTCACCGGCATCGAGGCCCTTTCCAAAATACCAGGATCCGCTGGTGCCGCCCCAGTACAAAATATCGGCGCCTACGGTCAAGACATCTCGCAAGTTTTTGATAGCGCTAACGTCTACGATATCAAAGACCACTCTTTCAAGACTTTACAAAAATCAGATTTTCACTTCTCTTATCGCAAAAGCATCCTCAATACCTCAGAAAAAAATCGCTATTTTGTTAGCTCTATCGCACTTAAATTATCCATCGGCCAAATGCCTCGTCCATTCTATAATTCCGTAGAAAGATACATCACCGAGCATAATTGCACAGATTTTACCCCACAAGGTATCCGTAACATTGTGTCAAAAATTCGCGCAGACAAGCTACCAGATCCTAAAGAAAAAGCTAGTTCTGGATCTTTCTTCAAAAATGTCTACCTATCCGAAGCCGAAGCCAAAAATGCCAAACTTAAAAATATCCCTGTTTATCAAGGCCACGATGGCTTCAAAATCAACTCCGGCTGGCTCATAGAACAAGCCGGTCTAAAGGGTAAGTTAATTCATGGTATGCGCATCAACCCCAAAGCCTCCCTAGTCCTTATCAACGAATCTGCCACAGGATATAGTGATTTAGCCAAGGCTCGCGATGAGATCCGCACTAAAATCCAAACCAAATTTGGCTTTTACCTAGAACAAGAACCAGTAGAAATTTTAGACAATCCCAATACCAGCTCTACAACTACCAAGGGGGTCAAATAATGAAAATTCTAGATGGTGCCACTCTTGCCAGCTTTATCAAAGAGCGCCAAAGGAGACAAATAGCCAACCTTGTTTCTTCTGGCATTACCCCCCATCTTCTTATTATTCGTGATAGCAATAACCCAGTTATTGCTAAATATGTCAATCTCAAAATCAAATATGGCGAGGATATTGGCGCTAAGGTCACAGATTTATGCGTACCCACTGCGGAGTTATCTTCCGCCATCGAGAAAGCCAACCTAGACCCCACCATCCATGGCATCATCCTCCAACTTCCCATCCTAGAAAAAACCCAAACGGATCACATTACCAGCCTTATTACACCCACAAAAGACGTAGACGGCCTATCCGGTCATGGCAATTATGATTCTGCCACCGCTACGGCCATCAACTGGCTTCTTGCTGGCTACGATATACCTCTAGCTAGTTCAAAAATCGCCATCATCGGACGGGGCAAGCTAGTTGGCGCACCCCTTTATCAAATATTCACCGCCTCCGGCTACGATGTTACCATGTTCCATCGTGGCGACGACTTGACAAAACTTAAAAACTTTGATATAATCATAAGCGCAACCGGTACCCCCGGCGTGGTTTCTGATGACATGATAAAATCAGGCACCACCCTTGTAGATGCTGGCACTGCCTCAGAAAACGGCGTCATCAAAGGCGACTTATCTCCAGGAATTTATCACCGCACAGACCTCAAAGCCATCACCCCCCGCATCGGCGGTGTCGGCCCACTCACCATTTCCTGCCTTTTTGATCACCTCATCCAAGCCACCACTTTACGCTAAAACACCTAGTGTGGCAAATTGAATTCACCACTATCACGCCCTCTACGCCATTCGCCCTCAGGATTCTGCAAAATCAAACACCCACCACCACTATTATTACCACTTCTACCTACACCCTCACCATTACCATTGCCACCACCTTTGCCCATTATCTTATTGGGATCGATTAACTCGCCAGTAGTAGGATTATATTGCCATCCAGCAATTGTGGCCATTGTACCAGCAAGATAATTTATAGCCTTTAATGCCACATAACTATCTCCATTAGTATTTCGTATATCGCCCAGTGGTCGCGTTCCACTCACGACCATTATTCCTATCTCTGTATATATGCTGGCCATCTCGCACGGTATGTATTGCCTTATCGTCAAACCCAGCAGGAACAGCATATCCGTCAAACGAACTAACCACACCGCTATTGCTGTCTACATAGGTTATAGGCTTTTTACCAATTCTCAACGCATCATCCTCCTGTTGCCTAAACCCTGCCACCATCTTATTGTAGTCATCTCTAGTTTGGTATCCTGCATTCTCTAACTTCTGAACGTCGACGTTTATTTCTCGACCGTCCTGCACAACATAATTTCTGCCACCAGATGATCTTACTTCATATGTTCTATCTCCGCCCATATCAACATATTCCGTAGAAGATACTGGAGCAGACGCAAGCCCCTTAATAGTTCTTTCTACACCATCTGCGATATCACCCATACCAAATAGCGTATTATTTGACGCCATTTTATTAATACGCTCCTGGCCCAACTCCCCAGCATACCTAGTAACTACTCCACCCTTCTGAGTTACAAAATCTTTATCCTTATCCAACACATCTCTTGTTATATCTTGCGATACGGTCTTGGCAACATAATTTGGATTCGTCATGATTTGGTTATTCTTCCAAGCACTTTCTTCCATATCACCATCAATACTTTCACCATTAGCGCGACGCTCTCTCAAATACGACAAGTACCCAGCATCCATTTTGTCATAATCAGCCTGCCCTATATCATCGCTAATCACTCCAGAAGCAATATCCTTAATCCTAGAAGCGCCATAGCGGTTCTTA
Source organism: Candidatus Saccharimonadota bacterium (assembly GCA_017406745.1). Taxonomy (GTDB): domain Bacteria; phylum Patescibacteriota; class Saccharimonadia; order Saccharimonadales; family Saccharimonadaceae; genus Nanosyncoccus. The sequence goes on along the minus strand of JAFQXY010000040.1, from coordinate 21,253 downwards.
CTTTCAATAGCTCCACGCACTTTTTCATTTTGAGCCATATATTGGCCAACAAATCTTGCTGAAGACCCAGTCCTCTCAGCCGTTATATTCCCAGTAGCCTTATCGTATTTAGTAGTCAAATCTGCTAGTTTACTAGCGCCTCCCGCCTGTGAAGCTAACTGTGCCATCAATGCTCGCGCCTTCGTCTCATCTTCTTTTGTCGCCGTTCCACCATCAACCTTTGACAAAATATTATCCAGCTGGGTAGCCATGATTTCATTGTCATAATCACCAGTCTCCGCACGCATCGTCACTCTTGCAGCCTCCACATCCTCTGCAGATTGTCTGTCCAATAACTGCGAGTTAAGTGCATTTTGTCTTGTTCTAAACGCATTTGTACGCCTTTGTGCCCCCCTCAACTCACGTTGCTCGGCGCCAGTTAGTGTACCGCTCTTCTGTTTTGCCAGTAATTCATTAACACGTTTCTTCGCAGCCGCATATTTAGCATTACTCCTCTCGGCTCTTGCACCTTGCGCCCTACGCGTTGCATCCTTATACGCACCAGAATTCTGTAAAGCACCCTCCGCAGCAGAGCGTCCACGTGCAGCACCACTCCGTACTGCATTTCCCATCGCCGTAATACCAGCACCCACCTTACCTAGCATAGAAATCGCAGACCTCAGCAAAGTAGGCAAGATAAAGAATGGCAAAAACGGTGCAAGCATCGCTACCACTGCCATCCACGCGTGTACTCCATCTAGCGAAAAGACTATTGCCTTTATCAAGTGGCTCATTCCACCAATTGCCCCACAAATCGGGAATATCACCAAACATGCCTCAAACAACTTCTTCCACATTTTAAATATGTTTTGTGTATTTGGCAAAATATAACATGCAAACACCACTGGCGCAGCCACCACACATCCAATTATCAATATCATTCTTGCACCTAACATCGCAAAGAATAACAATACCGCAAATATTATTGCCACCAAAGCCAGTAGTACCATTATTATTATCATTACCAACGAACCCGCCCCACCACCGGCTAATAGCCCCACAGTAACTATTGTCCCAGACATCGCTCCAACCCCAGCCGTACCCCCAAGCAACGCCGTCACCAACGTGCTAATAAACCCTTCGCCAAAATCAAATCCATTTCGCTCCTGAATCATGTTTCCCACCCCGCCAAACAAATTCCTCAAAGCCTCGCCTAGCACATTGGAAATATCTATAATAATTTCACAAATATAAAAACTAAGATTAATCAGTATCGCCATAATTATTAATCGTGGCAACATCTTCTTAATGCCATAATTGTCTATACCATAACCAGTAAGCTGTGAAAATATTATCACCATCAAGAATATCACCATAGCAATATTGGCTACATTTCTCATTATCTCCCATACGATATAGGTCCCAGTTGCTTGACCACTTTTATCGGTCATACCATACAAACTAGTATCTACCTCCAGCATGTCAGCAATAGTGCTATCCAAGCCATTTGCTGTATATGTCATATTTTCCAGCGCTGGGCAGAGCGCCCACTTTACCCCCACTATATCAGACCCCTGGCACAACTGCCCTATACTTTTTGCCTCTGTATTTTCTTCATTTTCAGCAATAGCGTCACCAGGATTTTCTTCTAAAGAAGTTAGCCCATTTAAAGCCGTAATTACTTCGTTAAACGTCATTAATCTACCAAAATGCCCATTATCATTAACACCATAAACTTTAATATTATTTATATTTACACCATCACCAGTATTAAAATAACAAGTTGCAAATTTATTCTGCTCACTCCACCACATCCTTGCCGAATACTGCCCTGCTCCATTTACGGTTGCTCCATCAGAACAAGCTGGCGAAGTAATCTTGAAAATATCCTTCAAATAATAGTCGTATAGTTGATATTTCTCGGCATCAGTAAATTTTAAATCACTGTATCTTTCAACCGACCCACCAGAAAAAATCTTAGTCACTTCATTAATATTTTGATTAGCTGTATCTACATCACCAGTACTTTGCTCCGTATAAGTCAAATTTGGCTTAACATACACAGCATTCATATCCGAGTTAGTTGTCAACGCTACACTTGGCGCTTCAATCGAACTATCATGGCTCGTACAGTTGATACCAGTAGCGTGCGCAGCATAATTCTGACATGCAGAAAAAACCTTATATTCTGTGCGCGCGTTGCTCTCTCTATCACCATGCGTTGAAGTGCTACCATCGTAACGCACATCATTTATACCAGTATCAGGAGTCGAGCCCATATTTGAGGCAATGAAATTCCCCACAGACGCAATTAGCTTTACTGGGTCATTTTTAAAATTTAATTCGCTTGAAAACCCAGAATAATTACAACCGCTAATCGAACCATCGCTTATATCAAAAACACACCTCTTATTATTTGCAGTAACTTTCACCGATGAACCAGACACTGGCTCAAATTTAATATACCCATCAGAGTTTATTGCGCCATTAAAGGATACCGTATTATTGCTCGCACAAAAATTCTGTGAATATAATACTTTATCCGTCCCACCACTAGTATTGCGCTCTATATATGGAAACGCATAGCACTTTGAATCACTATTTACTGCATTATTTACCGCATTTACCACTCCACTTACGCCACTCTGACTTACCTGGTATTTTATAGACTCCAGCACACTTCTTTTAGCTCCTGCAGTCATATTAGTGTTTTGTGATAATTTTAGCGCAGTCTTAGAAGTCATTAAATCATAACAAGAAATCTTGCTTTCTTCACTACCTATTCTGGGCACAATCTTACTATTATTTGGCAATAGCCCACTAGCAGATCCATCAAAATCCTCCAAAGTAGTCCTATTTATCAACCCGCCACTGCTAGAATCCGTTCTATAACAAGTTATCACCCCCTCATAATTCATTTTATCTTCATAGTTTATTGCACTCGCCCCACTCACTCCTGCCACAGACAAAGCCAACATCATTATCCCACCGAACACCAAATATTTCAAACTACGCATCATTACCTCCTTGTTCGTTATTTCCAGCGTCACTACTTTCCTCACTACCATCATCAACTGAGCCATCCATATCTACTCCGCTATTCCAAATACCATTTAACCCATACGCTTCCCTTATATAATATTTCACCGCCGAAGACATTGTATAATTCAACTCGCTATACTTGGTATATGCATCACTCATCAAAGTTTGCAAGTCATTATATCCCGCCTCTGTCATCGCACATAGCGACAAAGCCTCCATCCCACCCCCACCAGTACAGCCATTTTCTTCATACAAAGTCACAACCATACCCACTGTATCCATCACAGCATCCATCCTATTCACATACTCCCCCACATAAACCACACCTATATTCAAACTATCCAACTGCTCGCTAATTAACGACTGCGCATTATTATAACTCCCATCTGCATAAGCCTGCATTAGCCCATTCACATCATAACCACTCAAATTGTTATACACATTAAACATCTCCACTAATCCCAACTGCTCGCTAATCATATTTGCCTGACTGCTTTCTTCCTCAGCTTGCTTCAAAAAATTATTCAAATCCTCACTTGCCGTCTTATAAAAACCGTCCCAATCATCATTATTAATAAATAGTGCTTTCTGTATATAATATGTTTGTGCATCAGAATATCCATCCCCTACTTCAGAATTATCCATATCGCCATTTACCACATAATTCAAATATTCCTGCGTACCAGCAATCTTTATCCCACCATTACCATTACTAGTCTTTTTCCCACCAAATACTCCACTTACTGCCAAAGCGATCACCGCCATTATCAACATTACCACTACAACTATTATAGCTATAACTAACGGCTTACGTGACTTTTTGCCATTGTTATTTAATACAATATCGCCTGTACCAGAACTAATTACCGGCTGTTGTGCTGACTGTCCTACCACAGGCGCCACCACGCCACTCTGCCCAGCACCCACCGCACTAGAGTTGCTAACTAATGATTGCCTCCCCACAACATTCTGAGGATTTGTCATCCCACCGACAGCACCACTGTTACCAGCGTTTGCATTACCACCAAAAGAATTGTATGACGGATCCATATACAACCATTATAACATAAGCATTTTTATTTTTATCAAAAAATACCAAAAATCCCCCGCACTAGAAACACAGGGGATTTTTGTTTCACGATCGCTCTCAAGCGACTATACTTTGAAGCGGTCAGAATTATATTAACTTTTTACGGCTAGCAATAAAGTAACCAAGCGCAGTTACCGCGCTACCAGCGCCAATCGCGCCAGTCACAATAGTCTCAGGACCAGTGTTTACGATGGTAGAAGGAGTACCGTGCACCACAGGATCAGAGTTCGCAGGAACCTCATCACAAGTGCCACCAGTCTTAGATACCATCACAGACGCATCGTCTTTTACAACTTTACCATTTACAGTAGAAGAAGCCCAGTTTACTAATTGGTTGTTACCACATGCTAGGTCTTTATCTACCACCTTTACAGTAAAGCGCACATAAGCATTACCACCAGTTACATAGTTACCAATGTTAATACCAGATGTAGTCACTGAATCATCGGTTAATTGTATACCATTTTGGTGACTTGCGTTATATAGATATGTAGAACCAGCTACATACTCTACGTTGTTTGGAAGCACATCGCGTATCATTACGTTTTTTGCAGTTTCCTCCAACAAGTTAACATATTCAATCTGATATTCAACTTCGTCACCAACTTTAGCTTCTACAGATTCACTCCAAGTCTTAGTACCTTTAATACGTACTGTTTTAGCAACCTTAGAGTTTATAGAAGAGTGCACTTTCACTTGAATAGTAGCCTGACCACTATATTGATAGCAACCAGGAATCTCACCGTTCATAGAAGTGTAACCAAGTGCTGCACCAGAAGTGATAATACTATCTGTAAGCGCAAAGGTACCTACATTATTGGTATACTTAGCAGAACCATTTACATACTCCAAATAGAAATCACTATCAGAGTTTAGTGTTACTTCATCCCAATAGCGGTGAACGGTATCATTAGAAGCGTTTAGGTAGCCCACGATAGTTTGGCTACTGCCTACTGCAGTAGGCATAGAGAAACTAGCAGACACACCCTTGGCAATCGCATCTTCGCCTTTTGGACTGTTGTTATGTACAAACAAGCGAATAGTGACCACATCACCATCTTTTACATTAATATTATCAGCGTTCCACACAGTGCCATTATCGGTACTTTGCTTTGCGCCTACGAAGTTACGCTCATCGCCAAATGGACCATCAGAGATGGAGTTCAATACAATTGAATCACCTAGTACTTGATTATCTATTTGAGCAAGCGTATATGCTGGCCTACCATTTAAGGAGTCACCGCCAGCATTTACCATCGCCACAGGAGCGATAGATGCACCAGCCACAATTCCTGCAACTGCTACACCAAGCACAGCTTTATAAATCTTATTCATTTTAATATTTCCTTTCTTTAACAAATTATTGGTTGTGATTTTTTTAAAAAAATTAACAAAACTTAATATTTTTAAAACGGAACTCACTTTTGTTTTAAAAATAAACTGGTTATTTTTGCTAAACTATTCTTTCCAAAGAAAAGTTTAAACTGTTGCTAGCCGAATTGTTAATTTTCGTCTGATAATTAATATCTTTCACAACCGAATCATCTCAAATTTCAAACTATTATGCTAACTTGGGTGAAGCCCGGCGACTATTGTCGCCGGACTTTCGTGTAAATAATGTACTTGGAGTACTAGTCGCGTATTTTTATTTCATCGCAACCGTCCATAGGCTCCACCCTTTGTACGCAAATCAGTCTGGCGGACCCCCCCAGGATCCGTCAGCCTTTTCGGAGGCATTGCCTCCGGCCCCAGCGCCACTAGTCGCTGACGAGCCATTCGAATTGCTCGCCTGCTGATTTTTAGTGGCGGTGGGCTTATCTATACCGCCGTTACCGGTACCCTTTTCAGCGTTATTGCTAACTTGGGTGTTCGCCGGCGTCGGCGTGGAAGGGGTATTATTGGTGCCGCCAGCCTTTGATTGCTCATTGGCTGCCTTGTTATTGGCAGTGTTCTGAGCGACCTGCTGGTCGGTCTTCTTGGCGGAGCCACTCTTCGGCTCCTTCGCCGAATATTGGGCTCCGACACCATCGTTGGTGTTATCCCAACCTTTGGTGTCGTTGGTCCCGACCTCAGCCGGAGTTTGGCTGGGGTTCTTTTTAGTTGTCGCCGGCGTCGGGCTCGGACTCGGGCTCGGGCTCGGCTTGGGGCTCGGGCTTGGAGACGGACTCGGAGAGGGCTTGGGCTTGTTCGAACTCGGCGTGGAGCTCGAACTAGGTGTGGAAGACTTCTTGGGCGTCCCAGTATTGGACGTAGTCGGTGTAGAAGTCTTCACGGGGTTCGGCTCAGGAGTAATCCCAAGCTTCTCCGCCACATTTACAGGCTGATACCCGCATTCAAGGCGGAGACCCATCCGGATCTTTGTGCCTTTGATATCCTTGGTAAACACCAAGAATGTGCCTTCCTTTTGGTCGGCATCAAAGACAACAATTTCCGGAATCCCAGACGCGGTGTGAGGATTCATGTACATCATGTCCTTCGCATCAGTCTGAGTTTCTACCCAAGCGGACGAATCCCGCAGGAATGCTTCCAGCGCTTTCGCAGTGGCAGCAAATTCCTCGGGATTGTTTGCCCAGCGTGTCGCCGCGGCGTTCATGGCCAGTTTCCAGTCACTGTCAAACTGGTCAAAGTAAACGCCAATGTAAGATGTCCCATAATCGACGTCAGTCCGAGCAGCTATTGCCGCAAGAAAAACTGGGTCGATGCTCATCCGATGAAACAGCTCATCTCTGACGATGATAGTAAGTTGCTCCTTTTCCGCGGTAGACAGCTGTGACAGCCCCCTACCGTTCATCAAGGCCTCTACGGAGTCCAGCTCCAACGGATCAAAACCAAAGTAATAATCGTTGGAACTCTCATTGTCCTTAAGCATGCTCAGGTTGTAGAACCCAACCTGGATGTTGCCATCGGATTGAGTAGTGGTGGTGTTCTCGGCGGCGGCTTCCTCAACGGTTTTAGCTTCTGCCTCCGCCGCAGCGTCAGCAGCCTTGTCCTCTACCGTTTGCACGGTTTTGGACGTAGACGCCGTCAAAGCTCTAGTTTCCTGCACGGCGCTCGCTACGGGCGGGGCGACAACACCAGCGAGCATCGCTACTGTCAACACCGCCGCCACAATAGCAAGCGGTTTCCAATGCCGTCCTCGGCCATCAGTATACCACCATGCAAACATGGTAGTAAACATCACGCCGATAGCAATAACGGTAATAGCGGTAGGGACCAGCATAATTACTGTTGTCACCAGGGGGCTGGGGGTCGCCTTTGTGGCAAGTTCCACACACCCCACTGCTTGAACCGCTAAGGCCTTCATCGGCGCAAACGCCAAAATCACTAGGACGGCAAATGGCAACACGTGCAACAATCCATCACAGCCATAACGGTGCCAGTAAAACACCAAGGCTACGATAGCCGCCACCAGCAATGCCAACAGGAACGGCGCCAACCAAAGCATAGCGCTGGTCAACTTCGGCGTAACGTAATTAATTACGCCCACGCCAGCACCAATGGCAATGGCGCCAACCCATACGACATCGGATCCACGCAGAATCCAAAACCGCCTCGCACGAATCCTCGTGCATCCAGGGAGCGGAGCCACCCCCTCTGCCATCACGATGAAACATGCCGTCAAGATGGCCAGAATAATAGAAGAAAGCATCAACATGCTTCTTCACCTTCCTTTCCTAGAATATTTATTGGGGGCAACGCCCCCAGTGGGGGGTAATTGCGTACAATTTATATAAACAGGTTTCAAGTCTTGAAACCTGAGATGATTCGGTTGTTAAGGGTCTTCTTGTTTCAGAAAACACACCCAAAACTCAGACTACTTCCATTGTATCACACTTTTGCTAATTTGTCAATACTTATACCACATAAACCACTTATGCTAAACTATCACAACATAAAAAGAAATCCCCGACTGGCTGTCGGGGTATTTCTCAATGTGCTAGTAGTTTCAAAAGGCGCGGTTGATGCTGGCTGCACCACTCGCTAGGGTGGTTAGTTGCCGCCGAGGACGTCATGCTCGAGCTTCTTGAGTAAGTCGCGCAGTTCCTCGAGCTGCTTGGCGTCGGTGGTTTTAGGGATAGTGAACAACAACGCCCCGACCTCCTCGTATTCGAGTTCGGTGGCGTTGTCGCCGGGTTTGGCTTTGGCGCGGACTTCGGCAAGCTCGGACTTGGTCAGATCTTCGCCGATGTGTCCGTAGATGCTGGTGATTTCGCGCCGCAACTTCTTGGTGTCCACCGTGCTGGGCTTTCCGTGGGCTTCCTCCATGATGCTGACGTTCTTACTCAAAGCTTCAGCGGTGGGAGTGGTGCCTCCGGCGGACGCCTGCATAAAGGCGAAGCCGGTGAAAATCGCCCGGGAGAGCTCCTCTCCCAGGATGTCGCGCTCCACGGAGTGCATCTGCTGGGGCAGGCGCCCGTAGACGTCGCTGCCATTACGGCGGGGGTTGCTGTTGCGGTTATCGTTAGCTCTTGACATACTTATTCCTCCTCCATTTTTTTTGCCAAGATTTTGCTTACAAACGAACAACTTTCTCATCATCCACGCATCACACCTCAGCGCATTCAATATTTTACGCTTCAGTGCTCCACGCAGATAGCGCTATCACTTCCTTTCCTTAATATTTACCCCAAATAGGGGCTTTTTTAAAAGTGCCTAAAACTACTAACTTCATTATAGCACACTTCACCCAAAATGTCAATGCTAAAACCACAAAATCCACATATTCCAACCATCCGCCCCTATTATAGTCATTCCTCTTATTCTTTTACAAAATTAAAAAATATGCTGAAACGCAAAAATGGTACGGGTGAGGGTAGTCGATTGGAACAACGACTCCCATTTTTTGAAATTCTTGTGAAACAAAAATGGTGCGGGTGAGGGTAGTCGAAACCCTATCTCAAGTTTGGAAAACTTGCATACTAACCGCTGTACTACACCCGCAAATCACAAATGTAATTTCTAAGTTAAAAGCTTTCAGATTGGTGTTTTCTCCTTGCGAAGTGCTATTATTGATAGAGCGAGCAAGGAAAAACGCCAAGATGGAAGCTTTTAACCAGAAACTTGGGGTGGGATAACGGGATCGAACCGTCGACCTTCTGGACCACAATCAGACGCTCTAACCATCTGAGCTAATCCCACCATACACAAATTAAACATCCGCCTTGCCCTACCACAGCTTATCGGCTCGCTACATCACAAACCAACAAGTCACAAGACCAACACAATTATACCACATCTACCCCTACTTTGGCAACAATAAAAACGCCACAATCCCTGCTGCCGCCCCCAAAATCACCGTAATCACCACCGCAACTACCATCCCCACCTTAGAATCCTTCTCTGGCCTAGCAATAATCGTCACTGGCCCCTGTGGCTCCTCTTTTGATTCCACCACTCTTTTACTATAAACATTTTTAGACAGAGGTCGCTTATTTAATTTATCCGTATTCACAAATTTTGGCACTTTTAAGACCTGTTTATCTTCTCCTGCCTTATTACCCATATCCGCAGTGTTTATCGCTCCCATAGGCCTCTGCGCCACGCTCAAGCCATTTTTGGCTTTTACTACTACTTTTTTAGCTTCCTTAGCGCTAGCGCTAGCGTTAGCACCAGCACCACCCCTAACACTCCCCCTCCGTGCATCCCCTAACGCCCTCTTAGGCACCTCTGTTTTTACAAATCTAGGACTCAAATCCTCAATTACCCCCAATTTCACTCCACTGCTACGCCCAAAATCACCACTACCAGCACTATGCCTCTCCTCAAAAACCTCATTTACAACAAAATCATCTACTTCTACAGCACCATCTAGTGCATCCTCTTTCGGGATCACCTTTTTAGATAACATATCAACGCCACCGGACTTTCTTGTTACCACCCCAGCACCACTGCCAACCACCCCGGCACCGCCAGAACCTCTAGTACTACCCCCACTCTTCCTCACTGGCACAAAATCCATGTATTTTTTGTTCATGACTTCACTCTCTTAGCTACCTCTATTATATCAACAAACTCCCCTAGAATCAAGGACGCCCCCCCTACCAGCAAACCATTTACCTGAGGCACCGTCAAATACGCCCCCGCATTAGACGGATTCACCGACCCCCCAAACAACACCGGCACGCCTTCTGCCACTTCACCCCCATACAACTCCGCCAAAATCCCACGAATCAACGCAACAACCTCTGCCACCTCATCTGGAGTAGCCAACTTCGCCGACCCATGGCCAGATATAGCCCACACCGGCTCATAAGCCACAATCACCTTAGTAATATCCTCCTCAGACACATCACGTAGTCCCCCTAGTAGCTGATCCCGAATCACATCTGCCGTCTCCCCAAAAGCCCGCTCGCTTTCTATCTCCCCCACGCACAAAATTGGCGTAATCTTATTACGGATACAACCCGCCACTTTTTTCTGTACCATTTTGTCATCTTCACGCAAAATATATCGCCGTTCCGAATGCCCAATAATACAATAATCCACCAGCCCCCTCAGTTGCGCAAAAGAAGTCTCCCCAGTAAACGCTCCAAAATCCCTATAAAATCCATTTTGCCCCGCCAACTTCAATTTATGCCTATCCACCTGCAAAGACAACGGTTGCAAAGCCACCAAAGGTGGCGCCACCACTACTTGTATATCTCTGTAATTTGGTATTTTTTTCTGTAGTTTATGAAGATAGATAGAAGCTTCCCCTACTGTAAAATTCAGCTTCCAGTTGCCCACGATATAAGATTTCATATTCTCATTATAACATGGTATAATCAAAATATGAAAAAAGTTTTAGCATTTGATATAGACCAAACCTTAAATGTCGCCAAAACCCCTATCACCGACGACATCGCCAAATTATTGATTAAATGTCTCGACTATTTCGAAATCTGCCCTATTTCTGGCCAAAAGTTCGACCAATTCCTCATCCAAATAGTAGACCGCCTCGTAGAAAACGGCGTTACCCCTACTGAGTTAGCCCATTTACACCTCTTTGTTGCCCAAGGCACCCAATATTACACCTATTCTCAAACCAACAAAAAACTCGGCCCTATCGGGATAGAAGTCACCAAAGACAAAACCCCTTACGACCCCAGTCATTGGCGCCAAGTCTACAACTACCCTCTCACAGACGAACAAGTACAAAAAATCACCGCTACTTTGGAGCAATCCGCCCGCGAATTGGGCTATTGGGAAGAAGACAAACTCCAAGATGGCGACGAAATCATTGAAAACCGCCTCTCCCAAGTTACTTTTAGCGCACTCGGCCAAAAAGCCGGCACAAAAGAGAAATACGCTTGGGACCCAGATTGTAAAAAACGTGAAAAAATTGTCGCTCGTTGTAAAGAGCTCAGCCCCGAATTTGAATACGAAATTGGAGGCACTACCTCTATCAACGCCATCACCCCAGGCATGAACAAAGTCTTCGGTATGACCCACCTCTTAGAGGAACTAAACGTCAAAAAACAAGATATCCTCTACTTCGGCGACATGACCCAACCAGGTGGCAACGATTACCCTGTAGTAGAAATGGGCATAGACACCATCACCGTCAGAAACCACGAAGACACCGCCTACGCCCTTAGAGGAATCCTAGGTGTTATATCCTAACTATATCTATCCTAAGCACCCCCTAGCATCCCTCACCACAAACCACAAAATCATAAACACCCCCCTAAAAACACTAAGCATTCTCTGCTGACGCAGTTTCACCGCTCTCAGCTTCGTTAGCACCCTCACCCTCAGTAGCCTCAGCAGATTCCTCAGCAGAAGTAGTCTCCTCAGCTTCACGTTTTTCAGCCTCTACTGCTGGGTCATATAGCGATGCCACCACCTGTTCCATATCCATCTCTTTATCCGCAAATTCTACCCCTGCAGGTAGTACAATATCCGCCACGGTCAATTTATCTTCCACGGTAGCCATCTTAGACGCATCAATTGTCAATTCTTTTGGTAAGTCTGCTGGCTTAGCCTTTACATCAATCTCGTCTATAGATTGCATCATCGCAAAATGATAAGTTTTGGAGGCCTCAGACGCCTCAAAATCTACAATCACCACCGGTGTAGTAGCCACCACTGCTTCTTTTGCCGAAATCGCCTGAAACTCTACATTAATAATCTTACGCGATACTGGGTCTACCTGTACATCTTTTACAATAGCCAACTGTTTTTTGCCAGCAATATCCAAATCTATTGGTGAGTGATAGCCAGCCCCAGTCAAAACCTTTTCAGTAGCCACATATTCCGAACTCCCCAGCACTGGCTCTTTGCCACCATACACTACAGATGGAATCAAGCCCTTAGCTCTCAAATCCTTCAATTTTTTACCAGTTACTTCGCGCTTTTCTAGCGCCAATTTATATTCAGCCATAAATAATTCCTTTCAATTCTCCTAATTATATCATATTTTTTTAACTTTTACCATAGCTGGCCTTAGTACATCACCGTTGTAATTATACCCCGCCCGCAAAACTTCACTAATTACTTCCTTTTCGCCATCACCCTCTGCCATTACCGCCTCATGCAAATCTGGGTTAAACTCCACCCCCTCATCAGCCACAATCTTTTCCAACCCCAATTCTTTTACGGTTTTTTCTAACGACTTAGCCAACGGTGCCAACTCTTTATAGGCAAAAATAGCCCGCTCTACATCATCTAGCAAAGGCAATACCTTGTATACGCTAGCCATCTCCGCAGATTTCACCGCATTATTTCTCTGCATTTCCACTTGCTTGCGATAATTTTCAAAATCCGCCCTAGTCCTCTGCAAATCCGCCGTCAATTCAGATACCATCTTCTCTATTTCCGAAGCATCCACCTTTACTTTTACGTTTTTTAAATCATCACCGCTAAACTTATATTCTTCGGTGATAGACCCATCTTTATTTTCTTTAACAGTTTTCTTCATTAAAATATCCTTTCTTTATCTTAAAATTATCTTAAATTAATCACAAAACTTGTTCTAGCATCATACCAGCATACCGCACTAGCCCCATCACACGCGAATAATTTTGCCGTGTTGGCCCCAGCACTCCTATATAACTCCTATCAGAAAATGGCGACCTAAACTTAGATATAATCAACGAAACTTGCGAATTCTTACCAATCGGGTTCTCTTGCCCAATAAATATATTCAAAGGTTCCCCAGGCGCCGCCTCACGTAGCCACGGCTCCAAATTATCTAACAATTTTGCCACCGCCTGCACGCGCCGTGTATCACCAAATTCTGGCTGAGTAAACAACCGCGAAATACCAGATAAATAAAGTTGCCCACCAATCGTAGCCAGCCCCAAATTGCCAGTTAGTTCTACCAAAACGTCCACCGTCCCCCGTATCGCCGAATCTGCTCTAGATTGTGACCTAGCACGCTTTTCTAGTGCGTGTAGCCCCCTAGTTAACCCACCATCTTCCAAAAGTGGCGCACCAGCCACAGTCATGTCTTCTCGCCCCCCATCGCCATCTTCCACCAAATTATTTACATAATATCTATATCCTGCATCTGTTGGCACTCGCCCCGCCGAAGTATGTGGCTGGGCTATCAGCCCCAAAGTCTCCAATCGCGCCATCTCGGCACGAATAGTTGCTGGCGACACATTAAAAAGTCTAGCCATAGTCACACTGCCCACCGGTGACGCCGTTTCGGCATATTCTTCTACTATCTGACACAAAATCGCTTTTTGCCGGCCTGTAATTTCCATAACTCTATTATATCACATTTTTCACCAAAATTAGCACCAAACCTACTAGAGTGCTAATTTATCAGCCGTAACCCCCATACTCACAAGCTTCCAGCCCCTAGGCCCAAACTTTAATCCGTAATCCCCACCCCTTGATTTTCCGCCAACCTTCTACCAAAAGCCTGTCTTGCCTTCTCTATATTTTCATTATTTCCCTCCCACGCAAACAGCGCCGGATCTTGCAATGCCCGCGCAAACGAAAACGTCACCGGCCACGGAAACGGGCCATTTTGCTGTACCGCCAAAAGATTAGCCGTAGCCTGCTCTGGCGTTTGCCCGCCACTCAAAAACACCACCCCAGCCAGCTCCGCCGGCACATGATTTTTCAAAACCTCAGCCGTGGTTCGCCCAACCTCCTCTGGAGTAGATTGCACATCATATTGCTTGCCCGCCAGCACCATGTTGCACTTTAAAAGGCACGCCCTTAGGTTCACCCCAGCTTGCGCCAGCTGGCGAAACAGCTCATCTAGTACCCCCCCAGTTATCTCAGCGCATTTTTCTATTGAATAATTACCGTCATACATTACCTCTGGCTCCACAATTGGTACCAACCCAGCAAACTGGCATTTTTTGGCATATTCCGCCAAAATCCGGCAATTTTCAACCACAGCCTGCCGTGTAGGTGTAATTACATCGCCACCATCACTCAAGGTCACCCCAAACGCCACCCGCCACTTAGCAAAACGTAGCCCCATCTGGTAATATTCTTTCAGCCTATCAGACAAGCCATCTAAGCCTTTAGTATAAGTTTCTTCCAAATACGGATGCCCCGGCACAATATCCACCAGCGGTGCCAGCCCTTGGTCCACCTTAACTCCAGGTATTATCCGCTTAGCCGTCAAATAATCCACATAAGATTGCCCATTATCTGCATAATCACGCGCAGTTTCATCGAACAAAATCACCCCATTAATATATTTTTCCAAATCTGGTGTCGTAAAGAAAATATTACGATAAGCATGACGATTCTCAAAAGTATCCGGAATATTTAGTTGCGCAAATTTCTTAGCGATAGACCCGCCAGATTCGTCTGCAGCCAAAATACCCTTAGGCTTTACCACCAAATTCGCCGCAATCAGCTCCAAATTATCAGAAGGTTGCATATTACTGGCTAAATTTTTCAGTTCCTCCAAACCCAACGTAGCATTCAATGTCGCATTTTCTACATTTGCCTTTGCCATTTTTAAAGAGTTTTCCACCGTTTCACCCAGCAAAAAACTCCCCAAAATCGTAGCAGAAGCAATAGAATACGCAGACAAATGAGTCAATTGGTCTATTCTCTCTATGGATATTGGCATAGTAATATCACCATAAGTCAAATCTCTCTCAGAAATCATCACCAATTTCTCTAACGAAATATGCAAATCTTCCAATATCCGAAAAAGCCCCTCCTCCCCCTCATTACCATTTTTAACTGGCGCGTCCAAAAGTTCCGCATTTACCCTGTTATTTTCATAAAACACCAATGTAGCCATCGGTGCTAGCATTTTTGCTGTAGGTGTTTCTAGCTCCCTTGCGTAGTAAATCAGCTTAGCACTAGGATTAGCCTTCAGATAATCAGCAATCTCTGTAGCAGTCTGTTCATTAATATAAGCCGAACGATCCACATAAATATAATCCACCAATCCAGCCGGCGGTACAAAATTAGTAGGTCTAAACGCCGATGGCACCAAATAACTCACATTATCATCTTGTGTCAAAATATAGCGGTATACCTCCGCCGGAGCAGTCGCCACCGGCCCGTCATCGCCAAAAGCAAAATCGCTCCCACACACCGTAGCCGTCATGCCCAATTTCGTCAATACCTCTAGCGAAACCACCACCCCACCAAAACTAGAAAATCTATTAAAAAAATGGTGTTCCGACGCATCAAAACTCAAATCCAGCCAACTCACATTGTGCTTATCCAGCTCAAAATCTTCCGTACGTGTATCCAACCTCAAATACACATCCTTCAAAATATTGCCCACAATCAAAATATTCATAACCATATTATACCATCAAACCCTCGTTTTTTAATCATTTCCAAAAAGTCAATATTTTGCAAGTTTTGGAAACAAAACCGCCACCCCATTTCCAAAACTCACAAAAAACGTAAGTTTTGGAAATGTAGTCAGTAGAAAGCGGGATATTGCCAAAGTTATTGTTCAATTATTAACTAAAAGACATGATATAATCAAACATAATGAGTAAACAATTAGTTTTTATAGATGATTCGGGCGACCCAGGATTCAAGAAAGGCGCAAGTAGCTCCACTTTCGTATTAGCCGCAGCTTTATTTATAGATCCGAAAGTTGCGACCATCGTAAACAAGGAAATCTCCGACTACCGCAAATCACTCGGATGGAAAGATTCGCATGAATTCAAGTTTAGAACGACAGCTAAGTCCATCAAACTAGAGTTCTTAAGGATCGTAAATCGGTACAACTTTGATATTTATGCAATTTATGTGGATAAGGCAAAGTACCCGAATATGTTTAAATTGGCGGACAATGATAAGCTCTATAATTGGTCTACTAAGGAGCTGCTTGCTATTATTCCACTAGAAGATGCTGCGGTTAGAATGGACGGCAAATATACAAAACAATATAAATTACGCGTAAAAACCTACATCCGTCGCGAACTAAACTCTGGAGAGAACAAGAAAGTCACAGATTTTGATACAAGCGATTCTCGCCGAGATAATCTTATTCAGTTAGCCGACATTATAGTTGGCTCGATTAACCGTTCGTTTCAAAAAGATAAAACAGATTCGGATGAATACATCAATATTATTCGAGAGAAAATAGTCGAGCTTAAGTCGCTCGATCTTATGTAGGAAACCGCAGACAAGGCGAAACCGGCTCTATCCCTACCAGGGCAAGTATCCATAACGGACGCCTTTCGAGCCGGCCTCTTTCACTAATAATGATATCACAAATCTCAGAAAAATACAACGCATATCCTTATCATATCTCTACACCCACGCCTCTATCTTCCGCACAGGACAACCATACAAAAAGAACCCCCTGTACGATTCGTACGACCGCACTCGCTTGCCTGGGTTATGCAGAGCTAAAAAACCCAATCGTCTCCTTATCCGCCGCACCGTTTTAGCTAAACACACTATCCTTATTCGCCCACACCTATCTACATAATATCTATATCCTAAAAAAGCAAATCCGCCCCCATCGCAATTATATATCGCAGATTTCGGATTCACCGTCAGCTTTAATTCTGCCAACTTATTAGCAATTTCTTCTTTCACCTCGCGTAGCCATTCTTTATCATGTGATAATATCAAAAAATCATCCATATATCTAATAAAATACTTGCATTTCAGTACCTCCTTAATATAATGGTCGACACTATTCAAATAAAAAATCGCCAAAAACTGCGATGTCATCGCCCCAATAGACAATCCTTTACCCTGCTCATAGTGTGGAATATCAGTTCCGTACCACTTATTAAACCTATCAATGGCATTATTCACATACGATTTATCCGTTTCGTCCACAATCCTCCGCAATATCTCAATCACATCGCGATCTTTTATCTTACGCTCCAACTTTTCAAACAAAATCTTATGGTCTATAGAATAAAAATACTTAGACACATCCACTTTCAATGCATATATTTTTGCCTTGGGACGCTCCGCCATCATCTGCGAAAAATATCTCCTAAGCATCTTATTAGCATATGCCGACCCTCGCCCTTCGCGTGTCGCCACATTAGCATCTATCAAAGTTTTTTCTAGTAGCGGTATTAAATATTCCTTCGCTACAAAATGATTTACCACCTTATCGCGAATGGATTGGCTCATCACTAATCTCGGTTTTGGCTCAAAAATCATAAAACATCTATACCTATTGGGCAGATATGCGCGTGTTTTTAGCTCGTCCATAATCTTCATTACTCGCGCATGTGCAAACAATGCAAATTCAAATTTCCCTTGTTGATTTTTGCAAGTATGGTACACCGTATTCCACGCCGTATAAATCTTTTCATATTGCAACGCCTCATCGTATATTCTTCGTGTTCTTGTATGAGCCATCAAATCTCCTCCTTCTCTACTAATTTCGCTGTTTTTTGCGTAGTCGAAGAATCTAACGATGCGTCTTCATTTTTCGCCCACCCCCACACTACACTCATCACTTCTTTGTTATATTTCGCACATACCGCAAACCTATGTGCAGAGTTTTTGTCCAGTCGCCGCTTCTCTTTTCCACGATAACACACGTCTCTTATCTCTTTCATATAAGTCTCTACCATTGCTAATTCAATCTTTAGCTCCACCAGATTTCTCTGTCTCTCTCTTTTAGTCGTAAAGGCCGCATGATACATCGCTCGCCAAGCCCTATCCATCGCTTCACGTATAGCTTCCCTGTACTCCTTATAATCTGCTGGTATCTGTGGAATTATATGTATTCTAATATATTCATCTAGCTGCAGCATCAATATCTTTAATTTAAACTCTTTTACTTCGGGCTTTTTGTCATCTCTTTTTTGGATCATATTACCTCTCTTTCCGTCCCACTACCTACTGAGCCTCGGTAGAACCAACTTCTCACCATTAGGCTACTCGCTAGCTCCACCTAAGCTTCAGCGTTCTTCAAGGCAGGAACCATTATATTTTATACTTATAATCCCCTACGCTTAAGTAGCTCACCTATTTCACTCTTCTTCGGTTATCGCCAGAGCGAACCCCTCAGTCGCTAGAACTCAACCTAGCGCTCCAAGTGATTAGACCTCCGCGCCAGACAATGCTATTTTGTAGCAACCAACGCTTCAATCCCATCAAAGGGGTATCACACAAGAATTTGTGAAAGTGCGGGGCGCACACCATTCGTGTTGTTCACGTTGTTGTTGTTGAGATTGCCGTTCGAGTTCAGGTTATACTCGTTCGCATTGCCGTTCGAGTTCCGGTTGTTCGGAGAGAGCAGCCAGAAGTTAGAGCCAGAACGTAGCAAAACAACTGTGAAAAACGTCTCGTTTAGCGGTAAACTACTTCGAGGCTTGTAGCCTCGCCTCGCTCCAATCATTAAATCGGGGCGGAGTGAGGCTGCAAGCAGCCTCACCAAGCAAAAACTGTCGTTTTTGCTTAAGAAAAGGTGCTTGTCAGCAAGTGTCTGGAACTTAAAGTGCAATTTTCTCTACTTTACTGGACTACCCACGGATCAGTGGCGGTACCAGAGCCAGAGGCGGCAGTAGTTCCAGAGGCGAGAGAAATGGCGGGGCGCACACCAAGCGAGTAGTGCACGATGTTGAGGTAGAGAGTGCCGCCCGAGCGCAGGAGACACCCGCGCGCACCGCCGCTCGAGTTCCGGCTGCTCGGAGAGAGCAGCCAGAAGTCAGAGCCAGAACGTAGGTATGAGTTGGCATTGTAGCCAGAACCATTAGTGGCAGTGCTACTACCAGACCCAGCAAAGGACAATTCATCTGCAGTAAGTAGGGCAGCTGGGTATTTAAGTTGATTAGATACACCAGTACTACTAGCTACATAGCGGTATAGATCTCTGGCATTATATGGGCAAGTAAGTGAGGGGGCTTGGGTAGTAGTGAAATTACGTTGTCTAGCGCCAAAGTTATATTGGGTTATACCAGAAGTTGCCGTGGTATATGGAGTAGAAATGCTGGTGGTGTCTGATAGTAGATTATTTGATGTGTCATAAATAGAGCGGTCATTACAATAACCAGCACTGGCTTCTAGTTTAGATGTCCAGCTAGTCATGTTGCTTGCATACCAAGTATCTTCTATGTAGGTTTTAATAGTGCTTCTAGTATTATTACCTGTATAGCTAGAGTTGGTGCCAAATAGATTACCTGCAGTAGTACTTGCTGTGGTGGTTTTATAGTTACTATTAAAGGTATAGCCTACAGCGATAATACTTTTGTTTCCTACATTACTAGTTGCGTTAAAAGCACTAGTAGTTAATTGTGCATTGGTAGTAGCATTAGCACATGAGCCACTAGTGGTAGCACCATAGACACCATTGTAGATCATCTTTACACCACCAGAGCCTGTGGTTCTTACTATGCGCCAACAAGTAGTATTACTTCCCGTGGTCATCTTTACGTAGTTAGGGTAGTCCATCGCATCGCCATCACTACCATAGCTACCGGTGGTTGCATCTAATATGCCACGGTAGTAGTAGATGGGGTTATCATTGCTTGCATCGCTACTCTCACCAAATACGCTAGAATCATATGTCCAGACACCAGAAGTGGCTTTAGTGGGGTTAGTCTTAATACCTGTAGTGGCATTAGTATCATTGGTTTGGTTTCCTCTTGTTAAGGAAGATACTATATTATAGAGCGTTTGGCTAGTGCTACTGCCCCAGACAGCATAGAGTGTCATATTGCTAGTGGGGGTGATGGTTTGGTTAGTCCTGTAGGCTACGCTACCATCAGAACTGGTCGCCCAGCCTTTGAAGTAGTAGTTGTTCCTAGTAAAGGCGTTGTCTGCTAACACTACACTATTGCCTGGTGTAACTGTTTGGTCACTGATGCTACCAGTGCCGTTATTGGCATTATATGAAATAGTATAACTATTAGATTTACCAGTAATAGTTACCGCCCCATTCCCAGCACCTATAGTAAAGGTAGGATTAGTAGCAGTAGTAGAAGACAGAGTACCATAACTACCAGTATTGCTCCAACTGTCTAGTATGTAGTTAGTACTAGTAAATGTTGGTACTAAGTAATATGTTGTATTGTAAGTGAGATTAGCTACACTACCACCACTAGCACTAACTGTACCTACTGTAGTACCACTAGCACTACCAGACTTTACTGCTACACTGCTTACTCCACTACCAGCAAAGGTGATGGTTAGGCCGTATTTCTTAATACTCCAAAGGGCATGTAGTGTAGCAGTGTTTACTGTAGTTTGGTCTATACCATATAATCCTCCTGCAGTGTAAGTAGGTGTAGTACTACCATTACACAGTGTACCAGATTCTGTAGTAGTGGTATTACACCAACCGGTAAAGGTATAGCCTGTACGAGTTGGAGTAGCACTACTTAGCGTTACACCAGTAGTGCCAGTAGAACCAGATGTAGGTGTAGTAGGTACACCACTAACTGTACTATCACCACTATCATCTGTATAACTAATAGAGTAGTTAATTGGATTACCTACAGCTTGTAATACATAAGTATTAGTATAAGTACCTGCTATTTGGGTATAGTCTGCTCTAGCGCCTAGGCTGAAGGTGTAAGTATCCTGCAGATTAGGGCAGTCTGGGTTGGTAACTGTGGACGTACTATTAGCACAATTGGTCTTGGCTATAGTAAACCCACTAACGGTTGGGGCTGGGAAGAATAATCCGGTGGTGGTGTCTGTATTGTCTACTGTAGTATTAGTACTGGTATTATAGTACTTACTTGGTTTTAGTCCCCATTTACCATTATAAGTAGAGCCACTGGATGCGTT
>JAFQXY010000039.1 GCA_017406745.1 Candidatus Saccharimonadota bacterium | reverse complement strand
TGGTCCGTATACTGGTAAATGCCTCCAAGATGTGGCTAAAAATATAAAGAACTATCTAGTTTATTATAATTATGCTAGAATACATACAACACTAGGTATGACGCCTATGCAAGTGTTGCAAAGCTTTTGAACCCTTTATGGTGTCGTCTGTGGGTTCGGCAGATTCGATAGGCTCGACAGTGCCTTCTTCGATATCCTCAAGAGCAGACAATAAGGCATCTTCGACGTTTTTCTTCTTTTTCTTGGGGGTGGTTTTGGATAATTCGATGTCGATATCGTAGCCAGTGAGTTTGCTAGCTAGGCGAACATTTTGGCCTTGTTTGCCGATGGCAATAGATTGTTGGTCTTCGGATACGAGGACTTTGGCTTTTTTGCCGTTGATTTCAACTTTCATGATTTCGGCAGGGCTGAGGGCCTCGCGGATGTATTCGGAAGCGTTGTCGCTCCAAGTGATGATGTCGATTTTTTCGCGTTCGCCGATTTCGTTCATGACGGCT
This sequence comes from Candidatus Saccharimonadota bacterium, assembly GCA_017406745.1. Classification (GTDB taxonomy): domain Bacteria; phylum Patescibacteriota; class Saccharimonadia; order Saccharimonadales; family Saccharimonadaceae; genus Nanosyncoccus. The sequence continues at coordinate 13,315 of JAFQXY010000039.1, read as the reverse complement.
TGGACACGGATACCACGACCACCCACAAAAGTACCAACTGGGTCTATGCCGTTGACTGTGGATGTGACGGCGATTTTGGTGCGACGACCGGCTTCCCGAGCGATACCCTTGATTTCTACGGTGCCGTTTTCAAGTTCTGGAACTTCTTGACGGAATAGATATTCAACAAACTCGGCGCAACCGCGGGAGACAATAAGCTGAGAGCCTTTGTCGCCACGCTCGATTTTTTTGATGAATACTTTGATGCGGTTACCAACGGTGTAATATTCGCCATCTATTTGCTCGGAGCGGGGCATGATGGCACCAGCGCGATCTAGATCGATGCGGACTAATTTGGGCTCTACACGGGTAATGGTGCCGGTAACTACGGTGCCAATTTTGTCTTCAAAGGCAGACAGCACGGCATTGGACTCGGCCTCGCGAAGGCGTTGGATTACTACCTGTTTGGCGGTCATGGCGGCAACGCGACCAAAATCGGTAACTTTAAACTTTTCTTCTACTATATCGCCAATTTTGGCATCTGGGTTATCTTTGAGGGCTTCGGCTAGAGGGATCTCGGTGGCTGGAGTATAGGCATCTTCGTCGTTGACTACTTCGCGAGCTACGAACACATCGGCTTCGCCAGTGTTAGTATTGAGGGTGGCGCGGACGTTCATTTCGCGTTCGCCGTTGTCTTTGCGCCAAGCGGCCGCGATGGCCTGCTCTATTACTTCTAAGACGGTATCTTTGGGTAAGCCTTTTTCTTCAGCGATGATGTCTACCATATTGGACATTTGTTTTAAATCTAGGTTTTCCATTTTTTCCTTTCTATGAATAAAACCGGCCTTGCGGTCGGTATAATTAAGTATGTTTTTATTATAGCAAATAGCTTGAAAAAATGCAAGCTTTTTGATATAATAGAGGTAATCTAATCTACTTGTAATAAAAAAGGAAACTTAATGAACATAAAAGAAGAGGAGCGTCGTGCGCGTCTTTTGAAATCACGGGCCGAACGCTTACCGGATATAAAAAAACAATTTGAAGAGGCGCAAAAGCGAAATTTTAACTCAAATTTTGCGCCTGGAGGCAAAGATGCGGAATTAGTAGGGTCTAAGCCTAGTTCTGCTAAAAACGCTGGAAAAGGGGCAAAAAATACCTCTGGTGGTAAAAACAGCGCAAAAAAGGTAGCTGAAAGCTCAAAAATACAGTCTGCTACCCCTAAAAATGGTAAAAAATCTAATAAATCTGGTAAAACTACATCAAAAACAGAGGTAGAGAAGCGTAAAGTGAATCTATCCGTAAGCACTAAAAAAGGCGATATGGTGCATCATCAGAGGATGTTATCTCAGGATGTGAATGCGCAGGCAACGCAACATATTATAGGGGTGCCAGTTAATAAGTCGCGCTACAATGGTTATGGTGGTGAGCAGATAACTAATGCCAAGCTCAAGCAGATGCGCCCAGATCCAGAAGCGGTGCGCATTATCCCGATCGGGGGTGTGGGCGAGTTTGGTATTGGCAAGAATATGACAATTATAGAGTATAAGTCGGAGATAATAGTAGTAGATATGGGGGTGTTGTTTGCTGGCGTTGATTATCCTGGAGTCAATTATCTAATTCCGGATATAAAATACTTAGAAGACAATAAAGACAAGGTGAAAGCTATCTGTTTTACTCATGCGCATTTGGATCACATTGGGGCATGTAAGCATTTATTGCCAAAGTTTTCACATCTTACTCCTATTTATGGTACGGATTTTACGCTTGGCATGATTAAAAAACAGATGATGGAACTTGAGGATGTGCCAGATATGAATTATCAGGTGGTAGATCCATTTAAACATGAGAAGTTTCAAGTTTCTGAGCACCTGTCTGTGGAGTTTATCCATGTTTTGCACTCTATTCCGGGTAGTTGTGCTATAGTGGTGCGAACGCCAAATGGTTTGATTTATATGTCTGGTGACTGGCGACATGAGGCCAACCCTATGGGGATACAGGCTGATTACGAACGTATGGATGAAATCGCGCAAAAAGAAGGGGTGGATTTGATGATAAACGAATCCACAAATATAGATTCACCAGGGCGACACCCCCACTCTGAATATGATGTGGGCGAGAATCTAGGGCGAGTGATGGACCATTATGCAGATGGACGCGTGATTATATCCTGTTTCTCTTCTCAGATTGGGCGTATTGAATTAGTACTAAAGGAGGCATCAAAAAGAGGACGTAAAGTAGCTTTTTCGGGATTTTCGATGATAAATAACGTGGAGGTGGCTTTACGTTCTAAGTCTATCAAGGTACCAAAAGATACCATAGTTAAAATGGAAGACACGCTTAAAATGCCAGATAATAAGGTATGTATTGTGTGTACTGGGTCGCAAGGTGAGGCGAACGCAGTATTAAACCGTATGATTACGGGTGCACACAAATATATTAAGGTGAAGTCTACGGATACAGTGGTTTTTTCGTCTAATCCTATTCCTGGTAATGAGCCGAATGTAGTGGGCGCGGTGGATGGGTTATTACGTGAAGGTGCGCAAGTGATTCAAAACGGTAAAACGCATCTTAGTAATATTGGCCCATTGCACTTATCTGGGCATGCTTATTATGAGGATCACGTAGATTTTGTGACGCGGATGCACCCGCTTAATTACGTGCCATATCATGGTGAATTCTTTATGCTAGAACATAATGCCGAGATGGCAGAAAATGTAATCGGTATCCCGCGCGACAGAATATTGCTTGCAGATGATGGTGATATTGTGGAGTTGATGCCAGATAAAACTATCCGCAAATGTGGGCGTATACCAGTGGGAAATAAACTATATGACGATGCGGATCAACAGGTACATGAGGCAGTAGTAAAAGACCGGATTCATATCTCGCGCGAGGGGATATTTGTTATTATTCTAACTTTGAATAAAAAAACTGGGCATTTAATGAAAACTCCAGATATTGTATCTAGGGCGTTTATCTACCTAGATAATTCGGAGGAGTTAATTGGTAAAATTCGGCACTATTTGCGCCAAAAGACTGATAAGTCTATATCTACGGATCCAGATATGAAGGTACTAAAAGAGGAAATCAAGGAAGATATTACACATATCCTCTTTGATGCTACGGGGCATACACCAATCGTGATACCAGTAATAAATAAGGTATAGATTTAGTAGAAGCTTGTTAAGTTGTGCTACAATAAAAGTGAAAGGAGATTATTATGGCAAAGATATATGATTTTAAGGTAAAAAAACGCGATGGTAGCGAGCTACCATTGGAGGATTATAAAGGAAAAGTGTTGTTAATTGTAAATACGGCTACTGGGTGTGGATTTACGCCACAATATGAGGGGCTAGAGAAGCTATATTTAGAATACCATGATGCTGGGTTGGAAATTTTGGATTTTCCGTGTAATCAATTTGGACATCAGGCACCTGGTACGGATGCAGAGATTCATGAATTCTGCACCGCTAAATATAAGACGACTTTTGACCAGTTGGCAAAATGTGAGGTTAATGGCGACAAGGCGGAGCCGTTGTGGACATATTTAAAGGAGGAGATATCTGAGGATCCGGAGCCTAAGGGTATGAAGAATAAAATTGCGATGGGGGCTATTGCTAAAATACCTGGCGTTGGCAAAGAAAAAGGGTTTATAAAGTGGAATTTTACGAAGTTTTTGGTGGATAGGGATGGTAAGGTGGTGGGGCGGTTTGGTCCCACTGATACTCCTGCTGAGATGAAAGAAAAGATAAAAGAATTAATAGGGTAAAAATATCACCAGACGAATATAATATAATGTATGAAAAAATAAAATATATCATGAGGAGAATAAAGTGAGTGAAGAAAACAGTATAGAATTATTGGATTTTTATGCAGATTGGTGTGGGCCGTGCCAGATGATGAAGCCAGTGGTGGCGGAGTTTGAAAAGGCGCACCCAGAGATGAGAGTTACGCCCATAAATATAGATGACGAGGAAGAATTGGCAGAAAAATATGGCGTTTCTACTATTCCGTGTTTTGTGTTTTTAAAAGATGGCAATGAGGTATTGCGCGAAGCGGGAGTGGTACCACTTAAGAAATTGGAAAAAATGTGGGGGAAGATAAATGGATAAATATAATTGTAATTGTGGTGGGGGCAATAGTGCATTATGAAAGAATATGACGTAATTATTGTGGGGGCGGGGATTGCTGGGCTGACAGCGGCGATTTATGTGGCGCGGGCAAATAAGACTGTGTTGGTGTTAGAGTCTAAAATACATGGTGGGCAAATTATAAATACTTTTAAGATTGATAATTGGCCGGGTGATTATGGGGTGTCTGGGGCTAATTTGATGCAGAAAATCTATGCGCAAGCGGTGGACTTGGGTGCTAAGGTGGAATATGAAGATGCAGTGGGCATTACTAAGAAAGACGATAAATTTACGGTTGTGACGGATGACAACGAGTATATAGCTGGAGCGGTGATTTTGGCGATGGGGACGGAGCCACGTAAATTGAGCGAAAAACAAACAAAAGATGCGGGTAAAAGAGCAATTTCTTATTGTGCCACCTGTGACGGTGCGCTATATAAGGGCAAACCTGTGGTTGTGGTGGGAAGTGGTAACACTGCAAAGCATGAAATTGCATATCTAAAAAATATAGCATCAGAAGTTTACCATATTCACCATGATGATCCAATTCCAGAGCCGGCTGTGGCGGTATTTGTGGCGATTGGGCGGGTGCCAAATACTGGGTTTTTGAAGGATTTTGTAAAAATGGACTCCAAGGGCTATGTGGTGGCGGGGGAAGATTGCCATACTTCGGTGAAGGGGGTGTTTGTGGCGGGGGATTGTCGTACCAAGTCTGTGCGTCAGTTGGTGACAGCATCTGCTGATGGTGCGGTGTCAGCAATAGAAGCCGTGCAATATTTGGGATAGTGTGATATAATAGTTGTGTGCCCGAATGGCGGAATTGGTATACGCGTTCGACTTAAAATCGAATGGAGAAATCCATATGGGTTCAAGTCCCATTTCGGGCACCATTGAGGTGATTCGCCTCTAGTATGCGTTTTTTAGTTGGGGACTTGTACCTAGCGGTGCAAGTCCTATTTTGGGCGCCAGAGAAATAATGCGCCTCTAGTGGGCGTTTTTTGGTTGAATATGGTAAAATAGAGTAAAGGATATTATGGAAAAGAAGATAAAAGAATACGAAAAATTTATAAATGCGGAGACAAAGAAGGATTTAAGCCCTGCGGAACGGGGGCGGTTGATGGAGTTACACCGTGATATGGTGGCGAATTTTCAGCATGAGCGATTGATACATCTAATAATAACATTGTTTTTTGCGGTGATGGCGGTGGTGTTTTTGTTTATTACGGCGTGGGGGATTGCGGCGTATGGGCCTTTGCTTGGTATGGTGCCACTATATCTATTGACTGTAATACTGGTGGTACTAACGGGTTTCTATGTAAAACATTATTATTTTTTGGAGAATCATGTGCAGGGGTTGTATAAGTTTATGATAAAATAAAAGAAATGAATATATTATATTGTGGTGACGAGGGGATAAGTAGGGGGGTGTTGGTAAGTATTTTGTCTATTATGATGAACGGCGAAAAACATACCTCAGATTTTAAAAATCATACTATTGCAAATAACAGGGGAGAAAAAAATCATACTTCGTTTCGGCCAAATTATACTTTTTATATTGCAACAATTGAATATAAAGATGTGAAGCCATTCAAAAAGGAGACAGCGGAGTTTTTGGATGGGTTAGTAAAAAAATACAATCCGCAAAATTCTGTAAAATTAATAGACGCAACAAAAGTGTTTGTGGATAATTTGCCAAGTAAAAATATGGGGTCGTATTTTACGCCTTGCTCGATGCTCCGGTTGTATGCAGACAAAATGCCAGAGCTAAGTAAACTAGATAGGATATTGTATTTGGACTACGATGTAGTGTGCAGGGCTAATTTCGAAGATTTTTACAATATGGATATGGCTGGTGTGGAGGTGGCAGGAGTATTAGATATTTACGGCAAACATTTTTACCGGTATCATGGGATTTTTAAGGGTAAAAATGATGCCAGCCGGAGCCTGCCTAAAAATGAGCAATCTAAGTGGATATTAAAACAAGATTATATGAATTCTGGGGTGATGTTATTTAATATGCCAGAATGTATAAAAAGCCGGATGTTTGAAAAGGCGGTGAAAAAATGTGGTGAGCGGTGGATGATGTTGGCGGATCAATCGGCGCTAAACAAAGTAATAGAACGGCGGAAATTGGTACCACGTAAATATAATGAACAGGGTGAACGTCCACGTAAAGATACAGTGCTACATCATTTTAGCAATAATTTTAAGTTTTGGCCGTATTTTAGGGTGCAAAAAGTGAAGCCGTTTGAAGTGAAAAAAATCCATGAAGTTTTGAAAATTCATGAATATGATGATATACTGAATATGTATAATAATTTAGAAAGTAAATTATAAACTAGTTTTAGCTGTGCAATTTATTGCCCCCTTAGGAGCTTCGCAATGTGATAAATGAATATTTTATCACATTGCTTCGCCCATACGGCGACAAAATCGTAGATTTTGTCTTGATGTCCTTCGGTGGCAATAAATTGCACGATAAGACTGGTTGGAAGATTTTATATTATGGCACAAGCAGAATTATTTCCAAAAGATATACCTAGGAGTGAAAGAGTATTTTATTACGCGTCGGAAGAAGATGACCCAATCCAAACTGGCGAACAAGAGCAAAAAATAGAAGTAGGGTTGCCGGAGGGGTATGAGTTTATCCCTAAGAATCCGTTTGTGCGAGCTTATTCGGCGATACTTTTTAGGATTTTTAAGTTGTTTGGACGGTATTATGAGAAAGGGTTTTGGCAGGCGAAGTTTTATGGTCGTGAAAAACTGAAAAAGGCTAAAGGCAAAGGTTACGTGATTTATGCTAATCATACAAATCCTTTTCATGATGTGTTTGGACCGGCAATGGCGGCAGATAGGCGGATTTTTACAATTATTAGCCCAGTAAATTTGTTAGTGCCAGGTATCGGGAAATATTTGCCACTGATTGGTGGGTTGCCACTAGGTAAAAGTGCAGAAGAAAAGAAGGCGTTTAATGAAGCGGTGGATAAGAGATTGGCACAAAAAAAGGTGCTAGTGATTTATCCAGAGGCGCATGTGTGGCCGTATGCTACTAAGATTCGTAAGTTTCCGGCGGGTGATAAATCTTTTAAGTATGCCACGCGGAATAATTTGCCGGTATTCACTATGACCACCACTTATCATAAGCGTAAGGATAAAAAACATGGCGATTTGCCAAGAATGGATGTATATATAGATGGGCCGTTTTGGCCAGATGTGAATTTGAGCGAAGAAGAAAATCGTGCTAAATTAGCTAAGGAGGCATATGATTCTTTGGTGAAAAATAATCAGAAAAATACATACGAATATTTTGAGTATAGGAAGAAGTCTGGCAGTGAAAAGCGGAGTAATGCCAGTAATAATATTAAGGCTGGCGAAGACAAAATAGCGAAAACTAAAAAGGAGCAAAAGTGAGTATATTCAATACTGGCGTAAATCCATTACGCAAAATGGGCAGAGTGGTGCCGATATTTATTACTATTACCAATGATTATGCGCCATATGCGGCGGCAGCGATTCACTCGTTGACGCACTATACTAATCCTAACAGGTATTATCGCGTAATAATATTATATGATAAGATGACATTTAAAAACCGCGTGAGACTGAGGGCGCTGGCTACGCGGAATTGTGCTATACAGTTTCACAAGATGAAATACAATGTGTACATGCGAGCGATTGTGAAATATTGTGCATCGTGGACGGGGTCTGGTGATTTCTTTTCTTCGGCGGTGTATTATTATAGGCATTTTATTGCGAGGTTGTTTTTGCAGTATGAAAAAGCAATTTATATTGATAGCGATGTGATTTTGCGGACAGATATAGGGGAGTTGTTTGATATAGATCTTGGTGATAATGTGATAGCGGCGATGGTGGATCCAAAAGTGGAGGTAGTGCCAGAGTTTAGGGAGTATGTAGAAAACGCTTTGGGCGTGCCACATAAAGAATATGTCAATTCTGGCGTACTATTGATGGATTTGAAAAAGTTGCGTAAATGTAAATTTATTGCAACGATGATAGATATAATAAATGAATACAATGCGGATTTGGTGGCGCCAGACCAAGATTATCTAAATGTGATTTTAAAGGGTAAAATTATGCATTTGCCGGCAGAGTGGAATCAACAGCCGATGAAAGATTTGCCAAAAGATACTAAGCTTTTGCATTATAATTTGACGGAGAAACCTTGGTATTATGACGATGTACCACAGGGGGAATTGTTCTGGGATAATGTGAAAGGTACGGGGTTTTATGGTGATTTGATGCGCGCAAAAGAAAACTTTACTATACAAGATGCGCGGATGGATAAGTTAAAAATTGAATCTTTAGTAAAGAAAGCGGGCGAGTTGGCTAAAGCAAAAAAGCCAGTTATGAAATTGGTGAAGAAAAAATAGTTTGGGAGGGCTTTGCTAGGGGGTGTTGGCTTGATGAAAGATGGGCGAGCTGTCTGGTGGCGACCGCCGACCCGACCCGCCAAAAATCTAAAGGAAAACTCCTTAAAATTTATATATGCTGAAAAATCTTGTCTTTTACCATAAAATATATTATAATAATTTTTAGAATATTGTAAATTTAACAAAATTAGAACATTGAAAGGAAAATTAGAATATGCGATCAGATATTGAAAAACATTTTGCTGTAAGTGGTTTTGTTATGAATCGCGAAAGGACGAAGTTATTAATGGTATTCCATAAAAAGTTGAATATTTGGGTTATTCCTGGGGGTCATTTAGAGGATAATGAATATCCAGCGGATGGCGCCATAAGGGAGATCTTTGAAGAAACAGGAATAAACGCTACAGTAATCAACTCTAGTAAATTTGAATTTAATGGAAACGAAAAGGAATCATCTATCGCCACTCCTTACGTTATGCTTAGCGAATTTATACCAAAAAAGGGCGAAAAACCTGCACATGTACATATGGATTTCATATTTTTATGTATGGCCGATGAGGAAAGTCCAAAAAAACGAGAGACTGAAGTCGTCGATGTAAAATGGATGACTTGGGAGGAAGTTTTAAAATCGGATACGTTCGAATCTATTAAAGAGTTTGCGAGAAAGAGGGTGGGGAAAAATGAGAGAACTCAGATTCGTAATAACACCATTTTGTAATTACAAATGTTTCTTTTGTCATAGCGAAAGCATCACAGATAAGATCGCTTTGTATCTTAGCCCAAGCGATTACGAGTTTATGGCGAAAGTGACAAAAGATCAGCTAGGTTGGAGTACTTGCACATTGACGGGTGGAGAGCCGCTGATTTCTCCTATATTTAAAGAAGTATGCGAGAAAATAAAGAATTTAGGTATCGCCATAACTGTGGTAACTAATGCAAGTCTATTGGCGAGACCAACCGAAATGTTGAAGGATATTGCGCAAATTAATGTTGCAGTCCATACAATGTCGCCAGACATCTACGAGCAAATCATTCAAGTGAATTACCCGCTGGAGAATGTATTAAGTACCATCGTTGATATTAGAGCAAAGTTTCCAAAATTGGCGATACATCTTAATTATACGGTAATTAAAGGCCTCAACGACTCTAGCGTAGATTTCGAAAGATTCATTAAATTTGCCAAAAAAATTAAAGCAAAAGCTAAATTCATTGATTTATCTACCATCGACAACACATTAAGGACTGAAGCGCTCGAGATTGTTAGGCAGCTCGAGGGTTTGGGTTTTGAGGTTAAGGGCGAAAACCCATGGCAGTATTTTTTATCAAGAAAGACAGAAGAAGTGCAAGTAGTAAAATGTCCTTTTAATGGCAAATATGAAGATTTACCTGTAAGAGATGTATTTGTAGAGCCGAACGGCGTTTTGTATAGAAGCTTCGGTGGATATTTAGCCGTTAATGCTCTAAACGAGATTAAATCGCGCAACGCGATTGGGCTACTACAGAAGATTAACGTTCTCCTAGATAGAGGTGGGAGCTGAGAAATGCTCCCACCTTTTTCAGCACATATATAAAATTTCGCGCTTACGCGCGAAAATTTGATTTAATCAGGAATTTGGAGGTGCCTACCGGAATTGAACCGGTGTACGCGGTTTTGCAGACCGCTGCGTAACCACTCCGCCAAAGCACCATGTATATATATTGTAGCATATTTTTTTGGGTTTGTAGGAAAAATCATAGCGGGGCGTCCTTTGATTGTAATGAATTATGTAACGAGGGCGAATTATGCAGTGATTTGAATAACAGTAATTCCGGCTACTACTAATATAGTGGCGACAAGATGCACGAGCACGGTTTTTTTGTCCATTTTTTCGCGACCAAATTTGGGGGAAATGAGGGTAAAAAGTAGTCCTAGAAAAAAGATGGCGATGGGTTCGGCAGAATCCGAGGCGGCGGAGGCTATGGCTACGGAAGGGGCGCTAACTAAGGCGGAGCGATATGTGGTGGTAGCAACAGCATAAATGAGAAAATCTACAAACAGGGGGCGCAAAACTTTGCCTTTGCTGGATTTGACAACATGAAAGAAGCGTTTGCGCCAAGTACGGCGTGAACTAACGATAAAGACGTCAAAAATACTACGGCCGAGGATAAAAAGCCCGATTTCGCTGAAAAAATTGAGATTGCCGGCGACAGAGTTTTCTTTGACAAAAATAATGTTACCGGTAACATATATTAAGACATAAAGAAAAGCCAAAAACATGGCGCGAAGCTTGATTTTGCGACTGCGTTTGCGGGTAGAGAAAATGATTAATAGTGGGGCTGAAAAAATAATAACAAAAGCAATTAGTTGGGTGGGGGAGAAACTTTGATCTAATACAAACCAGCCAAAAACTAAATATAATACTGGCGCTAATTGAAGGAAAATGCCTAGGTTAGTGGAATCGTCTAGCTCTAGAGCGCGACAGTAGGGGATGCCAGCAAAGCTAACCAATGCTCCAGCACCCATGAAAATTAAAATATTGAGTGGGCTTGTGGTGGTGAAATCTATGCCAAAAATAAGCAAAAAAGCAGTAGCCAAGATAATGCCGGCTAGGCCATAAAAAAGTTTTTGGGAAACAGCATGGCGTCCTTTGAAATAAAAATCAGACACGTAGTTATCTATAAAGATAACGGTGGAATTGGCGAGGGTGGCTACGGCGACTAAGGCCAGCCAATTCACGCAAGGGCTCCGTAAATGATATAGCCGTAATAGGCGAGAAAAATAAGTACCATAATAGTGCCTTCAAGGCGTGAGATGCGTTGGTCTATGCGAGCAAATAGCCATAATACAATAGTTGCGAGCATAAATACTGCAATGTCTATAATTTGGAAACTTTCTGGTGTAACAGAGCCAAAAATAGCTACTGGCAGACCTAATACTATACAGATATTAAAAATGTTGCTACCTACGATATTGCCGATAAGTAATTCGGTTTCGCCTTTGCGGGCGGCGCTGATAGTGGTGACTAGCTCTGGCAGAGAGGTACCAAGTGCTACTACGGTGAGAGCAATAATACGTTCTGAAATGCCAATACTGGTTGCAATGTTGGAGGCAGAGCTAACTACTAATTCGCTACCGCCAGCTACGCCGGCTAGGCCAATGAAAATTAATAGAATAGAGATGCCGAGCTTGTGTTTGGGGGGTTCTACTTCGGTTTTGTCTTTGGTGGCGCTGGCTTTGTGGTTTTTGCGCGTCATATTGATGATATAGTATAAGAAAATACAGAAGAAAAGTAAGCAGATAAGGCCGTCGCCACGGGTGATGAGGTTAGTTTCGGCGTCGGCGAGAGACATATCTAGTAGTAATACTATAAATACGGCAGAAATAAGGATTAGGAGTGGGAGCTCTTTTTTGACGGTGGTGTTTTTCTTGACGCGGATAGGGTGGATAATGGCGGCGATGCCAACAAGCAACAATATATTAATAATATTGCTACCGATGACGTTGCCAATAAGCATATCGGTGTTGCCGGAAATTAAGGAGCTGATGGATACGGCTAGTTCTGGGGCGCTGGTGCCAAAGGCCAGGATAGTGAGGCCGATTAGGAGTTTTGAGACTTTAAAATGGGAGGCGGTGCTGGATGCGCCGTCTATTAGTAAGTCAGCGCCTTTGATGAGTAAGACGAAGCCAACTATAAGTAGTAATATTTGTAGTACAATTTCCATTTGATGTTTGTTTTAACTAGTTATGTTTATATTGTAGCATGGTTTTGAAAGAAATGGTAGATTTTTAGTGAAAAAATAAAAAAGTATGTTATAATGGGGGTACAACGTGCGAATGTAGCTCAGTTGTTTAGAGCGCTTCCTTGCCAAGGAAGAGGTCGAGAGTTAGAGTCTCTTCATTCGCACCAATTAGTGGCTCCAACGGAGCTTTTTTAGTTGGAACTCTCGGGCTTTGCCAACGAGAGTTAGAGTTTCTTGTATGTCGCACCACATTTTAAAAAAGCACCCGTTGGGTGATTTTTTAAAATGTGGGGTTGACTTCCGGATTTTTGTGTGGTAGGATTATGTTAAGGTTTTGTAATTACTTCTGCTTCTTAGCAGGAGTAATTTTTAGTTTGAGCGTAACTTTTATGTTTTCGACTTCAATCTCCATAAAACCTCCTTTCCTAACCATACTTATTTGTTAACTATTCAACCCCACTTTTATCATATTAGCATATCTAATAGTAAAACGCAAGATTGGGTAAAGGGTGGTTTTTTATTGCGTAAAGGATAATTTAATACAGCTTACTGATATTATTGCTGGCTCAATCAATCGTTCGATGCAGTCGTGGAAAACTGATGCTGGTAGCTATCTTGCAGTCATAAAGAAAAAGGTTGTCCGAATTGAACGACTAGATCTTAAAGGTAAATAGATAAAGCGAAACTGGCTCTATCCCGTTTTATAGGGCAGGCATCCATCCGGACGCTTTTCGAGCCAGCTTCTTTCATTATTAATGATAGCATAGATTTTATATAATTGCAATAGCGTTGCACTAACTCACTACATCGTTTACACTTTTTGTTTGTAAAATAGTTATTCCCATTGTAGCACAATATTCAGCTGGAGTGAGATAATTAAGGGCTTGATGCGGCCTGTAAAAGTGCCAATCGTTTAGCTATTTATCTGCTTCTTAGCAGGAGTAATTTTTAGTCTATACTAGATCAAACACATTTGAGACAAAGCGCGCAAGAAGCGTAACCTTCTCACAGTGAAGCTTCTTGCGCGCGTAATTAACAAAAAAATAGATCTCCTTTATAATTAGTTAAAACCAAATAACCAAGAAAGGAGATCTA
>JAFQXY010000038.1 GCA_017406745.1 Candidatus Saccharimonadota bacterium | reverse complement strand
TATTCTGCCATGTTCAAACTGCTGATAAACTATCCCATTTGCATCCTTCTGTTCGCTACTGGTTGGATAGCCAAGTTCGCTCCATTCTGTTCCGAGTTCGTACCATTTACTGTAAATCTTACCAGAAATATCCCACGCACCTACCCCCCTCTTGTAGTATATTCGCCCATTTTCAAATTTCTGATATACACCCCCATCTCGCAAACCACCTATCTCTCTACTAATCGGGTATCCTAAATTACCCCACTCAGTTCCAAGTTCAAACCATCTATCATAAATTCTACCAGAAATATCCCACGCACCCGTATTTTTTGTCCAATATATTCTTCCAACCTCATATTTTTTGAAACACCCTCCTTTCACCAAGCCACATTTTTCTTCACTAATCACCTTACCCAAAACACTTGCTTCGCCACCGATAGACTCATAAAAACTATCTATAGTAGAATCGCTCGTCGGATCCCCAAACCAATCCATATAATACAAATAAAAATTCCTATTCCCATACGCTCCACAATAAGCCGTACCATACCCCGCTTCCAATGCCCCTGCATTTGGCTGATATGGTGTATATCTATACAGTGCCGACGTTGCCAGCGACCTTACATTTACCACACTTCCCCCACAGTTAGCATTTGGGTTATACTGTATATAATTACTCCCCAATGGATAGTTCGTCCACCCCCCATCTAACACCGTCCGAAACAGCGCCGCCGCATTACGCACTTGATTTTTAAAACCATAATATTTAGACGAACACGCCGCCGTATCCGGACACCCATATCCAGTCGCCTTACGATAATCATAATTATTTGGAATCGGGTCCGTAATCAATGAAGTTTCCTTCTGCAATAACACCATTATCACCTGTGGATTTATTTTATAATCTTGCGCCGTCTGCCAAATAATATGCGCCGCCGTATCTCCAGAACCAATCACCTCGCCATCGCCAAACCGCTCCTCGCTAAGGCATACAAAATGACCATTATCCCAATGCCACGTCGCAGATGACCCTGCAGATAACGCCTTATAATAATTATAATCTGTATTCCCACATGGATTTTTAGATGTCAAAAACTTCTGAATATCTGCCTCACTCATAGAATTGTAATTTCCCATCTGATAGTCAGATATAATATATCCAGGGTCAAATCCCACCAGCGAAGCTGCCTCTACATCTTGCTCATAGGCCCCAGAAAGATTCATCAAAAACGTAAACAAAAACACCGCCACAAACGCCCCCAGCGCCACAAACCATATTCTTCTATCTCTTCGTCTTCTCTGCATACAAAATACTAATTACATTTCTCCTAATACTATTATAGTCATCCTCTCAACTTTTGTAAACCCCTCGCAAATCATAAAAACATGTAAAAATTACAATTCTGTTTCCCCTCTTATCACGCCCTCTTTACCTCTAGCAACTATTTTTATCTCTATTTGTGTATTTCCACCGTTCAAATTACCCATATCTATATCAAACCCCTCACAAGTAGCAGTAGCTGCTACACCCACAATTCCTGCCGTATCCCTATATACAACACGCCCACCTTGAGCTAAAGTCAAACTGCAAGTTCCCTCTTCTAAATATTGATCAATGTTCACCCGTATTCTTAATATCCCATCATTCACCCCCGCATAAGTCACCACCCCAGTCAACTCATTATTATCATTGGGATCACCACCACTATATTGTCCATCATATTGCTCCACTTTTTCTTTTTCTACACCACCAGAACCATCACTAGAATTAGAATCAGCATCACTATTTTCCGCATCATCCCCCTCTACTTCTTGAGTATCTGCATTGTTACCAATATCCCCCCTAAAATAATTATCCCATACCAAATAGCACACTACCCCCGCCCCCACCACAAGTACCACAAAAACCACCCAATAAATCCACTTTTTGCTCCTTCTACGTTTTACCATAATTTACTCCAAATCCAGCCCCAAAATCTCCCCCGCTCGCATCAAAACCGCCCTTTCTTCTTCTGTACAATCTGCCATCTTAGCCTTAAACAAGGCCACCGTTTCTTCATGTTTCCAATTCAATATCTCCAAAGACCTCGCCTCCCCAGGCCTCTTAGCCAATACGCCTTTTGCCACCAAGTTTTCCACATGCTCCGCCACTGCCGACACCGAGCTCAACCCCAATCCCGCCATAATTTCACGATAAGATGGCGAACAGCCCTTTTCCTCTGTAAAATCTTGTATAAAATCCAAAACTGCTAATTGTTTTTTCGTTAATTTGACTGGCTTCATGTTATAATTATAAACAATGACAAACAATAAATCAATTGACGGCCTTACTACTCATGACGCCAAAATCTCAGCGTCTAATTTATCCAAACCCAAAACTATCAAAGTTAAAACCTCCAAAACCCCCAAGCCAAAATCCACTAAACCTGTTTCTTCCGCCAAATCCCCTAAACAATCTCACCCTAAAACCACTCCATTACCTAGCACCATTACCCCCATACCAGATTCTGAAATCACCGATCTAGAAATTGAGGTTATTTCCGAAAGCTCCACCCCAACATCCACCACTCAATCACCTCTCTCATCACCAAAATCTCTAGACATTAAACCAGCCCCCAAACCCAAATCAAAACCAAAACGCACCCGCGAGCAAGCCGTAGCAGATTTTCTATCCCCAGTTCAAGCTTTTAATTTTGACACCGAAAACGACAAATTAACAGAAAGCGAAGAATCCATAGCAGACATGAAAACCAACCATCACTCAGACCAAGATGCCCCCCTCACCAAAAAAGAGGCCAAAAAGCAAGCCAAGCTCGCCAAAAAGCAAGCCAAAAAAGCCAGCAAGAAAAAACCCTCCAAAACTCGCCGTATTATTACCACAATTTCACTAATTATTGTTTTAGGAATTATCGGTGTAGTTATCTGGGGCATTATTCATATCAACGATATTCTCGCCCGCTTTAACGGTGGCAACGTTTTTGACCTTTTCACCTTCGCCAGCGAAACTTATGACCCTCTCAAAACCGACGAAAACGGCCGTACCAACATCCTTGCCTTTGGTACCGAAGGTTATGATATGAGTGGTACCGTAGGCGACGGCACTCACGACGGCGCCCAACTCACAGATTCCATCATGCTTATTTCTCTAGACCAAGAAACCGGTGATATCGCCATGGTTTCCCTCCCTCGCGATCTCAAAGCTTCCCCCACCTGCACCGCCACCGGCAAAATCAACGAAGTCTATTGGTGTAATAATATGGACGGCGACAACGAATCCGCCGGTGCTACCGCCCTCATGGAAGAAGTTGGCAATATACTCGGTGTAGATATCCAATATTACGTACATATTAACTGGGGTTCTCTCACCTCTATAGTAGACAAACTCGGCGGGATCGAAGTCACTCTAGACGAAGATATAGCAGATT
Organism: Candidatus Saccharimonadota bacterium; assembly: GCA_017406745.1. GTDB lineage: Bacteria > Patescibacteriota > Saccharimonadia > Saccharimonadales > Saccharimonadaceae > Nanosyncoccus. The sequence continues at coordinate 1,451 of JAFQXY010000038.1, read as the reverse complement.
ATTATTATACTGGCGCCGTTTACGAAGCCGGCACCACTTACACACTAGATGGCGAACAAGCCCTTGGCCTCGCCCGCGCTCGCCATGGCACCGCCAACGGCGATTTTACCCGTGGCACCAGTCAACAAAAAATCATCATTGGCATCAAAAACAAAGTCCAAGAGCAATCACTATCTATTTCGGATCTACTAGATTTTGCCAACATCCTAGGAGACAATTTCCGCACTGACCTCACCATGAACGAACTCAAAACTCTAGCCCACATCGCCTCAGATTTTGACCTAGACAGCGTCCGCACTGTCACCCTCCTAGATCCAGAAAACGACATCAACTACATGACCACCGCCACCATCAATGGTATATCCTACGTTATTCCTTCCGCCGGTGTTGGCAATTACTATTCCATCCAAGAATACGTAACCAAAATGTTCAGTAGCGATCCCCGCAATTACGAAGACGCTTCTATTATCATTCTTAACTCCACAGACACCGCCGGCCTCGCCTCAGACGAACGCGCCACCCTCACCGAAGCCGGCTACACCATCACCGCCATAGACGGCACCATCGGCAATTACACTACCAAATACACCATCTATGCAGACCAAGACCAAACCCCAGGCACCACCAAACTTCTAGAAGAATATTACAATACCACAGCCAATCCTATTAGTGACCTCCCCTCCAACGCCCCACAAGGCTACGATATTGTTATAATCATCGGCTCAGACTCCACCGATTCAAACTAGCTCAAATTAATCTAAACTAACCCACGCCAATCTGGGCTAGTCCACCCCTGTTAACCCTCCATTTTCCGCAAAAAAACATAATAATAACATCCATTTTTTTGCATAAAATATTTTATATGTGTTATAATGAAATTAGATTTTCACATATTCATGGCTAAATGCTAGTACATTTCTTTATGCAATAGTTAGTATACAAGTGAAAGTGACCCTATGAGGGATCTACACCTGTATACTAATCATTAATTGGCTAGCTTATAGGCTATGGATATGTGAAAACCCTCGTAGGGTCACTTTTGTATAGACCTCACGAGAACCAAATATTAATAATCTGAGAGGAGCAAACCCATGCAGGTCATACAACAAATCAAAAAACATACTACCAGCAATAAAAATCATAAGTCACCAATTAACAGAGGTGTTAAAAATCATACTTTTAAGTTCGTAAAACATACTTATGAATCATTTAATAAGAATCTATATAATCTAAAAGAGAAGTTCAATAGATTCAAGTTCACTAACTACATCAAAAACACTCACCGCCTAACAAGTGTAGGCCTAAGTAGCTCATGTCTTCTTGTTCTGCTCATCCTTGCTATATGTATTCCATTATACAAGGATGAGTTAAACACAAAGGCAACTACTGGTACCAGTACGCAGGCTACTACCTCTCTGGCCTTAGCGTCTGGTGCTAGTAGTACCGCTAGT
>JAFQXY010000037.1 GCA_017406745.1 Candidatus Saccharimonadota bacterium | reverse complement strand
CTCTTGATTTTTCTATGTCTTTACCTTTATAATAGGCCATAAGGTAGTTCTCCTTGTTTTTAGTTAGTTCCTAGAAATAAGTTTAAGGACTACCTTATTTTTATGCAAGTATTTTGTTGCAAAGGTGCTGGACTATTACGTACTATTGACTTTTTAGCATAAGTATGATATAATGAGGTGATAGAGTGATTCTTGTTATTTTTAGGGGGTAGTGCTATAATTGGTGATATGGAAAAAGCTATTACGCGTTTTGCGCCAAGTCCTACTGGGTATATTCATATTGGTAATGTAAGGAGTGCGATTTATCCTTATTTGGTAGCACGTCAAACTGGCGGAAAGATGGTTTTGAGGATTGAAGATACAGATCGTGAGCGCTATGTGGATGGCGCAACGGAGTTAATAGAGGATACTTTAAAATGGCTGGGGCTAGATTGGGATGAAGGGCCAATAGTGGGTGGCGAGCATGGGCCGTATTTTCAAAGTGAGAGATTAGATATTTATCACACGTGGGTACGTAAGTTGCTAGATAGTGGGCGAGCTTATGCTGATCCTACTTCTCCAGAAAAAATAGATGAATACCGTAGAGAGTGTAATCTTAAAAAAGTACCGTTTTTGTATCGTAATTTTAGGCCAGAGAATCCACCAAAGTGGGAAGCTGGGATGCCAATACGTTTGAAGGCGGAACCATGTGAGTACAAATGGCATGATGCGGTGATGGGTGATATGCGGACTGGACCAGAGATGTGTGATGATATTATTTTGATAAAGCGTGATGGCTACCCTACTTATAATTTTGCTCATATTGTGGATGATGCAGAGATGGGAGTGACCCATGTGATGCGTGGGGTAGAGTATCTTTCTAGCACGCCAAATTATTTGGCGCTGTATGATGCTTTTGGCTTGAAAAGGCCAGTGCTAGTGTCTTTGCCACATATTTTGGCGCCAACTGGTAATAAAAAATTAGGGAAACGCGATGGTGCTAAATCCGTCACCGAATACCGTGATGATGGGATATTGGCTGAGGCGATGCTGAATTATTTGGCGTGCCTTGGCTGGAATGATGGCACAGAGCAAGAAATTTATACAAAAGAAGAATTGATAGAGAAGTTTTCTATTGATAGAATTCAGGCTTCGGGGGCGCGTTATGATGAAACTAAATTGCTATGGATGAATGGCCAGTGGATACGGAAGATTTTTGACGAGCAAGGTGCGCACGCATTGTATGAGCGGACGGTGGGGTTTTGGCCAGAGGTAGCTGGGGACTACTCCGAAGAATACCGCATAAAAGTGTTGGCTATTGTTTATGATAGGCTAAAGACTTTGGCGGATTTGCGCGATATGACTGGATATTTCTTTAAAGATCCGCAAGTGGATGTGGATATGGTGGTAGGGAATAAGTTTTTGAAAAAAATGAGCGAGGCGGAGATTGAGGATTTGTTGAAGAAGTCAGTTGGCAAATTGATGGGAGTGCAGGAGTGGACAGCAGACAAATTGCAGGAAGTGCTAAATGAATTATTGACGGAAACTGCCAAAAAGCCAGCGGAATTGTTTTCTCTGATACGGTTGGCGGTGTCTTTTGCGCCGTTTTCGCCAGCGTTGAATTTGACTTTGGAGGTATTGGGGCGAGAGGTGGCATTGGCGCGGTTAAATGCGGTAGCGGAAGCAATATAGGGGCTGGGGTTGCTAAATAAAAAATAAGGCCCTGGCCTTATTTTGGGGGTGGTTAAATTGGTGCGGGTAGACGGGGACGATCCGTCGTCTTATCCTTGGGAAGGATACATAATAGCCGTTATACGATACCCGCGTTTTAGTAATGTTTCGCGTTTTCTCTATTATATCATAAAATTACAGAATATGGTATAATTATTTTATGCAAGAGATAAGGGAATGGTTGAACGAGATTATAAAAGAGTTGTATGATGTGGATTTTGATGCGGAAATTACAGTAGCGCCAGAAAATATAGAGGCAGATTATTCTACTAATGCGCCGTTAAAGTTGGCAAAAATAGCGCACGAGGCTCCGATAAACATTGCTGGGCGCCTGAAAGAGGCATTTTTGTCCAAGATAGAGTTATTAGGTGTAGATAAAGATAATTCTCTTGATGAAATATCAAAAGATGTTTTTATGCCAGTTGTAACGGTTTCTGAGCCTGGGTTTATTAATTTTATATTACCAGATGAATATTTTATGAATAAAATTGGGGGTTTGGCGGAGGATTTTGCTAAAAATATATCATGGGGCGAATATTCTGGGAAGACAGTGATTTGCGAGTTTAGTGACCCAAACCCTTTTAAGATATTGCACGTGGGGCATTTGTATACATCTATAGTGGGCGATGCGATTAGTCGGCTGTACGAATACGCTGGGGCTAAGGTGGTGCGAGCAAATTTTGGTGGCGATGTGGGGTTGCACGTGGCTAAAACTATGTATGCTTTGCAGAGGGAAAATATAGTAAATCCTACTATAGAAGATATCGCAGATTGCTATGTAAAAGGTACAGCGGATTATGAAGAAAATGAAGATGCCAAGCAAAAGATAGTGGCGCTAAATAAGCAGATTTATCGGATAAATCAAAAAGATGAACATGATAGCGAATTAGCAAAATTGTATTGGTATGGCAGAGAGTTATCTTATGAATATTTTAAAGATTTTTATGCAAAAATTGGGATAAAATTTGATAAATATTATCCAGAATCTACCGTGGCGGAACTAGGTTTGACTAAAGTTAAAGAGCAATTAGAAAAGGGGGTGTATAAATTAAGTGATGGCGCAGTGATTTTTGATGGCGAAAAATATGGTTTGCATACCAGGGTGTTTATTAATAAAGATGGTGTACCTACTTACGAAGCCAAAGATGTGGGGTTGATTTTTACCAAGTGGCAAGATTATCATTTTGATAAATCTGTGGTGATTACTGGCAACGAGCAACTGGATTACATGAAAGTAGTACTAAAATCCGTAGAACAATACGCGCCAGATTTGGTGGAAAAAACTTCCCACTTGACGCATGGGTTGGTAAAATTACCTGGTAATGTGAAAATGTCTTCTAGAAAAGGTAATTTTTTGAAAGCAGTAGAAGTGCTAGATATGGTGAGGGATGCTTTAAAGGCAGAATATAACTCTACAGATGAAAAAGTGTATTTGTCTGCAGTAAAATATGCGTTTATAAAATATAAAATGGGTGGGAATATTGTTTTTGACCCACATGATTCTGTAAAAATGACCGGTAATTCTGGGCCGTATTTATTATATTCTTGTGTTAGGGCTAAAAAGATTTTGGCATCTGTAAATAATGTTTTTGGGGAGCATAGTTGCCGGCGTGGTGGTTATAATGTAGTTACACTTAGTAACAGTGAACGTGAGGGGGTGTCACAGAAAAATATTATTGTAGAGGCTGAGCGTAACTTAGCTAAAAAGATTTTGGAATATAAAGATACACTCCAGAATGCTGTTTTTGAGATGGCTCCGCACAAGTTAGCGAATTATTTGTATGAACTAGCGCAAGAGTTTTCTAGATTTTATGAAAATTGTCCAGTGGCAGGGAGTGAAAGAGAGCCGGAGCGGTTGCAACTAGTAAAAGTGTATTTAGACACCATGGCGCATGGGCTTGATATACTAGGTATAAATATTCCGGAGGAAATGTAATGAAACGGGCTAGATTGTTGTGGATAGATTTGGAAATGACTGGACTAGACCCAGTAAAAGACAGGATTCTGGAGGTGGCGGTAATTGCTACGGATATGCAGTTAAACCAAATTGCCACATACGAGGCTGTAGTAAAAGTGGATGAAAAATTGATGAAGGAGCGCATGGTGGGGAAGTTTTGGGAAAAAAATAGCGAATCTAGGGATGCTTTGATGGCGCAAAATGCCAGCGGTAAACCAATAAAAGAAGTAGAAAAAGAATTGCTGGATTTTGTCGCTAAAAAATGTACTAAAGAATTGTATCTTGCGGGGAATTCTATACATCAAGATCGTAAGTTTATTGAGCGTGAAATGCCAGAATTAAATAGCAAATTGCATTACCGGATGTTAGATGTGTCTGCGTGGAAAATCTATTTTGAGAAAGCACTAAATAAGAAGTTTACGAAACCCGAAAAACATCGTGCGATGAGTGACATTGTGGGGTCTATGGAGGAATTAAAATGGTATTTGACTTTTCTGAAATAAATAAGATAAGTGGTATAGGCGAGTATAATATCAAAAAAGAAAAAAACCGGATGCTTTTTTATAGTGGAGAAAAAGTGTTTTTGGTAAAAAATCCGAACACCATAGAAGTACGGACGGATGCTAAATTGGCGCAGTTTTTGGCAGAAAAGTATGAATCTGTGATGCAATCGCGCTATTTTGGTAAAGGCGGGATAGAAATTGTGTTGGCTGGGCAATTATCTGATGATGAAATTGAGGATTTGATCAGACTTAGTTATAGCTTAACATAATTTTAATTCTATATAAACCATTATGTTTTGGGAGCTACGCTTTTGTGTAATCAGAGATTATACACAAAAGCTTCGCCCCTACGGCGGCAAAATCATAGATTTTGCCTTTATGTCCCTCAACATAATGGTTTATAGTGGAGTTAAAGTTTCTTTTCAGCTTCTTCCATTTTGGCGGTTTCGGATTTTTTGTCACGACGGCGATTGAGGCGATTCATGGCTTTGATAATCATAAAGATAACCCAAGCGATGATGAGGAACTGAATGACATTTTGGATGAAGTTGCCGTAGGCGATGACGGCTTCGTCGCCAGTACCAAAGAAGTTGGGGATGCGGATGGCTAGACCGGTGAAATCTACACCGCCAGCGAGTAGCCCTACAATAGGCATAACAATGTCATTTACTAATGAATTGACGATAGTAGTAAAGGCACCACCTACGGCGACACCTACTGCGAGGTCTATTACGGAACCACGATTGATGAATTCGATAAACTCGTCTTTGAATCCGCCACTTTTTTGGGCGGCGCCCTTTAAGACTTCTCTGGCCTTAGCACCTGTATCTTTGGCTTTGGTGCTGGCGTCTTTGGTTACTTTTTTGGCTTCTGCCATAAAAACTCCTTCTATAGTTATATTAATATAATTATACCTCAATTGTAAGAAGTCAACAAGTGCGGTGTGAAAGGCCGGGTACAATTACTAAAAATGGGATTAGCGGGCTTCGGAAAATTCATCGAACTTGCTATAAAGGTTGTCTAGGCTGGTGTAGGAAGTATTGAGGATATCTTTTAAGTCTTGGTCGGTGGTGGCTTTGATGATGCTGGTTTCTTTGGTGGCGATCCAAGATATTTCGTAAGCCATTTTGTGAGCGTAGATGCGGTCTAGGTTGCCGTTGATTTTGGCTTCGAATAAGCTTGATAAGAGGTCGTCTTTTTCTAAGTCGGCTTCTTCGGTGATATTTTTGGAAACGCTTTTTTCGCTAAAAGAGTACTTTGCGGTGATAAAATCGGTTAAATCGTTATTGGTGTTGGATAATATGCTGTATAATGATGCGGAATTAGAGCGTAAATCTGAAGATTTGACTAATGGTTGGTATTCTTTGATGACCTCCATGGTGCGGTCTAGGTGTAATTTTAAGATGGTGGTTTGATCTTTGAGGCTGGTTTTGCCACCACTAATGATACCACCTATAATAACAATTACAATAAAGGCAAATAATGCGCCTATGCCTAATTTAAAATAGATTGATGAGAAGACCCGGCTGATTTTGGACTGGGGTTTGTTAGGCCGGACTTCTGCAGAGATTTGATCGAGATATTCTTTACCATCCATGTTATAATTGTACCATGAATGACCTAAAGGAGGAAATAAAATCGCGCCTTGCGGTGGAAGATGTGGTTGGGCAGTATTTGGAATTAAAAAGATCTGGGCGAAATCTAAAAGGACATTCTCCTTGGGGTGTAGACAGAACACCGAGTTTTATGGTGTCGCCAGATAAAGGCATCTGGCACGATTTCTCTGCTAATAAGGGCGGAGATATTTTTACTTTTGTGATGGAGGTAGAGGGGATTTCTTTTAAAGAGGCATTGGAAAAATTAGCAAATCAAGCTGGAGTAGATATTAGTAAATATAAAGGTGGCGATGCGGGTGTTACCAAAAGGAAATTGCGTGCGCGAGAGGCTTTGGCGTTGGCTACAAGATATTATCAGGCGTGTTTGGTGCGTGATAAAAAGGTTTGCGAGTATGTTTTTTATAAACGTAATTTGAACCGTCAGACAGTGGCGAAGTTTAAGATTGGTTATGCGCCGGCTTCGGGAAAAGCATTGATTAATGTGTTAAAAAAACGAGGTTTTACTAATGACGAACTAAATACTGCTGGGCTTTTGAATCAATATGGTTCGGATCTTTTTAGAAACCGTATGATGGTGCCATTTATAGACACTACTGGCAATGTGATTGGTTTTACGGCGCGGGTAATTGACGGCGGGGAACCTAAATATTTAAATACTCCGGAGACTTTACTGTTTAATAAGTCGCGGTTTATTTTTGGCTTGCATGAAGCAAAGGAAGCGATCCGGCGTAGTGGGTTTGTGGTAATTGTGGAAGGAAATATGGATGTGATTTCTTCGCATCAAGCGGGAGTTTGTGAGGCGGTGGCTACTTCTGGTACTGCCATGACAGAACAACATTTAAAAGCACTTACTAATTTGACCAGTGACATAAGGTTGGCTTATGATGGTGATAGTGCTGGGGTAAAAGCTACAGAACGTGCTATTATGCTGGCGGGGGGGTTGGGGATTAATTTATCTGTAATCTCTAATTATCATGGTGCTAAAGACCCAGATGAGTTGATTCAGAAAGATCCTAAATTATGGCAACAAGCTGTAGCCGAAAAAGTACCGGCGGTGGATTGGCTGTTGAAAAAATATGAAGAAAATCTAAATTTGCGATTGGCGCCAGATAGAAAAAAATATTCTGATATTGCACTAAAATTGCTTAGTTATATTAAAGATGAAATAGAATATGCGACTTATGAAGAAAAAGTGGCGAAAAGGATAAATGTAGAAGTGGCGGTGCTTCGTGAAAAAGGTGAGCGTTTGGAAAAAGAATTAAATAAGCCAAAGCGTAAATACTATAAAGAAGCCAAAACTGTGGTGCCAAAATCTTCTACTTTGGAGAAATTGGAAAACTCTTTGCTGGCCTTGAAACTTTTTGGTGGAGTTACACAAGTTAAAATACCGCTGGAGATTCCGGAGGATGATACAAAAATAGATGAACTTGAACTGGTGTTTAATAGTGAGCATGAGGGGCTAGCAAATGTTAATTATGAAAAAGAGGCAAAAGAGCTTTTGGGCCGATATAATGAGGAGCATAAAAAATACCGATTGTCGCAACTGCAAATGGAACTGGCTGATTTGGAAGAGGATAGTGATGAATACGTGCAAACGATTCAGAAAATTAATAATATCATAAATGATGATTGATGGTTTTGTTGCATTATTCATTACATTTTAGGAGTTCTGTGATGTGATAATCTTGCTTGCATTTTTGTGGGTTTTAATTTATACTAGTAGTAATGAGCTCTAAACAAGATGATATTTTGAATACTAAAGATTTAGTGTTGGAGTTTGACGAGCCCGCCTCGGACGAACTTGCCAATGAAGAAGAGTTTTCTGACGAAGATTTGGCGATTACCGCTGAAAACGTAGATGCTTTTGCTGATGATTCAGTGAGGCTTTATTTGCGTGAAATAGGCAAGATTCCTTTGCTTACACCAGAAGAAGAAGCAGAGCTGGCCAAGCGTATTGTAAAAGGTGACAAAAAAGCCAAAAACAAAATGGTGGAGTCTAACATGCGTTTGGTGGTAAGCATTGCTAAGCGGTATGGCGGGCGAGGTTTGGATTTTTTGGATTTAATACAAGAGGGTAATACGGGTTTGTTGCGGGCGGTAGAGAAATTTGACCCAGATAAAGGTTTTAAGTTTTCTACTTATGCTACTTGGTGGGTAAGGCAAGCAATTACGCGAGCAATAGCAGACCAAGCACGGACTATTCGTATACCGGTGCATATGGTAGAAACTATCAATAAAGTTTTGCGGACTACTCGCAAATTGACCACTGAATTAAACCGCGAGCCTACCAATGAAGAAATTGCCAAAGAGTTAGATATGGAGCCAGAAAAAGTAGATTATGTGATGAGAATAAAACAAGATATTGCTTCGCTGGATGCTTCGGTGGGCAAAGAGGGCGATGATGAAGATTCGGTACTGGGGGATTTTGTGGAAGATGAGGAGCGTGAATCGCCAGAAGAAGCGGCGGCGGCACAAATACTAAAAGAGCAATTATCTGAGATTATTGCTACACTGAGTGATAGAGAGCAGGGGATTATTCGCCGAAGATTTGGAATAGGTGGTGACCGCCCGCATACGTTGGAAGAAGTAGGAAACGAGTTTAATGTGACGCGAGAGCGGATACGCCAGATAGAGGCTAAGGCATTGAGTAAATTGCGCAAAAATAAGGAAACTAAAAAATTACATGAATATTTGAGGTAAAAATGAAAAAGGGTTGGATAAAAGGAATATTTATAAGTGTGGCAATATTGAGTGGGTTTTTGATGGCTGTACCTATGTTGGCGCCACAGCCGGTGTATGCAGAGACGGTACCGTGCACTTGTGCTAATGGTCAGTCTGGTACGATGCCCAAAACAGCAATACTGAGCGAGTCAACAATATGTGATTGTGGAAATGGCGAAGCAATAATAGGTATACTAAAATTAGTAGTAAATATTATGGTAGTGGGGATAGGTATACTGGGCGTAATAGGTATTATAATTGTAGGTATTCAGTATATGACAGCGGGGGGCAATGAAGAAAAAACGCGCAAGGCCAAACGGAGGATGCTGGAGATTGTGATAGGGCTAGCGGTGTTTGCCGTGCTTTATGCGATACTAAATTGGCTAATTCCTGGGTTTTCTGGTATTTGATATTAACGGAGATTTAATAATGCAAAGACTAATTGTTGTATACAACCCGAACTCATCGCGGTTTAAAGATGTGCAGGCGGAGGTTTTGGCTTATGTGAAAAAAATAAAAGGTTTGATGGTGGGGAAATATGAGGTAGTAAAAAAGGGTTTTGAACATAATGTGGAGCAGGTGGCGAAGATTTTGCGCGATGGAGATTTGGTGATTGCTGGCGGTGGAGATGCTACGGCGGCAATTACTATGAACGGCATTATGAAGTCCAAAAAAGATGTGATATTTGGGGTATTACCTTATGGTAATTTTAATGATTTGGCGCGAACCTTAAAATTATCTAGAGTAGAGGATATTTTTAAGGTATTTTTAAGGTTTACAGAGGAAGATGGACAGTTACAGTTACAAAAAACTCAGCCAAATGTCAAGAAACTGTACCCTTTGGAAATATATGTAGATGGAGAATTGTGGCGTTACGCGAGTTGTTATGTGACGATGGGGATGACGGCAGAAGCGGTAGAGATTTTTGATAATCCAAAAATCCGGAAAGGTATGCAAAAGGGGCGGAAGAGCTCTTGGCGTTCTTATGTGCAGTTAGCACAATGGTATTTTAAGAACCGGCACAAAAAAGAATTTATACCAGAGTTTACACTAAACGGACGCGCTACTAAAAAAGGAATTAGTGATTATTGCGCGCTATCTGGGGCGTCTATGTGTAGAGTGATGAAGGGTGGTGATGATTATTTGAAACCAAAAGTGTTTAGGAGTGAAAATTGCAGATTGATTAATTTTTGGCGATTATGTAGGTTGATGATAAAGAGTATTCTAGTGAGAACGCCTGGCGCAGAAACTACAGGTGATGTGTTGGAGTTTGTGAAGCCGGCTACGGTGGAATTACAGGCAGAGGGGGAATACCAAGTATTTAAAGAAATAAAGAAAATAGAAGTGAAAAAAGCAGAGCGGTTTATAAGAATAGTGCAAGGAGCATAATAATTATGAGTGAAGATTTGAAAAAGGTTATAGCGTATATGCAGGCGCATTGGCCTAGCGAGGTGAAACCGGAGTGGCAAGTTAAATTAGAAGAATATCCTGCTATTTTAGCAAAGGTTGTTGCGGATTTTACGCCAGCTCAGACTAAAAATCGCCATTTTATCCGGCTAGCTGGGATTTCTGGTTCTGGCAAGACTACTCAGATTCTTCCGGCTGTAGAGGCCTATTGTGAAAAACATGAATATTCGCCGATTTTGATTGCGGCGCGTCGTTTTGTGGAATATCACCCGCATTACCAAGAAATTAAAGATTTTTATGGTGATGAGAATCTTCGTAAAAACACGGATGAGTTTAGCACGATTATGTTGTTTATGACATTGTCAGAACTTATTAAAGAAGGATACGATATTATTCTGGATGTTACTTTGCTTGATGAGTCTATGGAGGAGATTTTGGTTAATATGCTAAAAGCTGAGCATTATAAGGCGCTACTTTTAATGATTGCGGTTTCGCCTACGGTTACGGAGCATTTTTTGCAGGGGCGCGCTTGGCGTCATGCTAAGGAAACAGAGCAAGAATTTATTCGCGCTACGGCTAAGGCTTTGGAATTTTACGCTAGAGTTAGTGGGGAAATGCGGATTATTCTTTGGAGCGTTTATGACCGGTTGCCGGTATATGATGGGCCAGTTAAGGGTGTTGTTGATATTTTTAAGGAATATTCGGCTCGCACGGACTTGCCAAAAAATGATGACGATATTCGCCGTGAAACTAAAATTAAATATCTTACAACTGATTTAGATTAATCTCTGGGAAGTTTGTGCGGATGTGGTCTGCGTAGCCGGCATCTATGTGTTGCCAGGCGGTTTTCATGCGGGGCACTTCGTTGGTGTGGGTGATTTTGGCGAGGAAAGCTTGTTCAAATTCTTTGGGGACGGGACGCGAGAGGACTCTGGCGGCATCCATTTGGGGGTTGCCAGTGCCGGCAAAACAAAAATCTATAACACCGATGACTTTGTCGTTTTTATCTAAGAGGATATTGCCGAGGTTTAAATCGCCGTGGACTAGTTGGTGAGTTTCGGTGGACTTGATGTATTGGTGGTCTGCGTCGATATGGTGGGTGTAATGCTTGTAGTCTAGTTCTTTGAGAAAGTCTGATAGGGGGTATTTGACTTTTTGGGGAGCTTTGGTTAAATCTATACTGGATAATTCTTTGATGAATTTGGCTATATCGTAGGCGGTGCCAGTGAGGGCGGTGTGGGAGAGATGATAAATGCGGTCGCCAAGGGTGTAGCCTTCGATCTTTTGGTGAACAGAAAATGGGCGATGATGCTTATCGTAATGGAGTTGCATCTGTGGGGTGTAAAAACTGGTTTTGCCCTCTACGAAATTGCAAACGGTGGCGTCTTTGACAATCATTTTGGACCAAAACGGATTGCGTGGGAAACGGAAAAAATAATTGCCTTGATTGGTAGTAACCTCTATGACAATATTTGTCCAGCCGGTGAGGATGTGCTTGGTATGCTGGATTTTGGCATCTGGAAGAGTTTGCTCTATAATATCATCCAGAGGATCTGATGGTGTAAAAAAACACTTCATGGGGTTATTATACCCTAACTATAAAAAGTCAACAAGTACTTTGGTTTGTGAATTATCTAAGATTTTTTGCTTGACTTTGGGATTTGGAAGGTGCTATAATTAGGATGCATCATAACAATTTACAGTTTAAAACTAGGATTCTTGGGTTTCCACAGTAGAGATGGCACTAGAGGTCAACGCTGTGGATAACCTAGTTTATCTGTAGATTGTTGTGATGCACCCTCTGGTGCCATTTTAGTATAAATGGCAGACCAAGGAAAAGAATTATAACTTTAAAAGAGAGGTACTCTCGAGAGGAAAGGTCATAACCATGAAGACAACACAACAATTCAAAAACTACATTAAAAATAATCACAGAATCACTACGGTGGGCTTAACCAGCTCTTTCCTTCTTGTTCTGCTCATCCTTGCTATATGTATTCCACTATACAAGGATGAGTTAAACACAAAGGCAACTACTGGTACCAGTACGCAGGCTACTACCTCTCTGGCCTTGAGTTCTGGTGCTAGTAGTACCGCAGAAGTAGATTTGCTCGCTAGTTCTACTAGCGGGTCTTTTGTG
>JAFQXY010000036.1 GCA_017406745.1 Candidatus Saccharimonadota bacterium | reverse complement strand
CTCTTGATTTTTCTATGTCTTTACCTTTATAATAGGCCATAAGGTAGTTCTCCTTGTTTTTAGTTAGTTCCTAGAAATAAGTTTAAGGACTACCTTATTTTTATGCAAGTATTTTGTTGCAAAGGTGCTGGACTATTACGTTTATTTGCGCATATCTGTAAAATATGCTATAATTAAGATATGAAAAAGTTACCTGTGGTGGCGCTGATAGGCCAAACTAACGCTGGTAAATCTAGCTTGCTGAACCGCATGGCGCATCGCAATATTGCGATTGTAGCACGCGAAGAGGGCACAACGCGCGATAATGTAATGGCGCGGATAGATGACCGTTTTATTTTGATAGATACCGCTGGGCTAAAAGACCCCGATGATGATTTTGAAGCCTCTATACAAGATCAAATTGCTGACGCAATAGAGAGTGCAGACGTAATTTGCGTAGTGTTAGATTCTACAAAATACCCAGATTTACGCGATAAAGATATCACTAAAAAAGCTCTAAAATCGCGTAAGCCAGTGTTTTTGGTTTTAAATAAGTGCGATTTGGGTGAATCTCTACCTAATGAGGAGTTTTTGCGATTGGGGATAAAATCCAGTGAAACATTCCGAGTGTCTGCGACCACTGGGATGGGAATGAGGGAATTAAAAGCGGGGATCGTGCCAAATTCTCATTTGGAACGAGATGAGGCACATGGCGCTGATAAAGCTCCTGATCCACTTAAACTAGCCCTAATTGGGCGACCAAACGTAGGAAAGTCCTCACTCTTTAACACGCTGGGGCGCAAGCAACAGGCGATTGTAAGCTCAAAACAGGGGACCACTAGAGATATAAACCGCGTTTTAGTAAAATACAAGGGGCGCGAAATTGAAATTCTAGACACGGCAGGGCTGCGTAAGCCTGGTAAGCGTGAAGTAGGGATAGAGAAGTTTAGCGCAATTCGCACGCTATCTGCGATTGAGGAAGCAGATATCTGCGCCTTGCTGGTGGATGCTACTGAGCCACATTCCAAGCTGGACCAATCTTTGGCGGGGCAGATTATGGAGGCTGGTAAGGGAATTATAGTGGTGATTACCAAGGCGGATTTGCTAGAAAATGCTACGCCTACCAATTATTTTGGTGAAGAGAATGTAAGTAATCGCACAGCGATGGACTTTTTGCTAGATGCACTAGAGAAGGATTTTAATTTCCTACCCTATGCACCAGTGCTAATTACCAGCTCTGAGACGGGGCAAAATGTAACTAAATTATTTGAATTAGCTCTAGAAATAGATAAAAATCGCCACACAGAGGTAAAAACTAGTGAGCTAAATAAGATTCTAAATGAAGCCGTAATTAGCCACCCACCCGCTGGGCTAAAAAACACACGTCCAAAGCCCAAATACATCGTGCAAACAGATACGTGCCCACCGTGGTTTGTAGTACATGGGCATGATTTGGGGCTTTTGCATTGGTCGTGGAAGCGGTTTTTGGAGCGCAAAATTCGGGAAAAATACCCATTTGTGGGTACCCCTGTGATGTTTTCTTATAGAAATGATGGTGGCAGAGGTGATGATAGTAGGGATAGCTTGAAGAGTGATAGAGGTGGTACCAAAAATAACAGAGGTAGCAAAAAATGAAGCTAATAGTAGGGCTGGGCAATCCAGAGAGCAAATATAATTGGACAAGGCATAATTTTGGCTTTTTAGCGCTAGATTTTTATTTTAAGCTCAATCACCTTGATTGGGACAAAAAACCGCGCTACGGGGCAATTACGGGCGTTTCTGGCGATTTTTTGTTTGTGAAACCCCAAGATTACTATAATGAAAGCGGTAGGGCGGTCAGAGAGTTGGCACATTATTATAAGATACCGCCAGAGGATATTTTGGTGATTTGCGATGATTTTAACCTAGATTTTGGCAAAATTCGCTATCGTACCTCTGGTAGCGCGGGGGGGAATAATGGTCTAAAATCTTTAATTACAGAATTAAAAACAGAGGAGTTTCCACGCATTCGGCTGGGTACAGAAAATGCCGAACTGCGTAAAAAATTAGGGGATGTGGAATTTGTCCTATCTAGATTTACCCCAGATGAGAAAACTGCCCTACCGGAGATATTGGCCGAAGTAGCGCGCAGAATTGATGACTTTGCTTAAAATGTGCTATAATGGGGGGTAATAAGGGTGCGTACTTTTAGTTTTGAGGAAGTTGCGCCGATGGTCTAAGGGGGTGAGAAAATGACTATTTTTAGAGAAATGTATGGTAGTTACCATTTGATAAAGTCTGGCACTTTGCAGATGGTCTACAGGCATCGTAGTTTGCCAGATGTAGCGTTAGTTTTTACTGATATTATGCAGGGGTATGATCAAACTTTGGCATTAGAACTGCCTGGTAAGGGAAAGGTAGCAAACGAAATCTCGGTATTTTGGCATGCTAAGTTTAATAAGTGGGGCAGAGCACTAGGTCTTAAAACGGCGTTTTTAGGAACAGATGAGGCATCTAGGCAAAAACGAATGATTAGGCCGGCTGACGCTAGCGCCAAGCACATCCTTGCACGGATTACTGCCCCGGATTTAGTTGGCCGTACTAGTATTGCGACAAATTTGGCAATGGCGCCATATAAGTTTGTGATATATGGCTATTTGTGCGGAGAGCTTTATCGCCGTTACAAGGAGGGAAGTCGTAGGTTTGGCGAAGTTAGGGTGCCAGATGGCTTGATGCTTAATGCAAAGTTGCCGGAACCGGTGGCTATGTTGGTAACAGAAGACGAAAAAGGTAATTATACGAAGTACGTTTTGCTAGAGGAGGCCATTAGTAAGATTGAAAAAACCACTTACGGACAGAGGATTGATATTTTTACCACTCTGGTAATGGTAAAAAATGCTCTATGTACCCTCTACAAGCGGGCTCACTATTACGCCAAGCAAAGGGGTGTAATAATAGCCGAAGCGCGTTTTGGTATAGGGGCGAGCAACAAATCCATTGCGCTGGTTAGTGGTAGTTTGCTAACGCCAGATTCGGCTAGGTACTGGGCCAATAGCGATGGGGCTTTGGGGCGAGATTTGGTTTTGCACAATATCCAAGATTATCTGGCGCGCCACACCGATGTCACCAAGCCAGATTTCCAGTTGCCCGATTGCTTACTGGCTGAGGCCCTACAGAGATACCAATGGCTGTGCGACGTGCTAAAGGGCGCGCCAAGAGCTAGTTGCCTGGATTAGCCTAGAGTGGATATACCGGCGGAGCAACTGAACTACACTTTCTGGGGGGAATATTGAAAGGCATGCACAGTATTCCTCATACCCCTCCCAATTATATGGGAGGGGTTTAATTTTAAGAGATATTACTGGACAATCTATTCTGGGGCTTATTCAACTCAAGACCTTCACTACATTTGGACGACAACATACTTTTAACTGGAATAAATATGTTGTAATATGTTTTTTTGGCATTAAAAAGAGAATTGTCAATTTGTTGTATTTTTTACAACGATTTTTATGTTATGAT
>JAFQXY010000035.1 GCA_017406745.1 Candidatus Saccharimonadota bacterium | reverse complement strand
ATCACCAAAATCGCAGACTCGGCAATTACTGCGTTCATCATCGCTTGACTACGATTTGGTCGCATCGTCAAACTCTCGCCCAGTGGCGCTACATAAGACGGATTAGATGGATCATACGCTACCTCCACACCCTCCACACCCTGCGAAGCCAAAGTTGCGCTAGTGATATTTGGCACCATATTAATAAGATTCACTTTAAAAACAGATTCACTACTATTTCTATCGGCGTGAAAAATCCGCACGATCGCGCTATCTTCACTCACGTTTACTCCACTATAAGCCAAACTTTCCTCCCCTACACCAGCATACACTTCACGATTTTCGTTTATCATAAACCTACCAGTCATAGCATCATGCACTCCCCCCATGTCTAGTACCAATTTTGTACCCACAAACACCCACGTATCATCATCCGCCGTAATCTCAAACTCTTCATTACCATCCGCCAGCACCCTAAAAGGCACCGCCAAATTCACCGTAAACAAATGATTTTTTCCATCATTATTTACGCCCTCACTCGGCACCACCGCTAGTCCATTTAATGGATAAAAATTGTCATTTTCATAAAAGAATCTCGCCTCGCTAGCTTCATATCCCAGCGTCAAAGTAGAAGCATATTGCACACTTTTACCATCTACCGCATTAAACCACCGCCCAAAATTATCTCCACTCACTCCGCGGTTTGGTAGCAAATCACCGCCAATTGCCACTGGCAAATAATCACTATCTAGCTCATACTCCGTCATGCCCTGCTCTAATTCACTATTATAATATCCACAACTCGCCCATTCAAATTGTCGCACAGACAAAGCATCTGTCATGCTTAAATCGTACAAATCTACACATGCATCCGCCATTTGGTCAAAATAAGTAACCGGTACCGTCACCGCCGTTTCATCACTAATTTCCGCACTAGCCAAAATCACATCCGCCGTAGTCCGGCTTACCTCAGTATTTAATTCCGCCACAGACTCCTGTAGCCCCACGCAAGTAAACCCTATACCAGCCAACACCCCCACCAGCACCACCAAACTTAGTATAAAGCCAATTTTCCTATACTTCATACTACAAGTATATCATACTTTTTAAATAAAATGCTAACGTGATGTTAGACGAGGATAAAGGAGCAACGGAGCGAACCGTACTAAATGTACGGAGAGTGAGTAGCGCATCTTTAGACGAAGTATAACGCCACGGTAGCGTTTTATTTTATAATTTCATCTATAATGCCATACTTAAGTGCATCTTCTGCACTCATCCAGTTATCTCTATCCATATCCTTTTCCACCTGCGTCAAACTTTTACCAGTCCGCTCTGCAAAAATCTCCGCCAATCGTTTTTTAAGAAACACCCCCTCGCGCAACATAATCTCTTGGTCCGTAATTTTACCCTCAGTACCAGAAGATGGCTGATGAATCATAATTCTAGCATTTGGCAAACAATACCTTTTACCCTTTGCCCCACAAGCCAAAAGCATCGCACCCATACTCGCCTGCAAACCAATCCCAATGGTTTCTACGTCTGGCTCAATATAATTCATTGTGTCAATAATCGCCAGCCCATCATATACAGACCCACCAGGCGAATTAATGTATAGCTTAATTGGTTTTTTGCTATCTTCATGCGCCAAAAACAACAACTGCGCTACTACCAAATTCGCCGTATGCGCGTTTACGTCCTCGCCCAAGAAAATAATCCTATCATTTAAAAGTCGCGAATAAATATCATACGCCCGCTCACCCTTATTAGTTTCCTCAATTACCGTAGGTACTAAATAATTTTTCATAGTATGTTTTTTCCTTTCCATAGTATAATTTTTTTCTCCCCTGTTAAAACGCCTAGTATGTTTTTCAAACCTCAAGTTATGTTTCTTTTATTAGTTTTAACTTATTCTTCACTAATACCAATTTAGGTATATCACCTTTTTTATATTCCTCGGCAATCAGCCCTTCGGACAACAGCGATTCTACTTCATCTTCTATTTTTCGCCGGAGTGGCCTTGCTCCATTTTTTGCATCATAACCAGTTTCAATCAAATATTCCTTGGCCTTATCATCAATTTTTAGCCCCACGCCTTTGGTGGCCAACCGTTTCCTCAAATCAGCAATCAAATTATCAAATATCCGTTCCACATTCTTACGCGTCAAAGCATGGAATACTATAATAGAATCTAGCCTATTTATCAATTCTGGGCGCATCACCTTTTTCAAAGCTTTCATCGCATAAGCTTTGTTCTCCTCATATTCCTCCGCCAAAGCCTTTTTGTCTTTTACTGTCCGCGCCGTAAATCCCAACTCACTTTCGCGTAACATATCCGCAGATCCCAAATTAGATGTCAAAATCACAATAGTATTATTAAACTTAATTTTATTACCTTGTCCATCCGTTAGCACGCCATCTTCCAAAATCTGCAAAAGCAAATTAAATACATCTGGGTGCGCCTTTTCAATCTCATCAAACAATATCACCGAATAAGGCTTCCTCCGTACTGCCTCTGTAAGCTTACCACCATCATCATATCCCACATAACCCGCCGGCGCCCCCACCAACCGCGACACATTATGCTTTTCGCCAAACTCACTCATATCTATTTTCACCAAAGCATTCTCGCCCCCAAATACTTCTCTAGCAATCACCCGTGCTAGCTCTGTTTTGCCCACACCAGTTGGTCCCATAAACAAGAACGAACCAATTGGGCGTCTAGAATCCGCAATTCCGCTCCGCCCCCGCCGTATTGCCTTAGATACCGCCGTTACCGCCTCGTCTTGCCCAATAATAGATTCTTTAATATGCTCCTCTAGCCCCATCAGCATTTTCATCTCAGACCCATGTACTTTACTCACCGGTATACCAGTCTTCAAAGATACCGCCGTTGCCAGATTTTCTTCTGTTAGTTTGGGGGTCTTTTCCTTGCCAGCGCCTTTTTTCTCTAATTTCTTGATTTCTTGCTCCAGTTTTGCCATTTCTGTTTTTAGATTAGCAGCTTTTTCGTAATCTTCTGCTTCCGCTGCCTCCGCAATTTGCTTTTCAAGAGAATTATATTCTATCTTCATTTTTTTGTACTTACCACCACCTTTTTTATCACTAGCAACCTTGCATATTGCTCCAGCTTCATCAATAATATCTATCACTTTATCTGGCATAAATCTATCATTTATATACCGCCCACTCATCACTATCGCCGTTTCCAAAAGCTCATCCGGTATTTCTACCCCATGATGTTTTTCGTAATGTTTTTTAATACCTTTCAGAATTCGCAGAGTTACCGCATTAGACGGCTCCTCTATCATCACTGTCTGAAATCGTCGTGAAAGAGCTTTATCTTTTTCAATAGATTTACGATATTCATCCAAAGTAGTTGCCCCTATTAAATTAATTTTGTTGCGCGCTAATACCGGTTTCAAAATATTCGCAGCGTCCATACTTCCTTCGCCAGAGCCAGCCCCACACAATAAGTGTAATTCGTCTATAAATAACAATATTGTATCGTCCGCCACCGCTTCGTCTATTACACCTTTTATTCGCTCCTCAAAATCTCCACGAAATCTCGTACCCGCCACTAACGAACTCAAATCTACCTGATAAATATGTTTACCAATTAATTGTGCTGGTACTTCATTTTTTACAATTCTTGTAGCCAGCCCCTCTACAATAGCCGTTTTACCTACGCCAGCCTCACCAATTAGTACAGGGTTAGACTTTGTCCGGCGTGACAACACCGTCACTACGCGTTCTATTTCATTTTCGCGCCCTATCACAGCATCTAGTTTGCCAGCCCTTGCTTCCTCGGTTAAATCTTTGCCATAACGTTTTAGAAATTTCAAACCAGACTTTTTAACGTATTTTTCCTTTTCTATACGCGATTGTTCCTCTTTAGTCTGCTCCTCTACCATTTTTTCAATCTTATCCAAAATCGCATCGTTATCTACATCTAGTCCGTGCAAAATCAATGCCGCCCGCGAATTTGGCTGGCTCAGCAATGCATATAATATATGTTCTGTACCTATTACTTTTAATCCTTGCTCGTTTACATAGTTTTGTGCCATCCGTAGCGTCAAAATCACCGCTTCAGACAAAGACATCATCGCCATATCAGCTCCAGGCACTTCCACCGCTACCTGATTCAAAGATTTTTCTACTTCATCTACAGAGATTCCTTCCTCACGCACCAACTTTGCAGCCGTACTTGCATCCATCGCAAGTAATCCCATCAATAGATGTTCTGTGCTCATATAACCATTATTATATCTCTTAGAATAAAAATCCGCCTTCTGCAACGCAAAACGTGCATTTTCAGACAGATGGCTCATTATTTCATTAAATTCTCCTTGCATACCTCTATTGTAACAAATTAGCACTCTCAAGTCAAGAGTGCCAGCTCACACTGGCACCCCTACAAATTATATCAACACCCCTATACTATAATTAATTCACTACAATTAAATTGCCGAATAATTTTCTTGATTCGTAAAATAAGTAACAAAAACCTCTGATGCTCCTTCGCCGGCAGTTACACTATATGAATTACCATTTACCGTTACACATACCGCCTCACCATTACATCCAGCAGTAATCCCCACATTTGCTAAATCGGTTTCAGAAGATTCCTCTATCATATACGCCCCCATACCATTAGACGAACCATCATTATAATATCCATACCCACTAATCATACTCTGCCAATTTTCCGGTTTTTGTATTTTTATACCAAATTCACCCAAGTAAATATAATCCACACTATTCACCACAGTGTCTGTATCTATATTTATAATAGTATCACCATCTTCCGCTACTGGCATCTCGTCAATTTGCGCCTGCAATTCACTGTTATCCTGCCTTAGCGCAGTAATCTGTTTATTTAACCCCTCTATTTGTTGGTTGCTAGCAATCATCTCCCATACGCCAAAGCCAATTCCACCCAACATCAATACCGCCATCAAAGCTATCACTAGCCACACAGCACTACTTTTCTTTTTTGGTTTTTCTGGTTTTACTTCTGCATTTGCCCCCATCGTAGACTCCTGTTCCTGCAGAGCGCTATCCATCATTTGTTCTGGTGTTGGCCCAGCCATTTCTGGTGTAGCCCCATTCGCTACTGACGTACCGGTTTCACCTGCACCGGCCACTGGTTGTACTGGGTTTTGCGTGTTCATATTTTGATTTGGTTCCATAATTCCTTTCCTATTATGCTTATGATTATATCACATATTACTATCTTTAGGGTTTACTTTTTTTAAAAAATGCGGTATAATTAACGAAAAGTTATTATTTTTAATCTATAGAGGAATGTTATATCTATGCCGATTATCAAATCTGCCAAAAAGGCTGCTCGCCAAGCTACCAAGCGTACCGAGCATAATGTAGAAATCAAAAAATCCATCAAAAGTGCGCTTAAAGCTTTCAAAGCCAATCCTACGCCAGAAACTTTAGCTACCGCTCAGTCCGAATACGACAAGGCCGTTAAAAAAGACCTTATCAAGAAAAACACTGCTTCACGTCGCAAATCAGCTCTGCACCGCTTCGCTAAAAGCGCTGGCGTCAAGCTCACCGCTCAGTCTGCCAAAACCACAGATACCAAAACCACCACAAAATCTGCTCCGGCCAAAACCAAATCTACAGCCAAGCCAACCTCAGCAAAAAAGACTCAATCAAAAGCCACGGCGTAGTAGCAGTAGATTTTATCTGTAAATCCACCTTAGAGAGTTCATGTAGAACTCTCTTTTCTTTTACCCCTTGATGCCCCGCAAAATCTCTTATTGCCTGCGTTACCAAAAGTCCCAAAAACATCAATGGCTCTTGTTCTGGCTCTATTTCTGCCAGCATCTGCACGGCCCGCCTACCGTCTTTCTTGGCTACTCGGTAAATATCAAATACCTTATTAATGTTTTGTGCCTGTATTATCTTAAACTCTTTAAACTCCACCGCGTCTTTCAAAGCTTTATATACCCCTGTTCGCTTATCCAACTTCATCTCAAATATCGCAATATCGTGTGATGCCTGCAAATATTCCGGCAAATGCTCCGCCACCGCTTTGTTCGCCAAAAAATCCCTCAGCAAAATCCGCCTTTTTTCCGCAAACAACGTCATGCCTAAAAAAATCGTAGGTAAATCCGCAGGTGTCAATTCCGTACAATCTATTACTTCGTACCCCTCCCCCAAAAACTCCCTAATTGCTTTGCTCGCCTGCACCCTATCATCGCCATAAAAAACCTTAATCACGCACCCTCCTATCTTTACCATAATCACCGTCTAATCCCTTAAAATCGGAACTTAAAGACGCGCTTGCTTCATTTACATCAGAAGTCAACCTCTGGCAATGCGGACAAATATGCGTGCCTCTCCCCGCCACACGAATCTTTTCTATTTCTCCCCCACAGCGCAGACAAACCTCCCCCTCTCGGCGAAACACCTGTGCAAATTTTTCCAAATAATCACCTTTTGTGCCATCCGGTTTCACATAGGTAGCCATCGTAGAACCACCACTGTCAATAGAAGCTTGCATCACCGCTCTAGCACACATCAACAAATCAGTTGCCTCCGCCAAACTAAGCGAGCCAGCCCTACGTTCTGGGTGTATCCCTGCACTATACAATGCCTCATCTGCGTAAATATTCCCCAATCCACACACCACAGATTGATCCAAAATCACCGCCTTAATACAAGCCCCCTTGTGCTTTTGAAGTTTTTCGTAAAACTCATCGGCCTCCATCACCCACGGTTCTGGCGCTAATTTTCTCACAAAACTATCCTGCTCTACCTCTGTAGTTGGCAGAACTTTTATAAACCCAAACTTCCGCTGATCATTAAAATACAAAATGCCATCTGCAAAATGCAAAATCACTCTAGTTTGCTTATTGGGCAATTTAGCCACAAAATTATCACTTGGGTGCCCTCCTGCATAACGCCCGCCAGCCTCAGTTTTCTCATTAACTTCACTACGCCCATCGTCCTTGTTTTTTATATCTACTACTTCAGTAGCTCTAGGCTCATAGATTAATTGTCCCGTCATTCTCAAATGTATCAAAAGCGACTGCCCACTATCCAAATCCACCACCAAAGCCTTGCCAAACCGCCTTATACCAGTAACTACCCCAGACACCGCCACCGCACAAGGGAAAGATTTTTTGCACAAAACCTCTACCCCTTGCAATTCTTGCTCTATAATGATTTTAGACAAGCCACGCTTTATGGTTTCTACCTCTGGCAACTCTGGCATATTTCTCCTATATTGTTATATGTTCACATACAGCGCCCCGCCACAACAACGCCTTACACCTCATAGTTACCAACACGGCAACATTATACATTATGCTTTACGCGCGCAGATTCCTCTGCCTTTTTGGCATCGTTCCAGCGATCTAGTGTACCCACCAAATACCCTGTAATCCTCCGCAAGCGCTCAAACCCACCCTCGTCAAAATACTCTGCATGCTCTTTGAAATACTCTTTTGCTGTAGCCTCATCTGCATTTTGCATAATCAAATTAGTTCCCACCTCTACCAAACACGATACGTGCAAAGTGTCATAATTATCATACTCTTTAAGAGCAGATTCTACGTCTTTTTGGGAAATCTTAGCATATTTATTAAGCGATTTTACAAAACGCTTAATGTCAAAACTCTCGGCGTCCTCTGGGTTGCGATAAATAATTTTTTTCATGTATTCTCCTTTTATTTGGTTTTATGTTATTAGTATTACCTTGTAATATTTATTATAAACGCCACATATAGCGTATGTCAAGACTTTTTTACACCATATATAGTGTTTTTTTGCAAAATCTGTGGAAAACTTTGCCCCTATAGCTCACCCCAGTTTTTCCCCACCGTTACCTCTACTGCTAATTTTATTTTCAACTCTGGCGCCACAGATTCCATCTCTTTTTTCAATATCTCAGACACTACCCCAGTATCACCCTCATCACATTCTACTATCAAAGAATCATGCACTTGCATCACCAACTCTGCCCCCTCTGGCAAAGCCTTATCTACATTTATCATCGCCCGCTTCATCAAGTCTGCCTCTGTACCCTGTATTGGCATATTTTGCGCCGCCCGCTCTGCCCCCTGACGAATCACAAAATTAGCAGATTTTACATCTGGAGTGGGGCGCCTCCGCCCATAATAGGTTTCCACGTAGCCCTCCTCTCTCGCCTGTTTCAAAATTTCTTCCAATTTACGTTTGATCGGCGCTCTTAGGCGGAAATAATCATCAATAAACTTCTTTGCTTCCACCACATCCATACCAGTAGCATCCGCCAACCCTTTCACGCTCATACCATACAAAATCCCAAAATTAATCACTTTAGCTGCCCTGCGCTGTTCCTTAGTTACCTCAGACAATGGCACACCAAAAGCCTCCGAAGCCGTCTTGGTATGAATATCCACATCATTATTAAAATCATGAATCAAATTCACATCATTACTTAGTATCCCGGCCAATCTCAACTCAAATTGCGAATAATCCGCAGATACCAACTTTTTGCCCTTTGGCGCCACAAACCCAGCTCTTATCCGTTTACCTTCATCTGTCCGCACCGGAATATTTTGCAAATTAGGATTTTGTGAGCTTAATCTACCGGTAGATGTTACATTTTGTGTAAAAGTAGTATGTATCCGCCCCTCAGCATCCGCCAAATCTGGTATTGGGGTAATATAAGTAGATAACAGTTTCGCAGATTCACGATACGCAATAATCTTGGGAACCACTGGGTGTAAATCTTTTAATTTTTCTAACTCTTTAGCACCGGTAGAATAGCCCCGCGTAGTCTTTTTGATACCCCTAGTAGGCAATCCCAAATCCCCAAACAAAACCGCAGATAATTGTATGGGTGAATTCACATTAAACTCTTTTTCGGCTAACTTATATATATCTAATTCTAACTCTTGCACCTCCGCCGTATACTCAGTTTTAAGCTTTGCAAAATACTCTTTATCTATCAGCATCCCCTTTTGCTCCATCTTGTAAAGCACCGGTATCAAAGGCAAATCAAAATCCGTCAAAATCTTATATAGTTTTGGATATTTTTCAAATTCCGCCATTTGCTCTTGATATTTTTCCTCTAGCACCACCAACTCCATCTGCCCACCTCTTGCCAAAGGATTCAATAAAAAGTCCGCCTGCGCCAAATCCCAAAATGGCTTCCCGTTTAAAATCTCCTCTGCAATTTTTTTATCATCATGCATCAAAGATTTAATATCCCAATCAATTATCATGCCATCTGTATTGTATTTTTTATCTTCTCGCATTTTACTACTATCCACATCGGCATTAGCATCCGCATCAACAATAGCATCAGCATCAGCACCCCCGTCCATACCCTCATTAGTACCCCCACCAGCACCCACATTGCTGCTAATATCACCTTCTTGCTTAGCTCCATAATCCCGCCACCAATTAGTCACTTTGCGAATCAGCGAACCAAATTCCAGCTTTTTTAGCCCACTTATCACTCTTTCATAATCAAAATAAAAATCCGGAATCTCTGTCAACTTCACCGGCGCATCAAACATTATTTCTGCTAGCTCACGCGACATATAGGCGCTATCTTTTCCAGCTGTTAATTTCCCCGCCACCGCACCTTTTATTTCGTCAATATGCGCATAGATTCCATCCAAAGTATCATATTCATTAAGTAATTTTACTGCTGTTTTTTCGCCAACCCCCGCCACTCCAGGGATATTATCCGACGCATCCCCTTTCAAAGCCTTCAAATCCAAAAACTGCGACTTTTTTATTCCATATTTTGCCTCTACCTCTGGGATATCTATCGCCTCTATATTAGTAAACCCTTTTAAAATCCGCCACATATGGGTATTTTCATCTACTATCTGTAGCATATCCAAATCAGATGATATAATATATGTTTCCCACTCACATTTGCCATCACTATCCACCATCCCATCTGCCTGACGACTCAAAGTTCCTATAATATCATCGGCTTCATAATTATCTATCTCTACAAAATCCCAGCCCAAATCCCCTATGAGTTCCTTAAGCAAAGGTATTTGTACATAAAAATCCTCGCCAGGCTTTACTCGCCCAGCCTTGTATTCTGGATAAATCGCCCGCCGGCGCGCCACCGACGTCTTGGAATCCCACGCCACTACTACTTTGGTAGGGTGCAGTCTTTGCACTATTTCCATAGCAATCCCCGCAAACCCGTACACGCCCCCCGTAGGTGTACCATCACTCAAAGATAGCGCCCCCATCGCATAATACCCCCTGTAAAACACAGATTTCCCGTCTATTAATACCAGTCGTTTCAAAACCCAATCTCCCGCAAAATCTCATCCGTGCGCGCTTCCGCCTCTGCTATTGTACCATTATTTAAAATATAGTAGTCCGCAGACGCTATCGGGCCACCTTTTTCTAGGTTTTCTATCTCACTACGGTCACGCTCGCGTATTGCAGTACCATCAAAAGCCCGCTCTGGGCGCACAGCCACACGCTTATAACGTATTTTTTTATCCACCACCACCGCAATAAACGTCATCATACCAACAAATTCACGCTTCAAGGTCTTGTATTCTGTCCAAGAATACACGCCATCTAACACTATCCGCCTTTGCCCAGCCTGTATCAAGTCCCGCGTTTCGGCTATCACTTGCTTTACCACCCAATCTTTGCCCTCTGTTTCGCGTATCATCTCGCGAAACTTCTTTTCGGACTCACCATCAGGCGTCCGCTCTATCCCGCGTTTTTCCATTTCTTTATAAATCATCCCCCCAAAATACACCTTTGGATAACCTTTACTAGTCAAATGATCCACCACCACAGATTTCCCACTACCACTCATCCCCACCACAGCCACAATTTTCACATTTTCCATAATTATAGTATATCATATTTATGATCACGAGCTTCAATTATTTAAGCAACACATATCTCGTCATTTCGTCATCACGTTGTATGTTATAATCACTGGGTTATGAATAATATGCGCCATCCCCCTAGATGGTCTGTAGGTCTTATCAAGCAAATCATCCATCCCGAAATCCATTTCCATTTGCATCGGCAAAACGTTATTACTTTTTGCCATATTTTCTCCTTCTCTTTTATTATTTTTCGGGACGCCACGCCCCCAGGGCGTGGCGTACTTCTCGGGTGGAGGGAGAGGAACCTCGCTTCGCTCGGTGCAGTAGGGTAGCTACGAGGTACGCACACACCGTACATAGTACCCGTAGCGCTTGCCGCCGTTGCCGGTACCCAGACTACCATTGCTGTAGTACAGGTTGTACTGATTGCTAGCATTGTACGCAGTAGCCGACCACCAGTACCCGTACGTAGTAGCGCGGTTAGACGAGCCACCGTAGTAGCTCCCGCCATAGATAGGACTAAAGTATGAAGCATTGTTAGTGCCAGTAGTACTTACGGTACCAGTCATGCCACTAAATGCACCTGGAGCGGTATTATATGATGGTAAATGCCAACCAGATGGACAGATGTCTTCGGTGGCATCTTTTTGTGTTTGGCTACATACTGTACCAGCACTAGCGGAACAATAGTTATACCATGCACCTAGTTGGTTTATAGTATATGGTCCACCAGTAGCAGATGAAGATGCGGATACATCTGTAGAGTCTGCTACATGGGATTGAGCTTGAGTGTATGAAGAACTAGAGCCTTTGAGATCTGCAGCTTTTACGTTAAATGTGCTATTGGTGCTAAAGTTAGAGTCTGTACTGGATATAGTACCAGTGATTCTTAAGTTTTGCGTCATCCAGCAAGCATCTCTGATATATCTTACTGTATAATCACTTTCATCACGCCTATCATATACTGTTATGTTTCCACTGGAGGCTTGGGATTGGCACTGGGCTTTTGTTAAATCCTGCATATAAGTCTTTGCACTCTTCCCCGTAACCGTAACCCCCACCGCACCAGTAGTAGAAGTAGTACCTATGGTAATATATGGATTAGCTTCAGTAGTAGAAGATAGTGTACCACTAGTACTAGTCTTAGACCAACCAGATAATTCATAACCACTAGTATAAGTGGGTACTAGGTAGTAGTTAGTACCATAAGCTAAGTCGGTTACACTACCACCACTACTACTTACGGTACCTACTGTAGTACCAGTAGCACTACCACTCTTTACTGCTACGCTAGATACTCCAGTACCAGCAAAGGTAATCTTTACTGGGAACTTACAGACACCATAGAGGGTAGCTCCTGCAGTAGGTGAACTAATGGTAGCACCACTAGCATAGGTTTGTGCTCCTGTAGTAGAGTTAGTACTAGACCAATAGCAGTTACCATTGCCATTAGTAGAGTCTGTTTGGGTAATAGTAGGTAGGGTTTGTGATGTTCCTGCTGTCCAGTGGGCGTATAAGGTTACTGCTGGATTTGATGTAGTATCATAGACCCAGTTACCATTACTATCTACTAATGTAGTAGTATTATCACTAGCTTTAGCATTAGCAACTAGTGCTCCACTACTAGTGATTACTTTATTGCCACCACTACTCGCTGTATACCAGCCATCAAAGACATAAGTATAAGTTTTAGTAGCTGTACTACTTACAGAAGCATCGTAGGCACTATTAGTCTTAGAGAAGCCGGAGAAGGAGTAAGCTCTTTGTGGGGAAGTAATGGTACTAGTACCACTACTACTAGCAGTACCAGCATAGACGTTACTGCTACTATATGTAGTATAGGCAGATGTACTACCATTTGTGGTAGCGTTAGTGTTAGTTAGAGTGATATCATACTTACTAGCTGTCCAGACTGCATAGAGCTTAATGTCTGTATTATCTAAGGTTTGGTCTATACCAAAGTATTTAGGATTAGATGTTGTACCTACATCATAAGTGGTACCGTTACAGACTGTACCATTACT
>JAFQXY010000034.1 GCA_017406745.1 Candidatus Saccharimonadota bacterium | reverse complement strand
TCTGTAACGGTACCACTTATGATGTAGGTACAACATCTAATCCTAAATACTTTGGTATAGACAAAACCTTAGATAAAACAGACATTAAGCTCTATGCAGTCTGGACAGCTAGTAAGTATGACATCATACTAACTAACACTAACGCTACCACAACTGGTAGTACGTCTGCCTATACTACATATAATAGCAGTAACGTCTATGCTGGTACTGCTAGTAGTAGTGGTACTAGTACCATTACTTCCCCACAAAGAGCTTACTCCTTCTCCGGCTTCTCCAAGACTAATAGTGCCTATAATGCTACAGTTACTAAATCTAGTAATCAAAGTAGTGCTACTTCTACTATTACTTATACTTATACTTTTGATGGTTGGTATACAGCAAGTAGTGGAGGATATAAAGTCATTAATAGTAATGGTACATTAGTAGCCAATGCACCTAATGGTACTGCTACACTGACTAATAGTTCATCACAATGGATTAGCACTAGTGGTACTACATTATACGCCCACTGGACAGCAGGAACTAGCCAAACACTACCTACTATTACCCAAACAGACTCTACTAATGGTAATGGTAACTGCTATTGGTCTAGTACTAACTCTACTACAGGAGCACAAACCTATGCTAGTGGTGCTACCATTTCTGGTACTAATATTACTGCCGGAGCTACCCTCTATGGTGTCTGTAAGTTCCCAGTAAAGATTACCTTTGCTGGTACTGGAGTATCTAGCGTAGCAGTAAAGAGTGGTAGCACTACTGGTACTACAGTAGGTACCGTAAGTAGTAGTGGTGGTAGTGTAACCAACTTAGCTTATGGTACTACATATTACTTAGTACCAACCTACACTAGTACTAGCTACACACTAGACAACTGGAAGAAGACTAGTGCTAAGGGTGCTCTAGCTGGTACTACTACCCAAAACACTACCACAACCACCGCCACCCCTACTCTCACTATAGGTACTACATCCACTACTGGTTCTGTGGGGATTACGATTACAGGAAAGAGTAGTTGTACCTCACATGTTACCTTTAGTGGCTATATGCAAAGTATGTCTGCTAGTACAGTAACTAGTGCCTGTGTAGGTGACACTGGTACCCTTACAGACCGCAGAGATAGTAAAACCTACACCGTAAAGAAACTTGCAGACGGTAACCTCTGGATGACAGAAAACCTCGCCATAGACCTCACCGCTACGTCATACGATACTTTATATGGTACTGGCACAAATGCTGGTAAGATGACTAATGCTACCAGTGAAGCTCTACAATATCTCAAAGGTACTAAAACTGGCACCTCCAGTGACCAATGGGCTATGTCTGCGGTTAAGAAAACTTGGACAACATCATATAGCTACTCTCAGCCTTGGATTGCGGTAGATAGTAGTACTTCTGGTGTATGTAACAATGCTTACTGTGTAAATAGCGATAAATCATGGTCCAGCACCAGTGTTACATCTGCCACTATTAACGGCACAACCAGCATCGCCCAAGGCAAAATAGGTGTATATTACAACTACTGTGCCGCTAGTGCTGGCTCCTACTGCTGGGGCAATTATTCATCTACTACTGGCTCCCCATCATCAGACCCTAACACCAGTAGCCTCAGAGACATCACCAGTGACATCTGCCCATACGGCTGGAGACTACCAACCAGCTCTAGTTCTGGTGAATACAAAGCCCTTTACACAGCTTATTCTAGCAATGCCACCAACTTCCAAACTGCCCTTGTTACGCCCCTCTCTGGCTACTTCTCTTCCGGTAAGGCCTACTATCAGGGTAACCGCGGCATCTTCTGGTCCTCTACTTGGAGCAATACTGACCGTATGTACTACCTCTACGTCAGTTCTAGCAGTGTGCTTCCGTCCAATAATGATCTTCGCAACAGCGGCAACTCAGTTAGGTGCTTGCTGGGTAGTTAGTTGCCTAAATTATGGTTTTGGCGGGTGGTCACAACATACTCTACCCCTACTCATCATCCGCATCCGCACCATCAGCATCATCTGGGAACTCACCCATCAATCTCTCCAGTGCCTGCTCAAGGTCTGCCACACCAGTTATCTTATCGCTGTTTTCAGCATAAAACTTTTCGTATTCAGATGCTATCACATCCATGCCAAAATTCCTCAATGCTTCTACCGACTCAGCATAATATCTGCCAACATCACCCCTCAAATCAAAATCGGTGCTAGAAAGGTTCATCCAATCCCTAAAATTACCGTACCCACCTCCACCAGTAGCCCCACCGCCATCACTGGAATCCCCACTAGGCACATTGCTATTTGTGGGTTTTTGTTTGTTTCGTTTGCCACCCTTCGCATTATCCACGCCCATCTTCGCCCGATAAGCCTCATCGTCAATACCGTACCAATCGCGTGCAAACGCCTTGGTTTCGTTGGCCGCACTAGAACGGTTCGCCGTAATCAAGATACGACGCATCACGCCATCACCAAGTACTTCACGAATTCTTTCACGCGTTACATCATTGGCAAAATCGCTATCAACTTCATCTAATGTCTTACCGCCTGCACCCGCCATCTTTGCTTCGTATTCCTCTAGATAATCCGCATATTCCGTGGCCATATCAGCATACTCTGGATCATCTCTATGCCCAGCCAAGAATCCAAGCCAACCATCACTCAAATGTTTTATAATTGGCGTCTTGTAATCAGTTCGCAACTTCAGCAATTGCGATGGCGTTTGTCCTTTCAAATATTTTTCGGTCTGCTCACGGTAAAACTCTCTTAGCCTATCTCTTTGTCTTTCATCGCTAAATCTCTTTTTGTCATCCCATAATGCTTCCCAAATTTCTTCACCAGTGGTATCATCTACTTTTTGTCTATATCCAGTAATAAACTCCACCACGCTCCTTAGCCCCTCACTACCAGATAGGTATTTCAAGCTAGCAGATAATAATTGTGGAGCAGAGGCCCCATAGGCCATAGACAAAGCCTCTATAGCCTCCGGTGTTGCTTCACCACCACTATCCCCATACACTTTTAATATTGCATCGCGCATATTTGCCATTGCCGTACGTTCAATATTATCAAACGATGTACCTTGCAATAATACACTCATTGGCTTCTTCGCTATCATACGCGAACCATCTGGTTCAATATGGTAACCTTTTACATATTCATCAAAATCAACCTCCGCCTTTTGACGTTTATTCTTATCATACATCCTCGCCGTCTCCAAATTGATATATTTACCAAATCTTCGCAAAAACGGATCACTATCTTTCACATCAAACATCAAGAAACTCGCCACAGATTGTGAAGCATGAGTCCCCAAAGTTAATCCCTCATCTATTACGTCATCTAGAATATTCTTTACGATATCCGTATCACCACGCCGGTTAATCTCGCGCAATCCAGAAATCACCAAATCTATATTATCTGTCGCCTTACCACTAAGAGAAAACTCTTTCATTCGCATCCGCAAATCTTTAGTAGGTGGCGTCATCTCAAAGTATTTTTGCATTTTCTTCATCACAACTTGCATCTGCGTGTCGTAATTATGAGCCGCCGTAGCCGTCGCATATTGCACATCCAATACTTCGCCCTCCATAATCTTGCTGGCTTCATTATACCTCTCAATAGCTGCCACACGATCTTTTATATCATGCATCCTATAGTCTTCTTCACCACCATGCAAAATATCCATATGTGCATTTACGGCATCTTCCATCCTATTATAAAAACCTCTGGCATTGTCATAAGTAATCCTCTCTGTACGTGCCTGTTCTATCTTTAAGCTATCCGCCGCTTTCACATTAGCTATATCTAACGCCCCCAAGCGCGCTTTTTGCGCAACATCTCTAGAACCACCAACAATTTGCCCCAATCCCTTTTCAAAATTATTTTTATCACGCAATATTTTCTGTTGATATTGCATATTTCGTGCTTGCCTACCATATGCTTCCTCACCATCTTGCGACACCGTACCATCTTTACGGTAATGACGTCGCGCCCCGTATGCCAACCCACGCAATTGCACGGATTCCATATTCTCTTTAGCGTCCGCTTCGCGCGCTATTTTACGGTCAGACAAAAACTGTCTCAATCTCATACTTGGCGTGTATGCATTCCCCGCCGCCAAATGTTTTGCTTTAGTGGCATCTCGGTGCGAACCAGCCCACGCAGTATTGGACGCCAACGGCTTCGCCATAATACCACGCATCCGTGCATTGATATTCCCAAGAAATGTCCCACTCATCTTCATCAAAGACCAAGCAAAGAACAATGGGAAAATCTGCACCGCCACACCCAGTAGTAGCATAAATCCGTCTTTTGCTCCCACAATAATCGCCCACCCCGCCAAGCTAGACGCTCCAAACAACAACGAAAACAACGGATAAAACACCAACATTTTTGTTAGTAGATTCTTCCATTTTTTAAACAAGTTCTCTGTATTTGGCAACATATGTGCCACAATAGCCAGTGGCGCAATCATCACGAGCAACGCCACCACCGCTTGACGCAAAGCAATAGTGATAAGCCCAGTTGCTACTGCCACTATCGCCCCCAATGCCACCGGTATCAGCATCCAAATCGCTCCAGATTCAAACGCTATTACCGCTCCCCCCACCGCCAGCGCAGTACCACCGCTAAGCGCTGAATACATTTCCGCCATCGCCACATGTGACGTTCCGCTCACATTAGTAGTAGCTAAAGTCGTTTCCTCTATCGCATCAAATAATCCCCTCATACCATTCCCCACCGCATTAGACACATCTACTAGTACCGAACACATAATAAAACTCAAATTCACCAAAATCGCTACCACTATTAATTTTGGCAATGCCTTTTTTATCCCATAGTTAGAGATCCCATATCCCGTAATCTGTGAATAAATCACCACTAGTAAGAAAATAATAAATACAATATTTGTCACCCCCCTAAAATATTTCCAAAGCTCATAAATTGGCGCGCCATCTTTTATCTCTACGGGGTTTATGGCCAACACGCCCTCAATCTTATCATATAGCCAATCCACCGCCTCAGATATTTTACCAGTTCGTGGACACACCCACCATCCCAATTCTCCCAAACTATTCTTACAAGAAGCATCACTCACTACCTTATTTGCGGTTGTCGTTGCAGTTACCTGCCCGTTTTCCTCATTTTCGCCTGTACTATCCCCATCTTCCACCCCGTCCTCATCATTTTCTTGCACATCATCTCCATCCGTGCCAGAATCGCTTGCATCATTTCTCTCTGTATTTTCTTGTATTTCCTCCAAATACACCGGCTCTGTCATATCGCCATCCACCGCCCCTGTATTTGCAGGGCTTATCATTGGTGCACACAACGCAACAAATATGCCCACAATACCCAAAAAACTACCAAAAATGGCTTTCCATACTCTGTTTTTTGACACTTTTTTGGATATCATATAAAAACTCCGCCTCCCTTTTTAAGGCGTACTTTAATTATAGCACGCATAAGCATTTTTGTCAATAGCAAAACCACATTTTTTTCTCTATAATTATGCGGTATCCTCAATCACTCACAGCAAGCAACGCTATGCGTATATGGTCCACCGGCACACCAGCCCCACGCAACAACTCTATAGCAGATTTCATACTAGCACCAGTAGTCCACACATCATCCAAAAGCAAATAAGTCGCCTCAAAATCCAACTCAATCCCAGTATCAATAGTATATGCCAAAGGCGCCTGTTTTATACGCTCTTTGCGCGTCGCACCCACCTGCACGGTATTTTTCGCACGCACCAAAACACTTTGCACCGCAAAATGCTTCATCTTGCCCAAATATTTAGCAATCAAATAAGTATGATCCATCCCGCGCACCCTAATATGTTTAGTGGTAGTAGGCAAAGGCACAATCACGGTATTATCCGGCAAATTACATGGTAAAATACACTGCATAATATCTGCAAGCGATGACGCAAGCGCACGAGCAGAATCGTATTTATAATCATGAATCAGCACCTCCAGCAAACCATCGCGATGCCCCACCACATAAGCCAGTGGCAAATGACAATGTGGACATTCATTTGGCAAAAATCTATTTTTGTGATATTTAAGGTAACCGGCGCCAGCTTGCCCAACACTATTACCCCCTCCATCACTGTTTCCAAAATGATTAACCTTACCACTATTAGCACCAGTATCACCCACATCATTTTTTACATTTGGCGACCTCATTAATCCCAGCCTACTTTGCCGGCAATTTGGACAAAAATCACGCACACATGCTTCAACAATGTATTTTTTACAACAATGGCAAAGTGGCTCGCCTAGACGCCCACACCCCCTACAAGAGTGCGGTGCAAGCAGGTCCAAAAGCCCAGGAAATGTTGTATTTTTTACATTTTTGGCCATACACTCTTGATTTTACTACATAAGTGGTTTATAATAAAACATAACAATATAAGTGGAGGAAACATGGCTCGTACAAACAATGACGATTTGCTGATGGAAGACGACCTTGCTGCTGCGTTTCTCGGCGAAGGCGACGAAATGGTCGCCGTCAAAGAAGAAATCGCCGTAGAGGAGCCTCAAGCCGAAGTCAGCGAACCCGTTGAAGATGAGTGGGAAAACACCGACGATTTTCCAGGACAGCTCGCCGTAGATGTCTACGAAACCGCCGACAAACTAGTAGTAAAAGCACGTACTGCTGGCATCAAAAAATCCGATCTAAACGTCAGTATTTCTGATAACGTACTGACAATTTCTGGTGTTCTATCCGCCGGAGAAGATGAGCAAACCACCAGATGGCATATCCAAGAATGCTACTGGGGCGAATTCTCGCGAACAATCGCCCTACCAGTACAAGTACGCGAAGACGAAAACAGCGTAAAGGCAGAACTCAAAGACGGTGTTTTAACTATCGCCTTCGAAAAAGAAAAAGTTGAATCGC
Source organism: Candidatus Saccharimonadota bacterium (assembly GCA_017406745.1). Taxonomy (GTDB): domain Bacteria; phylum Patescibacteriota; class Saccharimonadia; order Saccharimonadales; family Saccharimonadaceae; genus Nanosyncoccus. The sequence goes on along the minus strand of JAFQXY010000034.1, from coordinate 23,311 downwards.
CTACAATTATCACAGTGCAATAATTGTACGGCAAAAATAGCGCGTAAAGCGTGGTGGGTCATATAAATAGCTTCGCATAATACTTTTCTTATACAAAATAACCGTCACATAATAATCTACAATACTATCTCCTATATTTTAATCAGATATTATTGCATTATTAGCACGGTTATTTTTAACCAATCAATGTCTTATCACATTACCACCTCAACCATTAAAAAATACCCCTCAAAGGGGTATTTTTTAATCATATTATTAATTACCATTCAGAACAGTAGTAATCACAAAGTTCACAATCGCAAATGCTAATACGCAGATAATAAGGCCAATAATACCATAAAGGATTGTATCCTTAGCTTTCTTCACCTTAGCGGCCTCACCAGAAGAAGTCATATAATTAATCCCGCCAATAATAACCACAATGACAGCAATCAAGCCAAGTACACCAATCACCATATTTATAATACCAACAATATCATCCGTCAAATTAGTATCACCATTATTATTAGTATAGTTAGTATTTATATTTGCCTTAGCCAACGTTGTAACAATTAAATCTTTCATTTTTATTATCCTTTATGATTATCTAAGTCTAGTATATAACTTTTTCTAAATAATTGCAAGAGATTTTTAAAAGGCTTTATTGTGTAGCTCATTATTCCTCGTCAACCGCCTCCGCTTCTGCATTACTGACAGATTGGTTAATAATCGTATCCACCGTGAAATTCACAATCGCAAATGCTAACGCACAAATAACCAACCCAATCACGCTATACAATATAGTATCTCGTGCCTTTTTCACCTTAGTCGCATCACCCGTAGAAGTAATATAATGAATCCCCCCAACCACCACGAAAACTACCGCCACTAGCCCCATCACACCAATAATCGCATTTAATATATTACGCACCACATTAGGCAATTCCGCCACTTCAGACGTATTAGGGCAACCGTTAGCCGCTTTTACAGAATCTGGCACTTGGTCAAGATCGCAGATATTCACATCGGACGGCGATGGTTCTTCTGCTAATACCGGAGCAGACATACCCACAGCACCAGCAAATCCCAAAACAGCCACAGCCATAATCAATATTTTAATCATCTTAGTTTTCATAATACTCCTTTGCAATTATTATTGTTTGCGATGAATCTATATACGATGTAGTGTTTGCCTCGCGAACCAAATTAGAAACAAATGCAGTAATAATCTCAGCTAGCGCCACAATCACTAACCCAATCAACGCATAAATAATAGTAGTCTTAGCTTTCTGAAGTTTACTAGGATCGCCAGACGACGTCACATAGCCTATCCCACCAATCAACACGAATATTGCCGCCACAATCCCTCCTACACCAATCACCCACTGGAGCAGGTTGGTTACAAGGCTTGTTGCATCTGTATTACACGTAGCACCGTCTATTGCACAGTTGGTCGCAAACATGCCACCCTGACCAAGCAATGCAATACGAATAGTACTCAAAATAACATTAGACAGCAATACAATAGCAAGCCCAATAAACGCCTGTGTCAATGTCTTTTTCCCCATTGCCATTTTACTAGGATCGCCCGAAGACAATATATATAAATAGCCACCATAAATAACATAGCCAACCACCAAATAAGCCGCCAACACCGTCAAATCCACTAGAATATTAGAAGCAATAATCCAAACACTAGCGGTAAGCTCCGCTTCATTGTTAATCGTAGGCACCCCACAATCCCACGAAGTCATACCAAGCAAATATCTACAACTTCCAAGAGTAGTATCCCCATTAGTACCACCATCATCAGCATAAACCATATTGGAACCCCCAGCAAAACATCCAGCCAAAACAACAACAAACAATCCCAAAAGTATTTTTCTACATACCCTCTTCATATTTTTATTCTATCACAAAAACCGCTCAAGCGCAATTTTACTGTTCACCTTCACTATATCACAGGGCCCCTAAGATGCAATAGGTTATGTAACAAAGCCACAATATATATCATCAAAATATGTTAAAATCATACTATGAATTGGCGTAAATATCTCAAATGGGCAGGTATTCTATCCATACCAATCCTCATTTTACTTATTTTTCGTTATAATGCCATCCTTGATAACGATCTCTGGTACGTTCTCACCGAAGGTCGTTATATCACTGAACATGGCATCTATTACATCGACCCATTTTCTATGCACCCCAACCTAGACGTCATCGCCCAAAACTGGCTCGCCTCCATCATTTTTTGGCTAGCCTACTCAATTTTCGGGCCAGGCGGCCTAATCCTTCTTGTCATTCTAGCCAATGTCGTCATTTGTATTCTACTCTACAAACTCTGTATGACCATCAGTCAGCAAAACCAAAAAATATCCATTTTTATCATGCTTCTCACAGACATCATCCTCTGCTTCACTTTTATAGTAGCTCGTGGTCAAATATTTACTTTTATTAACACTCTTGCCCTATTCTTGCTCCTAGAATCTTACATAAAAACCAATAAATCCAAATACCTCTACGGTATACCTCTTATCTCTATCCTAGAAGTCAACCTTCATTCCGCCTACTGGTTAATGATCCCCCTCTTCATGGTCCCCTACCTTATAGACTCTTTCAAAAACAAAAAACTCCACCTTCAAGGTTATCGTCAAAAACCTCTTTTCATTACTTTTATCACCACTATTTTGGTCGGCCTCATCAACCCATATGGTATTGGTGCTATGCTATTTATTTTTACCAGTTTTACCGACGCCAACATGCACGACATCATCATAGAGCTCCAACCACCCCAATTTTTCAATTTTGCAGACCCATACACTATTCTTAATGCTCTCACAATTATTATCCCCATCGTCTGTTATATTTGCTTTGGCAAAAATCGCCTCCACATACGCTACATACTTCTTTGTCTCGGAACACTCGTTCTTTCACTAATTTCGCTTAAAGGTCTCAGCCATTTTATCCTTGTTTCGTTCTTCCCCCTAGCCAGTATTTTGCCCAACAACAAAACCGTTACTCTCCTCTTCAAAAAACCAAAATGGCTCAAAAAGTCCAAAGTCTACCGCAAAGTTCATCTTTTTCACACCTCTCACAGCTTCCCCATTGTACAAAACGTTCTCTACGGTACAATTATCGCTCTCTGTTTCCTCATCTTCATAGAAGATCTTAATACCACCAATTTCACTCACCCTTCTGCCAACGCCGTCAATACCATAGATCTTTTTGCCCAGCACAACCCCAATACCACCGTTTACACTCCGTTCAACGCCGGTGGCTATGTCGAATTCCGCGGTTACCGTGCTTACATTACCCCTCAAGCCGAACTCTTTCTCAAGAAAAATAATCATCAAGCCGATATCTTCAACGAATATTATCGCTTACAATACGAAAACTCTATCGATATCATTGACTTTCTCACTAAATACAATTTTGACTATCTTCTGCTCACAGGCGACGATCAAATTCTTAGTATAGATATCAGCGAATACTACACACCAATCTACAACGCAGAAGGTAGTCCGTATCTTGCCTACATCAGAAACGACCTATCGCCATAACCACCACACCATATCTCACAAAACCATATTTGCTACCAAAAATATCGTAACTATCCATACTGTCATAGCAAAACCGCATTTTCTACAGTAAAACTAAACAGTCACAAAAACCTATCTAACTTAAAAAGTGAAAAACCACTCCAGCTTCGCTCTCCGCGGTAGGTAATGCCGAAGCCACAAAGTTTACAATCGCAAACGCCAAGAAAGCAATCACTAAGCCAATAATTGCATAAAGTACTGTATTTTTCGCATCTGTCACTTTTTTAGAATCGCCACCAGACAATACATACTTTATACCCCCAATAATCAACATAATTACCGCAATAATACCCACTATATATAATATAGTATTGGTTATTTGTTTAAACACGCCAGTATCCCCAAACAGGTTTGCAGGACAATTCTCACAACGCGCAGCCTCCGCCCCCTCTTGCAAAGTAAGTGCACTTACACTAGAAACACCAGTCAGCGTTACCACACCACAAATTATCACTGATACTATCAATTTGGTTACATTTTTCATGTTCTTCATACCCACATTATACCACATTTTCACTAGTTTCAATATAAAATATCCGCCCGCTAAGACGATGGTAGAAGGTGGGAGATTCGCACCGAAGGTTCGAATCAACCAAAAAAGTGCTTCTTTAAGCACACTGGCGGAGGGTGGGAGATTCGAACTCCCGCTCCAGATCACTCCAGACTAACGATTTAGCAAACCGTCCCCTTCAGCCACTTGGGTAACCCTCCGTATATATACATTTTATCACACTTTCCCAATTTTGACGATAAAATCATTCCAGTATTATTGCATAAAATCTATGTTATAATTATTTCATGATAGACTCCAAGGTCATCAAACATAAAAATCGCAGATTTTTCTGGCGAGCGCTTTGTCGTGCTACTTTCTTGTTTTTTCTCATAAACCTCCTCGTTTTCTCTCCATCCTATACCCTAGCTATCGATTCAAATGGTTATATCATAGATGATGACACTCTTACCGAATATGCTCAAAACGGCATTTACTTTTACAACAGCAAAGAGAGCAACTGCATAACCTCCAGCATCACATCATCTGGCAATTCAGACGGCAGTGACGTTTACATTATCGGTGACTCCATTACTGTTCTTAGTAAAAACCAAATTCTAGAAAAGCTCCCCAAAGCTACTGTAAATGCATTATCTGGTACCTATTTCAGCGCAAATAGCAGTTTCGGCCCGGGTGGCACCGAACGCATCAGTAATATGGGCAACCAAGACATTCTTGTATTCGCTATGGGTAGTAATGGCGGCATAGATTACACAAACTCAGATGATACTGCCAAATTATTCAGTGCATTAAACGGCAAAAATGTTCAAGTTATTCTAATGACTATTTTCTATAATGGTATGGCCTCAGAACAAATGAATAAATCCAATGAAGTAGTCAAAAAGCTAGCGAACGATTACCAAAACGTCACCTATCTAGATTGGTATTCAGCAGTATCTAGCGACCCCTCCCAATACATCGCAAGCGATGGTATCCATCCTACCGACCCAACCGGTCGTGAAAAGTTTGCTGAAATCCTCACTACCGCAGTAAATAAAGTCACCAAAATGACCACCACAGAATCTAGCACTAGTGGCGGTGCAACTTCAGCCAAATTGTCCAGCCAGCAAATTGAGTTCGTTGACAAATATCATGATATTGCCGAAAAACTAAGCATAGAATATGGTATTCCCTGGGAGGCCGTCATGGCCCAAGGTATCATAGAATCCGGCGCAGGGACTAGTCACTTTGCCAGAGATCGCAACAATTTTTTCGGCATTGGAGCCTTTGATTCAAACCCCAATAACGCTTTCCATTATGATACCCCAGAAGAAGGATGGAGAGGCTACTACGAAAATATTCGCAAAACATCAGTATACCGCTCAGTCGGAGCTTTCTCCGGCGACAGAATTACAGACCCATACGCCTATATCGCCGCCATTGCAAAGCCTTATGCAACCGGCGAGTACTACCGGCAATCTGTTAGTAAAGTCATTCAACAATTAGAAATTCTGTCCAAAGATAGAGGTTGGGCCTCCTCCGCCCAACTTGCTTCCATGCATCCCGAAATGCTCACTAATGCTGCCGCCAACGCACAAGGCGCCGGTTCAGAACCCAATGTAGTATCATCAGAATATGGCTCAGCACAATATTGTAACGAAACCAACAACACTAATAGTAACGGCGTCACCACTCTAGAGATTAATGGCACTACTTATGCTTTCCCCATAGCTTACGCCACCAAAGAAAATTATCTTCAACCAGGATCAAAAAGCGTGCTATCACCACTCCCTTGTACTAATTACGACATAGGCGCTTGCCATCATGATCACGTCGCTTTGGATTTAGGTATAGACTTATCTATGGTATCTGGCGCAACTACTTATACTAGTTCAAACTTCACCGGCAGTGGTACAGGCTTCAGTGATATGTATTATTATTCAACAGGCGCAGAAGTTGTCGCACTGGTAGATGGCACCATCACTGGATATTCGTATTACGACAACAATGTCCCATCAGACTATATTGAACAATGTGCATCCGTATCTTACCAAGGCAACGATGGTAACTCCTACTGGCTAGGCCACATGTCTTATGAATCAAAATATTCCGTAGGGCAAACTTTCAAAGCTGGTGATGTAATCGGCCATGTGGGTCCTCCACCATGTGCTCAGAACACTCAAGCTCACCTACACATCAATATTCAACCCCAATCAGCCAACAACACAAAAATCTACGATATCCTAAACAAACTCTACGAAGCACTTCCTGCCAACGAAGCTGAGCTCAACGCCCGCGAAGCCAGTGCCAGCCAATCTGGCGATGGCGACCAACCAATTGCGCCTCTTTACGAAAGCTCAGTCGATATAGCTTGCGATTCACGTACTACTGACATCGGCACTGATACCGGCTACCATGTCAACGGCAAACGCCCAAATTATACCTCTTTCCAAATCAGATTATGCGCGTTAAACAAACCTGGCTACCAAATCACTGGAAGCGACTACGGCACAGGCCACAATACTGGCGGATATGCTATAGTTAATTCAAGAGTATCTGGCGCATACGCAGCCCTAGCCCACAAATATTATATAGAAACCGGAAACACATTACAAAGTAATACATCATTTAGAAACATGGCTTATCAAACTGCACTATATCGCCAAAAGGGCTTTCCTGACGCAGATTACCCAGGCTGTTCTAGGCATCAAGGTGGTTTAGCTATAGATTTTGCCGGCACTAATGGTGGAAACTGGAATACCCCAATTAGTAAATGGTTCAAAAACAACCTTGGTGCTTTCGGATTAGACAGACCATTAAGTAGCGAAGCCTGGCACGTAGAACCAAGCAGTTCAATAAAACATTAATGGAGCAACCATGAACAACGATAAGCAAATCAAAATCAACAAAATAGCCCTCATAATATTAGTAGCATTATTTATTCTTATTCCAATTATTATATTTATTATTTATAATTTCACTGTCACAAATCCTCTCCCCCTCAACACCGTAATCAGCAATTTCAACGAAAAATTACCAGATATTCCATCAAATATAGTTGATGACATTGAGCAAAATATTTATATGCAGTTATATTCCACCGATCAACAAGCTCCAACATCTGGTGCAACCATCAGAGATGATTCAGTTAACACCTTTCCTTTAAATGACAATTTATCCTCAGGTACTTTTATAGTCGACATCAACGAATTAGAGCAATCATTTCTTGTACTATACAATTACGATACACAAAATAGCGAATCAACAGATGAAAGTAATCATAGCACACTATTCTGCCTATCCGACCCTTCAAAGATCATTTATCCAATCTCCGCCTGTAACGACAACTCTACAATCCCAAACGAAGACACTCTCTGGCTCTATATCCCCTCGTACACCACCACTTTGCCTACCAACGAAGACATAACCTTCTCTTTCACCAGCCAAAATCAAATAGATATATCCGTAAACACCTGCACCCCTCAATCTATTCAAGACTCCGCCATTGACTCCGCCAAAATATGGATAAAATCTCTAGGTTTCAATCCCGATCAATTCATTTATGAAATATCAGCAAACTATAACAATTGTTTGATAAATTAGGAGGCATTACATCATGCAAAATTCTACTAACAAAAAACAAAAACTCATAGCTATAATTGGCGCACTGCTAGTTATTTTAATTCTTACCATCATTACCGCTGTCAGTATCATTTCCTCAAACAATAATTCCACCGAATCTCTAGAAATCACCTTTGCTGATGACGGATACCCAGACGAAGATGGTGACAAAACCCCCTACTTATATATAGATAATCCTACATATCTAGAATCCATCTTGGGAGAAACCATCTTTAGCAACATGCAAACATATCTTCAATTTTTAGCATCGACCAAAGAAACCTCCTCTGCACCACACGAAAATACCCCTAGCGAAGGCGTACCCACATATGCTTATGATGCCACAATTAATAATTCTTCCGTAAACTCTGATATTTATTTTCCATACTCTACATACTCCTTTGAATTCAACATTTCAGATGGTCGTACCTACCAAGCTCATCTTGCAACAAGTGGTGAAATGTATTTTGCCCTTATCATCAATCGCACTACGCCAACATCGTCAGAACCGCCACATTTTTATATTGACTTTTTAGAAACAGAGCTAGATAATAACTACAACCGCGAAGAAACCATCTCCAACCTCACTAATTGGGCAAAATCTCTCGGATTTAATGAACTCATATTGACTACCAATAATTAAAATGTGTTATAATTAACTTATGGCAAACCAATTTTCACCCATTTCTTGGGAAGCCGAAGAATACCTCGTTCGCGACCACAACACATGGTGGTATGTTGGTTTAATTATTATTACTGCTGGGCTAAGCGCTCTTGCTATTTTCCTTCAAGGATGGACCTTTCTTATATTAATCATTTTAAGCGCAATCACCGTCCTCATATCCAGCATCCGCCCCCCTCGCAAAATTAAATATACCCTTAGTAGCAAAGGCCTTACCGAGGGTACCAAGCTTCACGAATACACCAATTTTAAAGCTTTTGGCATTTTACAGGAGAATAATAATTATTCTGCCGTTCTCATTCCTAAAAAACGTTTTGGACTTAACGTCAAAGTTTATTTCCCTAGTGGTTCCGGCGAAGCCATTGTCGATGCTCTTGGCGCACGTCTCCCTATGGAGCCAGTCAGACTAGACTTCATAGATAAAATCGTAAACTTCTTGCGTATTTAAATATTCTGTGATAAAATAACCATAAGTATATTTAATAATAATCAAAAGGTGGGCACACATAATGGATCAAAATCAAATTGTAGACGATGATCTACAGAAAGCAATCAACGATATTACTAAATCAACAGAAACAGATCCTGTCTTTGCAGACACTGTCGCGGCACCAGAGCCAGTCGCGCCAGTGCAAGCTACGGCCGTTGAAGAAATCGCAACCATTATGCCAGAACCAATCGCACCAGCGCCATCGCCAGCACCAGAATCCATGCCAGCGCCAAAGCCACCTATGCCAGAGTTCTCCGCTCCAGTGCCAGACTCTGTCACACCAGATTTTGGTACTCCAGCAGAAGTAGTTGAATCTACTTCCATAGAAGCCATCGCTCCAGTAGAGCTTGCCACGCCAGATTCACCAAACACATCACCCGCCCCCACAAAAGAGTCAGAAACTCCCCCTGCCCCTATGGATATCAACGACATCAAGACCGCAGCTCTAAACGATCTCACCCCTCTCCTAAGCGAAGTTGCCCCCCATCTTAAAGATGCCAATATCAAACCCGCCACCAAATTCAATCTTTACAAAAAAATCATCACCGAGCTTGGCGACAAAGATGCCATCGGCACCGCCTACGAAACCGCCAACCAAATCAGCGATGACAACGAGCGTAGTTCGGCCCTCCTCTCGCTCATAGAAGTCATAGACCAAATGTAGAATCAACACAAAAATAACCTCTCGTACGAGAGGTTATTTTTGTATATCAATTAGTAGCCCATACCGCTCATATCTGGTGTAGCCGACTTTTCTTCTGGCACTTCACAAATCAATGCCCCCATCGTAATCGCCGTAGCAGCAATAGATGTAGCATTTTTTACGGCTTCCTTAGTAACCTTTGCCGGATCCACCACTCCAGCTTTTTTCAAATCCACTATACCCTTCTCTGGATCCATTACATTTATACCGTACCCTGTCTTTGGCGCACGCTCTACTTCCGCCAACAATGCTTGCGCATTTAACCCAGCATTTTCCATAATCTGTACAAATGGAGCTCTCAAAGCATTCTTAACAATCCTTGCCCCATCATCATAACTTGGCAATTTAGAAGCCATATTCACCAATGTCACTCCGCCACCAGCTACAATACCCTCAGCAAGCGCCGCCTTAGTAGCCGCCACCGCATCATCTACACGAAACTTCTTTTCATCAATCTCCGTCTCCGTAGCGCCACCCACTTTAATCACCGCCACTTTACCAGACAAAGCTGCCGCTCGTTTCTCAAATTCTTCACGTTCGTAGTCAGACTTTGCCACCTTAGCTTGTGCGTTTATCAACTCAATTCGTGCTTCCACCGCTTTTGCCGATCCAGCACCCTTAATAATAGTGGTTTCATCTTTCGTTGCCAAAATCTTAGATGCAGAGCCTAATACTTCCATCCCTACTTCTTCTAATTTCAACCCCTTGTCGTTAGATACCACTGTCGCATCAGTCAAAATTGCGATATCTTCCATAATCTCTTTACGGCGATCACCAAAGGATGGTGCCTTTAAAACTAGTGAATTAAATACGCCTTTTAGTTTGTTCAAAACCAACAAACTAAGTGCTTCCCCCTCTACTTCCTCTGCTATAATTACCAAATCTTTTCGCCCGGACTGTGCACATTTTTCAAGCAACGGCAAAATGTCCGATGCCGAAGAAATCTTGCGATCCGTTACTAATATCAAAGGTTTCTCAAAAACCGCCTCTTGCCTGTTTACATCCGTTACGAAAAACGGTGAAGCATAACCTTTGTCATAACTAAAACCTTCTACAATTTCCTGCTCCATGGTAAGCCCTTGTCCAGCTTCTACTGTTACTACGCCATCTTTACCAATCTTGGAAATTACCTCGGCAATCAATTCACCAATTTGCGCATCCCCAGCTGATATCGTCGCCACTTCTGCTACTTTCTTAGAATCACCAGCAATCTGTTCCGCTTCTTTATCAATTCTCTCCACTATTTCTGCGCCAGCTTTCTCTATCCCACGCCGAAGCTCCATTGGATTCACCCCTGCCGCAATCAATTTATTGGCCTCACTCAAAATATTATAAGTTAACACCGTCACAGTAGTAGTACCATCGCCAGCCACCTTATTTAATTTCTGTGCCGCGGTCTTTATCAATTTTGCCCCCACAGCCTCGCCAAGCGTATCCTCAGTAGACGGCAATTCCACTGCTTCAGCCACGGTTACGCCATCATGCGTAATTACTGGCGCCCCATATTCTTTCTCTATAATTACATTTTTACCTTTTGGTCCAAAAGTTACCTTCACTGCATCATACAATTGTTTTGCGCCAGATAGCACTTTTTCACGTGCTTCTGCTTCATAATATATTTTCTTTGCCATTTTTTCTCCTTTTAATATTTTATCTCTGTTATTTTAAAAGTTTTCCACAGGTTTTCCACAGGCTATGTACTACGTTGTCGCTAAAATATCTTCCTCTTTCAAAATAATATACTCCACTCCATCTACTTTTACCTCTGTAGTAGAATATTCTTTAAATATTATTTTGTCACCCTTTTTTACAGCAGTCACCTCAGATCCAACAGCTTCTACCACAGCATACGCTGGCTTTTCTTTTGCGTCACCTAACAATATACCAGAAGCTGTTTTTTCCACTGGCTTCTCCACTTTTGCCACCACTCTATCTTTTAAAGGTTTTAGTGCCATTTTTTATATCTCCTTTTCTGCCCCTATTGTAGCACAAAAAATTAGCACTGTAAAGCATAGAGTGCTAATTTTTTAGCCTTTTTTAAGCATCATCGGCCTCAATCTTGCCCTTGCGGTATCTGTTAAATACATTATATCGTTCAACGTTTCATTTATTTCACTTTCTTTAAAATTATTTTCACCCCAGTGCATCAACACGGCCACAATCTCCGCCACATACACATTAAATATTTTTCTATGTTCACCTGTTAGTCTTAAATAGTTTAATATTTTTGGTTTCAGTTTTATCACCATACGTTCCATTATTTTTTCATCTTCACTCCTATACAAAATCATCAAAGAACGCTTATTCGCCAACATAAAAACCAACATTTTAAAGAAAAATTGTCTCATTTTTATATTTTTTCGTTTCAAATATGGCGCCATCATCCGGCAATACCCCCACATCACATAATCTTCATAATCTCGCGCTATTCTTTTTACCGTCGCATGATGCCTATAAAAAGTAGAGGGCGACACTCCAGCCTTTTTTGCTATCTGTCTAGTACTTGCATAACTATCGCCCTCTAAAAACACCGCCAAGATAGCCTCCTCTGTCTTCCGGAAGCGCCTGTTCAACATCTTCTTCTCGGTGAGTCTGTTTTTATTCAATTCAACCTCCCCTCAAAATCCACACTATCCCAAATAATCTTCTAGATAACGCTACTTTTGTCTGTCCAAAAGTTCACCAGCCATTTTTATCATATAAGCCGCTTCATTGGTAGGGATAATATAAATTGGCTTAGACCCCTCCTCCGCCACATTGGTATAATCTTTAGTTTTATCCATCGCTTCGTTTTTTATTTTAAAACCCATAAATCCTAATTTAGAAATTACCGAACTCCTAATTGGGAATGAACGCTCACCAATAGTCGCCGTAAATACAATTGCATCAATTCCGCCCATCTTGGCCGCAAACTCACCAATCTTACCTGCTACCCCATCCACAAACATGTTAAACGCTGTAGTCGCCTCCGGCTCCCCCTCCTCCGCACCAGCAATTACCTCACGCATATCATTAGATCCAGCTAACGCCTGCAACCCAGATTCTTTGTTTAATATTTTAATGGCTTCTTCCGCACCAAATTTTGCACCGAGCAAAGCTCCAATCGTCGGGTCTATCGCCCCAGTGCGCGTAGAAGACATCAGTCCCTCCAAAGGAGTCTCGCCCATAGAAGTATAAACCGGCTCACCATCAATAAAACCCGTCACCGAACAACCAGACCCCAAGTGGCATACCACCATCCTTTTTTCTAACAACCCCAATTCTTTTATCTTGCCCATCACATATCCATAAGAAGACCCATGCGCCCCCCAGCGCCCCAAATCAAACTCCTCTACAATCTCAGACGGCAAAGCATACTCTGCATCTTTACGTGAATCCCTCGTCAATGCTTCAGAATCGCTCATTGTAAGCACCGGAACTCCGGGGAATGCCCTTCTGGCATTTTTTATACCTCGCTCCACACCAGGTACATGCAGTGGATATAACAATCGTGCCTTACCAAGCTCCACCAAAGTTTCATCATCCACAATATGATGTTGCGAAAAATACTCTCCTGCCGCCGGACAACGCACCAAAATACCATCCAATGGGTGCGCCTCATTTATATAACCCTCTTTTTCAAAAATTGCTTTAGCTTCCTCAAACGCTTTAGACAAATCTGGCCAAGTCTTATCTACTTTTTCTTCTGCGCCATCCGCCTTAGTCACCGTACATATAAACTGTTTTTTACCATCTTCTTCCACCCCCTCAAAATACAATGAACAAATCTCATCTTCACCCTCGTACAACGAAAATTTTTCCGAGCTAGAACCCGAATTTACAACTAAAAAAACCTTTGTTAAATTTGTAGACATAAGAACTCCTTTACCTATTTATTCTATCATGAGTCTTCGTCAAAAATCAACCACTACTTCGAATGTATTATCCCCACCCCCAACCCTGTTCCACTCATCCACCGCCTTTCTTACTCCAGGTAAAGCCGGATTATTATAATCATGCACTACCATTATTCCACCAGCGACCATCTTGGGCGTTACCAAATTCAAAGAATCTTTAATGGATTCATAAAAATCTCCATCCAAAAACGCAAATGCAATCTGCTCCGGCAAATCCTCTGGCGTCAAGTCGGCAAACCACGCCTTTTTAATTACTGGCACCGGTAACCCAGCCCGCAAAAATCTTTTCTTTACTTCTTTCTTAGTTACCACCAATTCCCCACCCTTAAAATCTACCCCCAACACCGATTCATCCGCCAAACTTTTCTCTGGCAACCCCTCAAATGAATCATAAATCCACAACTTTTTCGCATCTTTTCCACCACTTTTCCCCATCTTTTTCACAAGCATCTCAGCTAGTAACAAAGATGTATCTCCCCTATAGCATCCCATTTCCACAAAATCCCCCTCCAGCACAAGACATTTCTCCGCTAACTCCAAAATCTTAGCAGTTTCACGCTCTGTCACTTGATCATTTTTCCAGCTCATAGATATATTATACAGCATCTTAAAATAAACTTCCTAAGCTTGTCGTATCAAGGCTGAAAATCTTAAAAAATAGTGATGGAAAGCCGGTACTGCAATACCGGAAGGATTCCATCAGATTATTTTTTGAGATTTTCACCTAGACAAGCTTAGAGAGTTTATTTTAGGACACTCTTTAAATACTCACCAGTTGGGGTCTTAACATTACGAGCCAAATCTTCTGGTGTTCCCTCGGCACACACCATACCGCCTTTTAATCCACCCTCTGGCCCCATGTCTATTACCCAGTCCGCCGATTTTATCACATGCAGATTATGCTCAATCACAACCACCGAATTCCCACCATCTACCAATCTCCCCAAAATCGTAAGCAGTCGTTTCACGTCATCTGTATGCAACCCAGTCGTAGGTTCATCCAAAATATATAAAGTCTTGCCCGTAGATCTTCGCGCCAATTCCGTCGCCAGTTTAATCCGTTGTGCTTCCCCACCAGAGAATGTTGTTGCCGGCTGACCTAATTTTATATACCCAAGCCCTACTTCCTGTATCGTCCTCAACTTTCCCGCAATAGATGGTATATTAGCAAAAAACTCCACCGCCTCATCTATTGTCATGTTTAGCACCTCAGAAATATCCTTACCTTTATATTTTATTTCCAAAGCCTCACGATTATATCGTTTACCGTGGCACGCCGGACAAGTTACATATACATCCGGCAAAAAATGCATCTCAATTTTATTTACACCATCACCCTGGCAATGTTCACAACGTCCACCCCTCACATTAAACGAAAATCGCCCCGCCTTATATCCCCGCACTTCCGCTTCTGGTTGTCCTGCAAATAGCTCCCGAATCGCATTAAATACTCCAGTATAGGTAGCAGGATTACTTCTCGGCGTTCGCCCAATCGGGCTTTGATCAATCACAATTATCTTATTAATGTTTTCTACCCCCTCTATCTCGTCATGTGTACCCGCTACCGTCTGTGCTCTATGTAATCTAGCTAGCAATTCATTAGCCAATATATTATTCACCAATGTAGATTTGCCAGATCCAGATACCCCAGATACTACCGTCATCACACCTAGCGGAAAATGCACGTCAATATTCTTTAAATTATTCTCTCTAGCTCCACGCACCACAAGCTCATACCCAGCCCGCACTTTGCGCCGTTTTTTTGGTACAGGAATAGTCAGTTTTCCAGACAAATACTTACCAGTGATAGATGTGGGGTTTTTCGCTACCTCCTTTGGTGTACCACAGGCCACCAGTTCCCCACCATGCGACCCCGCCCTAGGCCCAATATCAATAATATAATCCGAAGCCCACATTGTATCCTCATCATGTTCCACCACCAAAACTGTATTTTTTAAATCTCTCAGGTGCTTAAGCGTAGTAATCAATTTATCATTGTCTCTCTGGTGTAAACCAATAGAAGGCTCATCTAACACATATAACACCCCCTGCAATCCAGATCCAATCTGTGTGGCTAGTCTAATCCTTTGCGCCTCCCCACCAGACAACGTATTAGCCGCTCGTGAAAGTTCCATATATCCCAACCCCACATCCTGCATAAACTTCACTCTTTCACGAATTTCTTTTAAAATTGGCTCTGCAATCATTTTTTCCGCTTCACTAAATTCCAAATCTCGCGCCAACACCTCCAGCGTTGCATCTACATCCATATTGCACATATCCACAATATTTAAATCATGCACTGTTACTGCTAACACTGCCGGTTTCAACCTCGCCCCATGGCAAGCCTGACACTCTCTCACTCTCATAAATTTCTCAATATCATGCTTTGTAAAATCAGACACCTTTGGATCATTGTATCTTCGCTCCAAAGTCGGAATTACACCCTCATAAGTTGTTTGATATACCGTTCCATCTGCAAATCTCCCACTTCCAGATATTCGCATTTCATATTTTTCGTCCCCAGTGCCATATAGTATAACTTGTCGAGCCTCCTCCGACAATTCCCTAATTGGCGTATGAATAGAAAAACCATGTTTCGCCCCTACCCCAGCCAATCTTTTCAGCCACCACGAATCTTGCCCCATCCTATTAAATGGCCTAATCCCGCCCTCTGCAATCGTCAAACTCTCACTGAATACTAGTGCTGGATCAACCTCCATCCTTGTCCCCAGCCCAGTACAAGTTGGGCAAGCCCCCTCTGGCGCATTAAACGAAAACAGTCTCGGCGTCAATTCTGGGATCAACTCATCCGGATGATCTGGACAAGCATATCTCTGAGAAAATGTTAAAAGCTCAGTGTTTTCGCTTGTAATTCTTGCCTCCCCCACCGCCACAGAATTATCATTAATCTTAAGCAATTTTATAATACCTTGCCCTAGCTCCAGCGCTCGTTCTATAGAACTACTAATTCTAGCATGTAGTTCTGGCGACAATACAAATCTATCCACCACTATTTCAATATCATGTCGTTCATTTTTGTTTAATTCGGGAAATTCATCCAATGCATAGATAATTCCGTCCACTCTCACTCGCGAAAACCCTTTAGCTGTATATTGCTCAGGAATATGCATGAATTCGCCCTTTTTCGCCTGCACAATCGGTGCTAAAAGCATCAATTTAGACCCTAATGGCAGTTTCATCACTTCATTTACAATATCTTCCACCGTTCTTCGAGATACTTCCTTATGGCAAATCGGACAATGTGGCACCCCTACTCTTGCAAACAACAACCGCAAATAATCATATACTTCTGTCACCGTAGCCACTGTAGAACGTGGATTACGCGAAGTAGACTTTTGATCAATTGAAATCGCCGGAGATAGTCCGGTTATAGAATCCACATCGGGCTTGTCCATTACCCCCAGAAACATCCTCGCATATGAACTTAATGATTCCACATATCGTCTCTGCCCTTCTGCATAAATCGTATCAAATGCCAGTGATGACTTTCCAGACCCAGACAATCCAGTGATTATCACTAATTTGTCCCTTGGAATATCCACGTCAATATTCTTTAAATTATTCTGCCGAGCACCTCGTACTCTTATTACGTTATCATTACCAAAAATCTCCCCCTCATTTTTTTTATTTTTTTTATCTTCCGTTTCCATCATCTAATCTCATTATACTTAAACTCATATTATACCAAAAAACTTAAACTTTGTCTAGAGCAGTATTTTATGTTATAATAATGCCATGAAAAATCCTCCTGCCCACAAACCCCCAAATGTCCAGATCGCCATCCTTATCCCTTGCTACAACGAAGAAAAAACTATTGCTAAGGTTATTGATAATTTCCACAAACAATTACCTAATGCCACAATTTACGTATATGATAATAACTCTACTGATCATAGCGCCAAAATTGCCACAGACCACCACGCAATCGTGCGCAAAGAGCCTCGTCAAGGCAAGGGCAACGTTGTTCGTTCTATGTTTCGCGATATCAATGCCGACGTCTACATTATGGTCGATGCCGACAACACATACAGCGCCTCCGACGCCAATAAACTCATTTCTCAAATAACCAATCACCATGCCGATATGGTAATTGGTGATCGTCTCAACTCTACCTATTTTAAAGACAATAAACGTCTTGGTCATAATTTTGGTAACCGCCTAGTGCGCAAAACTATCAATACTATCTTTCATGCCAATATCCAAGATATCATGACCGGCTACCGCGCCTTTTCTTGCCGTTTTGTTAAGACTTTCCCCGCCCTCTCAAGTGGCTTCCAAATTGAAACCGAAATGACCATCCACGCTTTAGATAAAAATATGAACATTTCCACAATACCAATCAAATATCAAAACCGTCCTCAAGGTAGCCAATCCAAACTTCGTACTATTCGCGACGGCTCAAAAGTCTTACTCACTATTTTTAATATGATCCGCGAATATAAACCCCTACCATTCTTCTCCATTATTAGCCTAATCTTTCTTATTATTTCGCTCATCCTCGGCGTACCTATTTTTATCGAATTTTCACAAACTAGTCTCGTACCACGTTTCCCCACTCTTTTTGTGTCTACCATGTTTTTAGTATTGTCTTTTTTATCATTTTCTACAGGACTCATTTTAGACCTAATTGCTCGCAAGCATCGCCAATTATTTGAAACAAATCTCAACCTAATCTGTAAAAAATAATTGCCACTCGGTGTGTTATAATCAATCTATGGCAAACAAAAAACGTGCTGGAAAATATATTATTATCGGCATCATTTTAACCGTTTTCAATTTTATTGTTTATACCTTTCTTGCAAGAGTGGTTTTTAATAACAACGAATTACTTTGGTTCGATACTATTATTTCATACATACTTGCCACCTTTTTAGCATATATACTTCACTCTAAAATAACCTGGAAAGAACGAGTCCCCAGTAAAATTGGCGTTATCAAATTCTTCATATGGAACATTGTCACTGCGCTTATCATTAGCCCTCTTTTTACTTGGCTTTTTAGTCTATTAACTCCATTGTATGAACTAATTTATAACATTTTCACCGCTATCCACTTGCCCTTCGATTATGATTTTGTCGTTAGTACCGGAGTTTTTGGTCTTACTACTTGCGTCACTATGATTTTAAACTATTTATTTTACGATAAACTCGTTTTTGGTACCACCATCAGCACACCCACCATCAGCAATAAACTCCTATCTGGTTCCAAAAAAATATCTATTATAGTACCCATCTACAATAGCGGAAAATACCTCAAATCTTGTCTAAATTCCATTATTAGCCAAACTTATCAAAACATCGAAATATTCTTAATAGATGACGGCTCCTCAGATAATTCTGGCAAAATTGCCGATGATTATGCCAAAAAAGACAAGCGCATCAAAGTTATCCATCAAAAAAATGCCGGTCAATCCAACGCAAGAAACGCCGGCATTAAAAAGGCCACAGGCGATTATATTAGCTTCGTGGATAGTGATGATAGAATTACCCCCAATTTCATTTATGACCTTCTTAAGCTCTATTCTAGTAACACATCAATCGCAGTCTGTGGACATCAATACAACCGCCTCAAAGAAAAAACCACCAAAAACCTTTATCAACATCCTCTCCGCCCACGCCACAAAAACGAAACTATAAAAGCCTATATTTTGCAATTATTAGCCAAAGATGGGCGTATGTACTCATGCAACAACAAACTCTTTAATGCTACAACCATCAAAAAATACTCCATAAAATTTGATGAAAAGCTCAATTTCGCCGAAGACACTAAATTTGTATTAGATTATCTTCAACACGCCAAAGGCGAAATCGCCTACACTCCAGCCCCTCTCTATATTTACAATTTCGGCACCGAAACCAGCACTATTAAAAAAACTGCCACTGTTTGGCAAAACTGGCAAACCTCCTATCAGAATCTCAAAAACTGGCTTGGCAAAACCCCCTCATTAAAAGAAAAGTTTTGGCTTCACATAATTCATCTACGCTGGCGTATCTCTTATATCCGTTCCAAACATCGCGCCAAATAACAAAATATGTTAGAATATAAATAATGGAACAGCAAAAAAAGCAACCCCTGTCACATCGCAAAATACTAATAGCTACAACCATACTCATTCCAATAATTATTGTAGCTTCCTCAATAATTATCATTAATACCCTATCTCAAATCCCCGAACCAGCCAAAGAGCAGTTTCCTAGAATCGATCTTACACTTAATGAAGTTCCCATCGAGACTATCAATAACTCTCCTAAAGGTATCATCTACCCAGATAATCAGCTCTCTATTTCAAATGGGATATCTAAAACAAACTATTACAACGTTGAAATTAAGGGACGAGGCAATTCTACTTGGGTCCAGATAAAAAAACCTTATCAAATTAAATTACCATACAGAGAAACTTTACTAAATCTCAATAGGGCTCGCAAATGGGCCTTCCTAGCTAACTATTTCGATGAAAGTTTTTTACGTAACGATATAGCCTTTTGGTTAGAAAAAGAATTAGAGTGTGCCAATGCCTTTCAAGGCGATTTCGCAGAGCTATATATAGACGATATATATTATGGCCTATATTACATAACATCTACCGCCAGCATCGGCAAAGAAGAAATCGACCTGCGTAATCCTTTTGGCATAATAGTAGAATTAGACAACCTCCATCACGACGATAATGGGTGGTATTCTGATAAAAATGATTATCTCACCGTCAAAGACATTGTTTCTGAAGATAATCTTGCTCAAGCTACACAGGATTTCTCCTCCGCATACACACTCATAGAACAATCTGTATATAAAGGCGACTGGTCAAGCCTACAAAAGGTTGCCGACGTTGAATCATTTGCAAAATACTATTTGCTCAGCGAATTTACCGTCAACCCAGACGCATATACTTCAAGTTTTTTCATGTTCAAAGACGGCCCCGAAGACAAAATCCATGCCGGACCAGGATGGGACTATGATTTTGCCTTAGGTAATCGCGAATGGGAAAACGAACACGACGAGTCTTTCTATTCCCCCACAGAACTAGGAATGATCGAAAAATACGCTTATGGTGGCAAATGGAATAGTCCAGACGGGCAATTAGTTGATCATGCTCCAGACACTAGAATTTCTAGATTAATTTTCAACATGTTAAAAATTCCAGAATTTAACGAGTTAGTTAAACAAATCTGGCAAGAAAAAATGTCTGGTAAAAGCCAAGAACTCATTAATTATGTAAATACACGCGCAGATTACATCAGCTCTGCTGCAGAACACGATCAATACCGCTGGAAACAAGGTGCTTTCAGAGACGCTTTTAATTATTTATTAAATTGGGTAGAAGAGCGCTACAATTTTATTGATTCAATTTATGGCGTTTCCAGTCCCACCCCAGCACCAACTTCACCCGCCAATGCAATAAGCAGACCACTTTCAGATTTTTAGAGCATCTCGTCAAAGTCCAAAAAATATGTTAAAATAGGTAGCATGAGCATCCCTCGAGTCTTAAATCGTAAAAATCGCATCCTTCTAGCCGAGCTCACCAAAACTGATTTTAAGCTCCGCTATCAAGGGTCCGTTTTAGGTTATCTGTGGGCACTTCTCCGCCCACTATTAATGTTCGCCATTCTTTATGTTGTGTTTGCCAAACTACTAAAAATTGGCGGAGATATTCCTCATTATCCAGTTTATTTACTTTGCGGTACGACAATGTGGAGTTTTTTTACTGAATGTACTGCACAGGGCATCCAAGCCGTTGTGAATCGAGGCGACCTATTACGCAAAATCAGTTTTCCTAAATACATTGTAGTGGTTTCTGCTACCCTCACCGCGATCATCAACCTACTTATTAATCTAGTCGTCGTCATTATTTTTGCCCTAATAAATGGCGTCGATTTTAGTTGGAGTTGGTTCTTAGTCATTCCAGCCATTGCTGAACTATATTTGCTATCATTAGGTATCGCTTTTCTACTTGGCTCTATCAATGTTAAATATCGCGACATTACATCCATTTGGGATGTTTTTGTCCAAGCTCTTTTTTACGCCATCCCAATCATTTATCCTATTTCCATGGTGGCCGACACCAGCACCCTTGCCGCTAAAATAATTTTACTCAATCCAATAGCGCAAGCAATTCAAGATATTCGTTTTGCGCTAATCACCCATGAAACTATTACTACATGGAACTATCTCGGAAATATCTTTCTACCATTTATACCAATCCTCATGACTCTAGCGCTACTATTTTTTGGAGCATTTGTGTTTCGTAAAAAATCTAAATTCTTCGCAGAGGAAGTTTAAAAATGAAACGACAGACAGGCACCCGCACAGAAATACAAACTTCTAACGATATTGCTATTGAAGTAAAAAACCTGCATAAAAGTTTCCGACTCCCCACCGAACAAGCTTTTGGCCTAAAGCAAGCTCTATTTAATCGCCTACGTGGCATAAAAGGCTATACAGAGCAAAAAGTCCTCAAGGGTCTCAATTTCAACATCAAAAAAGGTGAGTTTGTTGGCATCGTAGGACGTAATGGCTCCGGTAAATCCACACTCCTAAAAATCATTGCTGGTGTTTATTATCCAGAAAAGGGCGAAATCACCATTGATGGTAATCTAATTCCTTTTATAGAGCTTGGTGTTGGTTTTAGCCCAGAACTCACAGGTCGCGAAAATGTTTATCTTAATGGCGCCCTACTTGGCTTTTCCAATGAAGAAATTGACGAAATGTATGATGACATTTGGGATTTTGCAGAATTAAAACAATTCCAAGACCAAAAACTCAAAAATTATTCTTCCGGCATGCAAGTTCGCTTAGCTTTTTCTATCGCTATCCGCGCCAAAGGCGATATCCTCCTATTAGACGAAGTTCTTGCCGTAGGTGATGCCGCCTTCCAACAAAAATGCAGTGATTACTTTACCAACCTTAAAAACAACAACCAAACCGTTGTGCTTGTGACCCATTCCATGGATAATGTCCGCAATTTCTGCGATCGCGCCATCCTCATCGAAGACGGCAAAATCACTGCCAATGGTCCCGCCAATGAAATAGCCGACCAATATCTCAAACTATTCAGCTAAAGCTTTAGCTATGTTGTTTGCTCTTTCCGCCCAAGTATTTTGTTTTGCTTGAAACAATAAAGCTTCTTTCACTTCATCTCTTCCATGTTCTTTTATTGCTTTTTTTATCATTTCTTCAAACTCTTTTTTATTTTTAGCCATATAAACATATTCATAACCAACACACTCTTTTAAATCTCTAGTACAAACAGTTGGTAATCCCGCCGCCATATATTCAAACAATTTCACCGGCGAAGTAGCCTTGGCTATCTCGCCTTGTTTAAAAGGTATGATAGCACAGTCGAAATACTTTGCATATTTTGGTAAATCATTATAATCTTTTGCCCCCAAGTTATACACATTTTTATTTTTCTTTAACTCAATAGCAGCACCATTATAATCAATCCCCAAAAGCACAAAATTCCATTCTAGATTTTTCTCTGCAACCCAATTTATCAAATCAAAATCAATCCACGGCGCCAGAGCACCATAAAATCCTACTATTGGCTTTTTCTGTTTAACCACACTTTTTAAATCTATTGGAACTACAGAGTTATTTTTCTTATAGTCAAAATGCTCTACGTTTACCGCATTTCTCACCATTATTATTTTATATTCCTTACCCAAATGTTCCTTTAGCTCGTCATATAATCGTGTTGCTGTTGCCGTACACAACACTGGCTTTAATGACTTTAAATTATCCCACACCTTCATCTGCACACTCAAATCACCAGAAATATCCTCATGAAACTCATCCAAATAATCATAGATAAACTTAGATTTATAATT
>JAFQXY010000033.1 GCA_017406745.1 Candidatus Saccharimonadota bacterium | reverse complement strand
TACCTCCTGTACTTCAATAGTAGTAGTGCCGATGTCAGCTACGGCAGCAGTAAGAGCCGCGGATTTTCTATCCGTTGTGTAGCTAAGTCGTAGCCGTACGCCCCTTTGTGCGTTAGTTCGGCTCCCTCGCTCTCCGCGAATCCGCTCTCGCCGGTGAGGCGGAGCCTCCCGCGAGAGAGCGGAAACGGCGCATGACAATGATAAACTAAATTAGACTAAGGAAAGAGAGGCAAAATGGCTCAAGAAAAAACTGCAACCGATGTGGTAAAGAAAATTAAGGATGGCAAACAAGTATCACGCAAAGAAGTGAAGAAAGTGCTGAACATGATGCACGAAACCAGCGTGAGGAGAACTGACGCGCGGGCGGAATATGCTAAACGCAAGGCACATGTAGCATTGCTGGAGGCGATGAATGATAGTGCGATCATTGTGTTCAAGTCCATTGACGAGCCGTGGTATAAAATTGGCTGGAATTCGGCGCTCATATACGCCTATGATGTGGCGATTAGGGCGTGCAACAAAAAAGAATTGCCAACCATTCGTAAAGATACAGACCATGAAACACGCTCTAGGGATGGAATTGTTTTTGTGCGGGATTTCAAGAAGTTTGCGGCACGGTTGCAGGCGATAGGGATATCAGACTGCAAAGAACTAAATGACGGGATTTGTATTTTTGATGTAAAGAAAAAATATACTAAGACGGAGCTAAAAGAGTTTAAAAATACGGCCTATAGGAAAGGTGATGAGCTATTTGCGCTTGCGGCTAAGAAAAAAGTTTATCCAGAGTTAAGGGGAATAATTGTAAAGATAATTGGGACGGTGCTACCAAAATGTAAGAAAATGCATACGTTTTATCAGATGACAAATGGCGTAAGAATAGCTGATGCAGTAAAAATAATGAATGACGCTTATTTTGAAATGGCAAATAGTAGAGGAGAAAAGAAGGAGCATCTAATAAACATTGTAAAAAGTGCCAATGTGATATTAAACGAGTTAACAATGATACAAGAACTTGAAGTTTGGAGCCCACTTGAGGTGGTGGAAGTGGGTGGGCTAATGATAGATTTAAAGGCAAGTGTAGAAAGGATAATTAAACGTGGCGATAAAACAGAAGATTGATGATAGCTTGGGGCAGTTTTTGAGAAAATATGAAAATCAGTTATTGGCGGAATTATACGTGGCATATTTGGAAGCGAGAGCAAATGGTAAGCGCAAAACGCGCGATGAGCAGCAATTTGAAGTAGATGAAATGCTGAATCTAAAAATATTATGTAAAAAATTGCTGGATAAAACTTACCAGCCATCGCGAGGGATAGCGCACATTATCCATAATCCAGTAATACGGGAGATTTTTGCGGCGCCGTTTGTGGATAGGGTGGTGCATCACTGGATATATGATAAAATCTATGAATGGTGGGATAAGCATTTCTTGTATGATGCGTATTCTTGTAGGGAAAAGAAGGGGACGCTGATGGGGATAAAGAGGTTAGATTTAATGATACGGCGGGCGTCTGGGAATTATGCGAGGCCGGTGTGGGTGGTAAAAATGGACATACAAGGATATTTTATGAGCTTAGACCGAAAGAAATTATATGATAGGGTGATATGGGGGTTGGATCAGCAATATGTGAACAAGAAGCACTTAAAAGAATACGAGTTATTAAAATATGCAATACATGAGATTATTTTTGATAATCCTGTGGAGGGAGTGCGTAGGCGGGGTTGGCCTAAACAATGGAAAAATCTCCCGCGAAATAAGAGTTTGTTTTGGCAACCGGAGGGGTTTGGTATAGTGATTGGGAATTTGACTTCGCAGTTATTTTCTAATATATATTTAGATCAATTGGATAGATATATTTATTATACGTTGGGATATAAATATTATGGTAGATATGTGGATGATTTCTTTATAGTAGTGAATGAGGAGCAGATGAAGCACTTAATGCGGGATGTGGAAGCAATAAGGGAGTATTTGCGAAGAATGGGGCTAACGTTGCATCCAAAGAAGTTTTATATTCAAAAAATGGATAAGGGTACGCAATTCCTAGGCGGGGTGGTATATCCTGGGCATATTCAGCCATCTGAGAGGATTAAGAAAAACTACACGAAGGCGGTAAAGCGGTACGCTAAAGGTAAAAAGCTGGTGGATTCTATCGTATCATATATGGGGCATGTGGTACATTTGTCGCACAAGGAATTTGAGAGGAAGGTTTATGAAGTGGTGGGGTGGGAGAACGTGAGGTGAAATCTAGCTGTGATGCAGTGGATTGGTAGGGCATAATGCAGTGATGAGGGCACGGTGGATCATTTAGGACAAAAAGCCTCCTTGGGACGATAGCAGGAGGCTTTTTCAATACTTTATTTCTAACGGAGGGCGAGGGAGCCGAACTAACGCACAAAGGGGCGTACGGCTACGACTTAGCTACACAACGGATAGAAAATCCGTTGTTCTTATTGTTGTTGTTGACATTGGCACTACTACTATTGAAGTTCAGGTTGTAGGCGTTGCTACTATTGTTGGCAGTAGACGACCAGTAGTTGCCGTTCGACCCGCCATTGTTGAACGAGCTATTGTTGTAGTTGCCGGCGTAGACGCCAAGGAACTACGCATAACTGTTACAGTGGAATGGTAGCATGCAATGTCACGCAAACAATCAATGAACACGACTTACAATCTTGCTATTTGCGCCAAGGCTATCATTTGTCCCCGAATGATAAGCGCCTTGATGCACAGATAGCTTAACCTGCCCCTTAGAGCAGGGGATTATACATTTGCGAGAGGAATGATGTTAAAGATACAAGCTTTGCCTTATGCTTGTAGGGGTGGACCCCGCAAACCAGCTAGTGTTCTACTGAGCTTTAGCATAGGGAAGTGCAAATGATGTAGCCTTGCCGACTGGCAAGGGCGTGTTTGCTCTCCGTGAGAAATGCTGTGGCACTGAAGACGAGGATGACGCCGATTGTCTACTGATGCGCATCGCAGGGGCTGATGATTGTCGCTGGATGTTTTGTAGGTGCTGTATGTACCGGATGTACTGTAGGTGCGAGCTGGATGTTTGGCGGTTTTATAATCATGCAATCTTGCCAGATTCAAGCATATCTAGCCTAATTGTAGCATGATGAATGATGTTTTTATGGTAGGCTTTATTTTGTAAAAAGGTTGGAAAAATGTGTAAAATGACCTGCAAAAAGGCTGGAAAAATGTGTAAAGATGGGGTGGAAAAGGCTGGAAAAATGTGATATAACAGGGGTAGAATAAGCAAAAATGCAATGAAGACAAAAAATAAAAACTGAATTTTGTGGTCTGGGTGATCAGACTTGAACTGACGACCTCACGCACCCCATGCGTGCGCGCTACCAACTGCGCCACACCCAGAGATAAAAATGGTCTGGGTGACAGGACTTGAACCTGCGACCTCAACGTCCCAAACGTTGCGCGCTACCAACTGTGCTACACCCAGATATACTGTATCACAAATAGATTATATCACATTTTTAGGATTTTTTGAACTTTACATGATAAAATAGGGATATAAGGAGAAAAAAGTGGCAGAAAAAAATTTACCGTCAAATATGCCCCCTAGTGGGTCTTCAAATACGAATAAGTCAAACATGATAAGGAGTGTGGTTTTTACATTTATTATGTTGTGTTTGGTAATGCTAGTGATTGCCAACTGGAATACGGGTGGTGGCGTAAAAACTACTGAAGTACCTATTTCTGAGGTAATACAGCGAGCAAATGACCCCAATGGCGATATTGAGAAAATAACAGTAAAAGGGAATAATCTAGAAATTACTTTAAAGGGTGAAACAATGGCTACGCAGACTTCACGTAAGGATGGTGCTGGCACACTGTATGATTTGGGGCTAAAAAACTATTGTGAGGATTTGGTTGACGAAGAATTGGCAAAATGCCAAGAGAGCTACCCAAAGATTGAATATGTAGATGATGTAGATGTGTGGGGGATAGTATTAGAGGTGGCGTTGACGGTGCTCCCGATTGTGGCAATTGTGATTTTCTTTTCTTGGATGATGAAACAGGCAAATATGGCAAATAATCAGTCGCTATCGTTTGGCAAGGCGCGGGCGCAATTATATGGGCCAGATAAGAAAAAAGTAACATTTAAGGATGTGGCTGGCAATGAGTCTGCCAAACAAGATTTGACGGAAATTGTGGATTTCTTAAAAAATCCGAAAAAATACGAGAAATTGGGGGCAAAAATACCGCGTGGGGTGCTACTAGCGGGTGATCCTGGTACAGGTAAGACTTTGATGGCTAGAGCTGTGGCGGGGGAAGCTAACGTGCCGTTTTTCTCTATCTCTGGTTCGGAATTTGCCGAGATGTTTGTGGGGGTGGGGGCGAGTAGGGTGCGGGATTTGTTCTCTAAGGCAAAGAAAAATGCACCAT
Source organism: Candidatus Saccharimonadota bacterium (assembly GCA_017406745.1). Classification (GTDB taxonomy): domain Bacteria; phylum Patescibacteriota; class Saccharimonadia; order Saccharimonadales; family Saccharimonadaceae; genus Nanosyncoccus. The sequence goes on along the minus strand of JAFQXY010000033.1, from coordinate 4,565 downwards.
CTATTATATTTATTGATGAAATTGATGCGGTGGCGCATAAAAGAGATGCGCGTGGTGGGGCTGGGCGTGAAGACGAGCAGACTTTGAACCAGATTTTGGTAGAGATGGATGGGTTTGACAATGATAGCGGGGTGATAGTAATGGCGGCGACTAACCGTGTGGATATGCTAGATAAGGCATTACTCCGGCCTGGGCGGTTTGATAGGCACGTAAATGTGACTTTGCCTGAGCGTAAAGACCGGCTAGAGATTTTGAAAGTGCATTTTAAGGGGAAGCCGGTAGAAGCAGATGTGGATTTGGAATCTTTGGCAAAGAAAACAGCTGGCTCGTCTGGTGCGGATTTGGCTAATATTGCTAATGAGGCGGCAATTACAGCGGCGCGCGAAGGACATAAGGCGATAGCTAATAGTGATTTGGTGGAGGCATTTGAGCGGGTGGCGATTGGGCCAGAGCGTAAATCTAAAGTAATGAACGATAAAGAGCGCAAAATTACGGCATATCATGAGGCGGGGCATGCAATAGTGGGGCATGTGTTACCAGATAGTGACCCAGTACACAAAGTGACGATTATTCCAAGGGGTGCGACTGGTGGGGTGACGTGGTTCTTGCCACCAGAAGATAGAAATTATAAGAGTGTTTATGAGCTAAAGGACATTTTGGCGCGAGCGATGGGCGGGCGTGTAGCGGAGAAATTGGTATTTGGTAAAGATGCAATAACTACGGGGGCGTCGTCTGATTTGAAAAATGTGGCAGAATTATCTAAATCTATGGTAGTAGAGGAGGGTATGGGTGATGGATTGCGCAATATTGTGTTCCCTGCAGAAGCTACAGGGTATTATACAATTACTGCCAGCAAGCCTTATTCTGAAAAGACTGCGGAGCAGATAGATGTAGAAGTAAAAAAGTTGTCTGATGAAGCCACCAAACGAGCCGAGGAAGTGCTAAAAGCTAACAAAAAGGTGTTAGATGCGTTGGCTGAGGAATTGTTGCAACACGAAACATTAGAGGAGGCGGAATTGGCGCCGATTCTTAAAGATGCTAAGTTGCCAGAAGTTGCAAAATTGCATTAATTATAATCAATAACAGAAAGGAAAAAGAGGTAATTATGGAGCGGTTGTTAGATTATTTTGAGCCAGAGAAGTATATTTTGGATTTGGCGATAGATAAGATGGCGAAAACTATTGGGGGAAAGGTGGTGATAGAGGGGGTTGCAAAGGCGGAAAAAATCAAATTTCATGCGGTAGGTTTCTCTGTTAGTGAAGTGTTGGTAAATGGTAAAAATGTAGGATTTTTGCATGAAGATGGCGTTTTGACGCTTTCTGAGGTACCTAGGAGCGCTTTGAAGGTAGAAATAGGGTATAATGGCTCTTTGAACGAAAATATGGAGGGAGCGTATTTATCTACCTATGAATATAGGGGTAGAACAGAGGTGATAGTAGCTACGCAATTTGAAAGCCACTATGCTAGAGAGGCTTTCCCTTGTATAGATGAGCCAGAAGCAAAGGCGGTGTTTGAGCTATCAATTACTACTCCAGATGATAAGGATATAATACTATCTAATATGCCAGAGATTGAAAGCGAACTCAAGATACATTCGTCTTCATCTGGTCATATGGTGGCTTTTCAGCCAACTCCGAGGATGAGTACATATTTGCTGGCGTGGGTGATAGGGAAGTTTGAGGGGCGGACAGTAACAAATGCGCACGGAACTAAAATTACTACTTATTGTGCATTGAATCAAGATATAAATGCGGTGGATTTTGCGAATGAAATTGCGGCGAAAAGTTTGGAGTTTTATGATGATAATTTTGGGGTGCCTTATCCTTTGAAAAAGCTAGATCAAGTGGCGTTGCCGGATTTTGAAGCGGGGGCGATGGAGAACTGGGGATTGGTGACCTACAGAGAATCTATGCTACTGGCTGGGGATGGCGCAACGCTTGGTACACGGAAATCTGTGGCGCTAACTGTGGCACACGAGTTGTCGCATCAGTGGTTTGGCGATCTTGTAACGATGAAATGGTGGGATGATTTGTGGTTAAATGAATCGTTTGCTAGTGTAATGGAATATTATGCGGTGGATTATATTCATCCAGAATATAAGATTTTTGAGAACTTTTTTGCAGGGGACTGTTTGCTGGCTTTGCAGAGAGATGCGTATTTAAATGTGCAGGCGGTGCATCAAGATGTGGGGAGTCCGGCGGAGATTGCGACATTGTTTGACCCAGCGATTGTCTATTGCAAAGGGGCGAGATTGATGCTAATGCTAATACGTGCGATGGGTTGGGATAAATTTACGATGGGGATTCGGGATTATTTTGAGAAGTATAAATATGGAAATACAGTGGGGGATGATTTGTGGAACGCCCTAAAGCCTTATGCAGAGTTTGACCCGTATGCACTGATGCACGCTTTTATTGATAAGCCTGGATATCCGGTGTTTAGTGGTATGGTGGGAAGTGGCGATGGCGCTAATGCTGGGGATATTGTATCTAGTAACGGTGCAAAGTTGAGCCAAAAAAGGTTTTTGCTAGATGCGCCGATGGAGGGCGAGGAGGAGTCTGATTGGCCGGTGCCGGTGGTAGCGGAAGATATGAGTGGACATTATATACTAAATTTATCTAAAGAGGAGTTTGATAAGAGGTTGGCGCGGTTTGATGATTTGGGGTTAGAGGAAAAATTGCGACTTTTGATTGATAGGGATTTGTTGGCGCGGACAGATTTGGTGTCTAGTGGGGATTTGCTGGCTTTGGTGAGTAAATTTGTTAATGAACAGAGTGCGGCGGTGTGGAGTGAGGTGCTTTTGATTTTGAATGATTTAAAGGTGTTTTTTGAATACGATTCGCCCGAAGAATTGGAATATAGGAGATTTGTGGGGAGGTTGATTGCGCCGAAATTGGCGGAAGTTGGGCTGGTGACGCGTGAGAGAGACGATGAAAATACTTTGCGGATACGGAGGATATTATTAGGGCTAGATTTTTATGCTAGAACAGAAGATAATTTGCGGTATTTGGCTGGTTTATATAATAAAGATTTGAGCTTGATAGATGCAGAGGTGCGAGAATATGTGTTAAACGCAAAAATATTTTTTGAGCCTAGCATGACAGAGGATTTTATATTAGCCTACCAGAGTGCGGTGGATCCAGAGCTGAAAGATGATTTGCTATTTGCATTGACTGTACAAAGGGATGTGAAGGGATTAACACGTGTGATGGAGTTATTGGAGCAAACGGATATTGTGAAACCGCAAGATCAATTTCATCTGTTTTTGTATTTATATCGTAATCCTTTGGTGAAGGGGCAGGTGTTTGAGTGGTTGACGGCTAACTGGGATTATGTAAAGGGGTTGGCGGGGGATAAGTCGTTAGATAATTATCCACGGTATACGGCGAATATTATAAAAACTGAGGCTGATGCTGTGGCGTGGCGAGAGTTCTTTGATGGGATGCGAAGTGATCCGGCGCTGACGCGAGCGATTGAAATTGGGGATAATGAAATTCGGGCGAGATTGAAGTTGATTGAAACCGATAAAAAAGCAGTGCATGAGGCACTGGATAGAATGATGCAGGCGGCTATTGTTGAATAGTATGAGGTTGATATAGTGTTAGAGGTAATGGTGGGGTAATGCTGGAATGATGGTGGAGTGATGGTGGAGTGATGGTGCTCGCTAAGAGACTTGAACTCTTACAGTATTGCTACTACTAGCACCTGAAGCTAGCGCGTCTACCAATTCCGCCAAGCGAGCATAGGTATATTATACTCCAGATAGGGGGAGGTGGCAAGGGGTTAATCCTCCGTAAAAAATCCCCCTGGGCGATTGCCCAGGGGGGTGCCGAGCTGTGGGCTCGGTGAGGATGAAACGAAGAGACTCTCTTAAGGAACAGGAAGACAAGGAGTGAGAGAGAAGAGAGAGGAGGTGTCGCCCAGCGCCAAGGGGTAGCGTGGGCAAGAGAGCCTCTTCGGTTCTGGCTTAAGTTATTTCTACGGAATATTTTAGAGATTCGGTTCCCTTAGGCAGAAAACCTGCATTCTCTAAAATTTCTGTTTTTAATGTTCGTTTTCCGGTAGGAGTCTCGATAATTTTATCGAGAAGATCTTCGTGTCCGTTGTAGATACACCAAAAGATAAAATCTCCACCGAAAAATGCGGGTCTCTTCTTAATATGGACAACTTTGGCGTTTTTGGCGCTTTCGTCGTCCTGCAAGTCTTCCATGCTTAGGCTACCCGACATCCTACTACAGTGGCTGTCATAAGCCGACACAGAAAAACCTGCTTCCAGCAAGGTGCGACACAAAGCGCGACCCTCTGGAGTGACCATTACAGCCACATTGTATTTGATCATAATATATTACCCCCTTATAACCAAAAACAAATTTAAACTACCCCTATAACTATATTATAGCACACTTTGCTAAAAAATGCAAGCATAATGTACTAGCTCAAGACATTTGAGATTTTTTAAGATCTCCTCTTGTATTAAAGTATAGCACATATTCACTAGGTGTCATGTAATTTATGGATTGATGTGGTCGTTCATCATTATACCAATTTATATATTTTTGGAGTTC
>JAFQXY010000032.1 GCA_017406745.1 Candidatus Saccharimonadota bacterium | reverse complement strand
TCTAGCTTTTTCTACATATTTGCTGTTATAATATACCATAAGATAGTCTTTCCTCCTTTGTTTATGTGGTAATAAATAAAGTATATAAGACTATCTTTTTATTTACAATGGTTTTGTAGTGAAGGTGGTGAGATGTTACGCCCCTATTGCATTTTTAGACAAAGTGTGCTATAATAAAGACATATATTAATTTAACGAAACACCTACGGGATGGTTCCTGAATAAACCCGTAGCGCAGGAAAGGAAACCATATATGGCAGTAAATGTCGATATGAAAGCTCTGCTCGAAGCTGGTGCTCATTTTGGGCACAAAACGAGTCGTTGGCACCCCAAAATGGCGCCCTATATCCACAGCAAGCGTGACAACGCCCACATTATCAACCTAGAAAAAACCGTCTCTGCTTTTGAGGAGGCACTACCCAAAATCACCGAAATCGCCAAATCTGGCAAAAAAATCCTCTTTGTAGGCACCAAAAAACAAATGAAAGACATCGTCAAAGAGTCTGCCGAATCTGTAGAGATGCCTTATGTCACAGTACGCTGGGTAGGTGGCACTCTTACCAACGTAGATACTGTTAATCGCCAAATCAAAAAGCTAAAAGATTTAGAACGCCGTATGGCTTCTGGCGAGCTAGAAAATCGCTACTCTAAATTAGAAGTCCAGCGCTTCCAAGAAGAAATCGATCTATTAAACGAGCGCTACGGCGGTATCAAAGACATGACAGAGCAACCATCTGCTGTCATCGTAACAGATGCCATCGAAGATAAAAACGCCATCAAAGAAGCAAATATCCTTAAAATCCCAGTATTTGCTCTTACCGACACCAATGTAAATCCATCCAATATCGATTACATCATCCCTATGAACGATGACGCCATCAAAGCCACTAAATTAGCCCTAGATTATTTTGTGGAGGCCATTAAAGAGGGTAAAAAATAGGCAAAAACAATCGAGAAGCAATCAATAAATAATCGAAAAGACCAAAATTATAATAAATAATTCAAGGAGGCGAAATGAGTGAAAAAATCTCAATCGAACAAATCAAAAAACTAAAAGAACTATCTGGCGTAGGTTTAACTGATGCCAAAAAAGCCTTGGTAGAAGCCGGTGGCGATTTCGATAAAGCCCTAGATGCCATGCGTAAAAAAGGTCTCACCAAAGCCGAAAAACGTGGTGATCGTGAAACTCGCGAAGGTCTAGTAGATGCCTACATTCACGATGGCAGGCTGGGCGCTATTGTAGAAGTCAACTGCGAAACCAGCTTTGTTGCCAAAACCGAAGAGTTTAAGACTTTGGCCCACCAAATCGCCATGCAGGTAGCATCCATGGCCCCACTTTATGTCAGTGAAGATGATATTCCCGCCGAGGTCAAAGAAGCCAAAATGAAAGAACTCGAAGCCAACTTCAAAGGCCCCGAAAACATGAAAGAAAAAATTCTAGAAGGTCAAGCCAAAAAAGCCTTTGCCGACAAAGTTCTTATGAATCAGCCCTACATCCTAGACGATTCTAAAACCGTAGAGCAATTCATTAAAGAAGCTATTGCCAAAACCGGTGAAAACATCGTGGTCCGCCAATTCAAGCGTATTGAACTCGGTGTCACCGAATAATCACTAGATATCTGCCACATAAAATACTCTGAGAGATATAAAGACAAAATCCGTGATTTTGTCTTTATATTTTGTGGTGCCTATGACGCTTTACCATTTTTACGATGGTCAACACAAATGCCACTATGGTAAGCGCCACCAACCCCATAAACCATAGCGGGCAAACAAACACAGTCTGTGTATTATCATAATTTTCTCCTAAATAAGTTACAGACTGCGACACCTGATACACCCCCAAATCAGACAGTTGGCTAATTTCCCTAGTCAGTAGACGCGTAGTGTTTGGCATGGTCAACTCTGAAAACAAATTGCTTTCATCGTCTTTTGGAAAAACAGTTTCACCAGTAAGCGCATTTTTTACTTCTATTTTAATAGTAGCAACCTCATGTACATTGCTCTTGTTTACAAAAGTAATATCTGTCACTAATGGCAAACTAGTTATAAACCCAGGAATATTATTACTAAGCACTTCACCATCATGTACAATTTCACCCTGTACTTGCCCATAAATCACACTTGCCATCTCGATAATATTATTAATTGCCACACCGCCATCCTCTCTTGAGCCTGGGTTAGAATACACTGTAATAGCAGCGTATTGCCCGCCCGCCGGTGCATCCTTTGGCACTTTTATAGTGTAGTGTACTTTTACGGTGCCATTTGGCTCTATGGTGCCTGTTGGGTTTTCTATGGTAATCCAATCCGCCAGCATATTGGCATCCGAACGCGTCGCCAAATCGGCTAAGTATTCTTCGCCTACCACGCTATACGGCGCAACATTGGCAACATAGTCAAAATTACTGGTGGCCTCCATAGGGTTTGCTATCGTAACATAACCATCATAAGTATTACCCGCCTTAAGCGACATCGTCTGACTCATCGGCATCAAGGTAAAAGCATTTTCGTCCAAAACTCCTCCTCCACTATTCTATAGTTAGAATTGTACCAGTTCCAGCCTCCAAATGCAATAGCCTTTGATTCTTAGAGCCCCTAAACTTCAAAGAAATATCGCGCTGGCTCAAGATAAAAGGGCCATCAATCAATGCATCCAATGTTCTTAAAAACTCCCAAGCTTCACCACCAGCTTGTTTGATTTGCTCGTAGGTAAACCCTGAAAAACTCCACACATTCCAGCCCAGCTCTTTTCTTGCCCACTCGGCAATCTCTCGGCAGGCACGTGGTTGTACAAAAGGCTCTCCACCACAAAACGTCACCCCTGCCTGTCCACGAAATTCGCTTAGACGTTCTTTTATCTTGGCAGTTTCCACTAAAAACCCACTATCAAAATCCCAAGTTTCTGGATTTTGGCACCCTATGCAGTGGTTGGGGCAACCTTGTGTCCACACCACTGCTCTTAAGCCCTCGCCATTTACAATGTCGTCATGCTCTAATGGCCCCGATAAACGTATCCAGCCATCCTTAGGCTGCCGGCTGACACCGTCTAATATTCGCTGAATCGCCATTTTGTCCAAATTAGACATCCGCTCCACCTCAGAAACTTGTTCTGACCCCTGTTTTTTCGGAACTTTGCTACGCGCTTGTTTCATTATTCCCCCTTGGCACAGTTACAGAGTTTCTTAAAGGGTACTTTCCCCTCTAATCTGCCACAATTTGGACATCTATCACCGGTAATAATACCAGAATAACCACAAATTGGGTCGCGATCTACAGGGTGATTTACGGATCCATATCCTATCCCCTCATCGTGCATTTTACGAATTACCGCCTCAAATGCCGAAATATTGTGCGACGGGTCGCCGTCTAGCTCAATATATGTAATATGCCCAGCATTACATAAATCATGATACGGGGCTTCTATCTCAATTTTCTCAAATGCTGAAATTGGATAATATACCGGCACATGGAACGAATTAGTGTAAAAATCTCTATCTGTCACCCCAGGAATTACCCCAAATTCCTTGCGATCAATTTTAGTAAACCGCCCCGCAATCCCCTCGGCTGGCGTAGCCAAAAGTGAAAAGTTTAATTTGTACTTTTTGCAATAAGCATCACACTTCTCGCGCATGTGAGTAATGATATCTAGACCCAATTCCCTAGCGTCCTCGTCCTCGCCGTGATGCTTGCCCACCATTGCTACCAAAGTCTCTGCCAAGCCAATAAACCCAATAGACAGCGTACCATGTTTGATCACGTCACGCAATGTGTCGTTTGGACCTAATTTTTCGCTCCCGAACCAGTTGCCCTGCCCCATCAAAAACGGGAAATTGCGCACATGCTGGTTCGCTTGAAATTCAAATCGCGCCAGTAGCTCATCTTTTACTAAATCTAACTTTTCGTCTAACTCACGGTAAAAGCCTTCCCAATCCGCCTCTTTGCGTTCGCCTAAGCAAATACCGTGTTTTATGCCAATTCTCACCAAATTAATTGTAGTAAAGGACAAATTACCTCGCCCCGTTACTATACCATCAGACTCTGGAAATACGCTGGCAAACACCCGCGTCCTACAACCCATTGTAGCAATCTCAGTACGATAATCCCCAGGTTTATAATACTTCAAATTATATGGCGCATCTATAAAACAGAAATTTGGGAATAATCGCTTAGCAGATACCTCCATAGAGCGCTTAAATAGATCGTAGTTAGGATCCTCTGGGTTATAATTTACGCCCTCTTTTACCTTAAATATAGAAATCGGGAAAATTGGCGTCTCGCCTTTGCCTAGTCCATTTGCCGTAGCCTCTAGCAAATATTTAGACACCAACCGCCCTGCCGGTGTAGTATCTGTACCAAAATTAATAGATGTAAACGGTACCTGTGCCCCCGCTCTAGAGTGCATTGTGTTCAAATTATGTACAAAGCCCTCCATCGCTTGCAAGGTTTCGCGCTCTACATCCTCATTTGACGCGTCAATCACCTCTTGCGGGAATTTATCAGCCAAAAGTTTTTCGTCATCGCCAAAATCATAGTCGTCTTTTACTTCTAATTTCAACTTTTTGCCAGTGAATTTATTGTATTTAGCCAAATTACGTTTCAAAGCTTTACGAAAAGATTTGTTCACTCCAGGCGCCATCGCATAGTCAAAATTAGGAATAGACTGCCCACCGTGTTGCTCATTTTGGTTGGCTTGCAACAATATCGCTGCCAAAGCTCCATAGGAAGAAATAGAAGTAGGAGTACGCAAATGCCCATGCCCAGTGTTAAACCCGCCGTTTTCAAATAGTACAAATGGGTCACTCTGACAACAAGTAAGTGTACCCGTAGCATAAAAATCCAAATCGTGAATATGGATATCACCATTATCATGCGCAAACGCCACCTCTGGCTCTAGTAGCAAAGTTTTAGTAAACACTTTAGACCCCTCTGCACCAAATTGTAGCATCTTGCCCATCGCAGAGTTACCGTCTACATTAGCATTAGAACGTTTTACGTCGGAATCTTCGCTGGCATCCGCATGGGAAATTGTTCGGTAAATCATCATAAGATCGGACTTGGCATCACGTACCCTAGAGCGCTCTTGACGATAGCGGATATATTCCCTAGCTGTCCGTTTAAAAGAAGATTCCATTAATACTTCTTCTACTATATCTTGAATCTGCTCCACATTGGGTGTACGCGCTTTGATCGTTTCTTCAGCTCGCCTTACGGCTTTTTCTGCTAAAGCCTTAGCCCTATCCGCCTTAAACTCGCCAGTAGATAGCCCTGCTTTTGCAATAGCATCTGCGATTTTTTCTGGGTTAAAGTTTACTATTTTACCATCTCTTTTTACGATTTTTTTGAACATTTCTTTCCTCCTTAAGCGCACAAGCCCCCGTCCCCCGCCAAGCTCGCCTCGCACCATATTGTTCTCTGTTTTTTGATATTGTATGACCCTACATTTAGCGTCTTGTTACTATAATACACCACTAAATATGGAATTTCAAGACTTTTATGCTAAAATTGTAAAAATTACAATACCACCTCTTATAATTAAAAGAATTTTTCCAATGCGGATCTCTGAAACAATATCATTCTGCGCCGTTTTCTAGCTACTTTAGCGACCGCGTCGCAAAGTTCCGCACCCACCCCTATTTTTAGCATTTTTTTATGCAAGAGTTTCATCGGCGGGAACTCATTTTCTTCTGTCACACCACCCGCCAGAGCCGAATAATAGCTTCCCATCACAACTATCAAATCCTCATCCTCGGTATCACAATCTATACGTGTTACCTCCAGCCACCGCTCAAAATTATCATTTAAATATCTCAAAATATACTCACCCACCCCCATAGTATTGGGCGTTAGCAATAGTTGCTCAAACATTTCCATCCGCACTACGCCTTTTATGCGCGCATCTTCATCAGCCAGCATTAACTCATCTAATACGATTTTAGCCTCCTCTTTATTTTCTGGATACCTAAGGTAGGTATGCCACTCCCACTCCCTCAAATCTGCCAAAATCTTCTCAAATCTCTCCCTTGGGCTAAGTGATTTTATTTTATCTGTAAAAGCCCGCCGATCTACTTTTTCGGATGGAATATGAGTACTTTTTAGATACTCTTTAATGTTGGGGTTGCGTTCCGTAATATCATCTAACGACATCACAAACCCTAAAGCGTCTTCAAACATCCGGCTGGCAGATTTTTCCTTAAATTCAAACTCATCATAGTGAATAATCGGCCAAACACTCCCAATCCTTGGCCAGTAAGTTTCATAAATCAAATCACGATATTTTCTCTGCTTTTCTGGCGCCTCATCCAAATATCGCCACGCCCTATCAATTATCTCACCCGCCAGCCAAAACAAATCCGCCGTATTCGTACAGTTGATATCACTAAATGGCAAACGCTCTACAATATGACACGCCATTGGTAGCACATCCATAAGCGCCCAAATATCTTCGTGAAAAAGATAATTTGCTAAATAATATTCCAAACTCTCTGCCCTAGCACTTAGTTCTGCCGGCGACAGCCCCAAAGTTTCTTGAATAATCTTATGGTGGGATTGTTTATCAAAAATCGCCTTTACAGGATAACGAAATACCGAAGCTATATTATGAGATTTTGTTTCATTAGTTTCTGTTGTGTTAGATTGTACTTCTATTATTCGCACGAAAAAATCTTCCATTTTATCGTCAAATAATGTAGCGCTAGTTGGGTGCTTTTTTAATAGCTCTGCTAATCCCGTAAAGACATCATGGCGTTTATTCTGCACCATTTCTACTATTTTGGCATCTAAACCATTCCACCCTACCCTGTCTATCATATAGCGCAAACGATATTTTTCTATTGCATGTATTCCATCGTAAATTTCTTGGTTGGACAAATTAAACAATTCAAAGTTAATATATTCCAAATACCGCATTGCATCCCAATACTCGCTTACGGTAAATTGAAAAATCCGGCCATTATCTTTTATGGTGGACTGTTCAATATATACCTGCGCAAACATTGCTTCCTTGGGAGACATTTTGGACTCGTGTTTTTTAAAAAACTTTTCAATTTTTGCTATTGACATCTCACGCTTGGTAAACTTTGGCGCTATCTGCAAATATACACCGGTGCAAGATGTCTGTATTTGCCACACTTTATCAGCATTTTCGTAAATAAAACTAGTATTGTCATCATCTCGCTGGAACTGTACCGTATTGCCCCGCCAAGCGTCATTACCATAGCCACCATAAACATATAATAATTTACCAGCATCACCCCAATCTTTTAATAATCTATATATTCTACCATAAGCCTCTAAATTATTTTCATCTTCACCCCCTTTGCCCATCACATCAATAAAATAAAGTTTTACTACATTGCCATCCAGCGCGTAAACCCGCGCCGTGCCACACGCCCCCATCGCCCCAGGCGCCGCAAACTCTGCATAAATAATATTCTCCACCTGCAAACTATCTGCTATTTTTGTCGTCAACTTATACTCTTTTGGACTCAGCATATATTATCCCCTTTCCAAGGCTAAACATCGCCTTCGTGACCTGCATTAACAACGACTTTTCGTTTCTTTTGCATTATTACCAAAGTAACAATTCTAATAATTAATATCAATAGGCCAAACACTACGATAAACAACAACCACCAAGGACAAACAATTACCATACTACTTACTTCACTTGTTAACCCCTGAAATTCCACAGTATACGATACATTAAAAATCCCTACCGATGGTGTCTCAAGCCAAAAAGTTTCATTATATAATGTCCTGTCTGGCAAAACATAGCGCGTCTCCTCCTCATCTTTATTGCTATAAATTACCTCGCCAGAAAACAAATTAGAAACTTCCATTGTATACGTAGCCATCCCGTGCACATTGCCGGTATTTTCTATCGTAGAATATGCCGCCACATTGCCGCCCAATAAAAAGCTTGGTATCCCCACATCCAAGATATCACCAGATACAATCGTATTACCAGTCACTTCTGCCAATATTACGTGATTAATCCCCATGCCTTCACCAATATTTATAGCGCCTTCTCCAGACGGCTCTAAATCTACCTCCGCGCTAATAACGGCATACTGTCCTCCAGCAGGAGCATCCTCCGGTACTTCAATAATAAATTCTACAGCGCCTGATTCATTTGGTGATAGTTCGCCAGTTCCACCCGAAGTAATCTTAATCCAATCAGCAATCTGCCCGCTATCTCCCACCCCTTCAAAAACTGGATCATAGTTTTCATTCACATAAAAGGGTTTTATTACCGTATGATAATACAACACATCTTCACTATACCCAGGATTACTCACAACAAACGAACTTCTGTAAGTATCACCGGGGTTCAATACTACACTTTCGCGCATTGGAGATACTGTTATATTCACATCACCAAATGCACTTACAGACCTAGCGGTCAAAAAACTAGCAGCCACAAGCAAAACTGCCAGTAAAATTTTTGTTTTTTTCATCTTCCTCCTCTGTTTAATTATATTTAATTTTAGCATCAAAAATTATTTTTATCAATTCTGTTCTACACAGTTCATCATCAATTTTTCATAATTCTGCTTTATTTCATTAGGACTAAGATCGTTTAAATCATCCAGCAAAAAATATTTCTTTAAAAGTGTTTGCTCTTGCTCACTTGTACCATATAACCCAAATCTAAAACCATCATGCAATCTCGCAAAATTCATACCAAAAGACCCAGATTCTAACCCATCATCCGCAAAAGCCAAATCAACAGCCACATGGTTTTCTGTTTCTCCCCTTATAATTGATTCATCGTTATCGTAATAAAGTATTTGTTGTAAAGAAATTGTTTTTAACTTATCTTTTTCAAAAATTGTTATAATCTTCAACTCCTTGTTATTGGATTCGTCAAGAGTAAAAAATGGGTATAGATAGTCACTCGTGCTACAAGTAAGTGACTTCACGTAAACCGCATCGGTATTGCTACCCGTAGTAACCTTTTCTTGGCTAAGCAAAGAAATAGTCAATATAATCGCCATCAACCCAAAAAACAGACCCCACACTAGCACTAGGATTCGGTTAACTTTTAATTTTCGTTTTATATTCCAATTCATTCTACCATTTTAGCACAAAAATCCCCTCACGAGAGGGGATTTTTGAAATATTAATTTTAAAGACCAGTCAAAGAGTACGTAGCAGTACCAGTATAAGTACCAGCGGCTTGAGATGTAGAAATGCCTACACCATAAGATACCTCAAAAGTAGTGCCAGCCGTAGGCGAAGTAACGGTATTGACAGTACCACCATTAGACAACTTTGTGCTACCAGACACTGGAGACCAACCAGATACGCTAGCCGAATATGTGGTATTGTTTGGAATCGACAAAGGAGAAGCACCAGAAGTAGAAAGTGATGTCGTCGCAACTGTTACCTTGTAACCACCGGGCCTATTGCAAACCACCTTAAATTGCGAAGAACCCAAATTAGCCTGCGTGGAACCGTTTGTCATTGTTGCACTTAAGGTATCAGTATTTGCCGTAGTAGACCATGTACCACCAGTACCGTTCTTGTGCGACGTATTATTTGTTACGCCACCAGAAGCATAAGCCTGACGAGTTAGCGTACAGCTTTCATTAATAGTTACATTTAGCGTATCAGTAAAATCAGCAAAAGCTCCTACTGCTGGTATCGCAGCAAAAACCATTGCAACCGCACACACTACAACTCTTTTATTCATCTATGACCTCCTTTAAAGCCCGAATAACTTTTATATTAATCTACACAACCATTATACATAAACATTTTCAAAAAATCAATACATTTTTTATATTATTTTAAATATTATTTCTTTTTTTACACACAAAGCCAAGTTTTTCATAATTATCTAATAGCTTCTCCTTGACCAATGCCCCGTCCCTAAGCAGACTATCATCTATCAACAAAAAATCTGCATTATCCCTTTTTATGTCTCCTCCTCTTACAGATATTTTCAAAATTACACTATTATCGTTTTTAGAAAGCTTCGTCTTTGATATAAACTCCTTGTTTAGCCCCATTTCGTCCATCGTCATATTGAATTCTGGGGTCAACATTTGAAACGCCTCATTTGCCCTCTGGCTACTAACATATTTTACTTCATAATTAAGCCCCACCACCTCTGGCGCCCCGTCGACAAAAACCAGATTCACATCTGTATTATGTGACATTTCATCTATTTTTTCTTCCAAAAAAGGATATCTTACCTCATCAGAATGACAATCTAGTACATCACTGAGTTCTACATCTGGATTTTGGCCACTTTTTTTGACTCTACCGCCCAACAAAACTATCCCGCAAGCAATCAACATCCCAGCACTAATTAATATCAAAATCGCAGATGTAACGTGCAACCTAGTTTTACTCATTTTCGAATTAAATTTCATCGTTATTCCTATATTTATTATACATCATCCGCCCTAAAAAAAATCACCTTTTTTGGTGACGGTTAAAATAAAATGTTTATGGTGGATCCTACAGGGCTTGAACCGAAGGTCCGAGCCCCCAACTAAATATACTTAACCTATAATAAAACTAACTAAACTGGTGGGGCTTAATTAACTGGGTTTTAACAGAATGCAAAGAAGATTAGAATGATATAATTGAAGTATGGAGCAGTTAAACGAGCGCGAAAATACATCGCAACTACCAAATGATAATGGCTGGTCAGAATTTCCGCCATTTCAAGGTAATAAGTCGGCCAAACAGAATAGCTCAATAAGTGAAACAGTCAAAGACTCTCCGGATTATTTGTCGGATATCGATCCAGCTCGTCGCAGAGAGATAATAGATTCTTCCGCTGAGATGACACGTGTCATTCCTGGTGCAATGATATTTGGCGGGAACGCGAATCGTATTCTCTATGAAGTATATACTAGTAAGACCATGTTCGGTGTAGGCAAAAACGATGCCGATATTTATGTACCGCAAGCTACGTTTGACATGCTTTTAGTTAAACAACCTGCTGGCTACGAATTAGATCGTGAACTCGACGAAAATGGAAAAGAGAAATGGATCCGTCCGCAAGAAGGGTATCTTGTGCTGACGAATCTAACTACTGGCGACCACATCGATACTCAAAGTGTTGACGACTCGCATAAATCAACTGAAGTAGAAATAGATGGAAAAATGGTTAGAGTTCAGTCTTTGACTGACCAAATTAACGATAAAATCCGGTTGATGTTTGAAACAGATGGTCTAAAAAGTATCCCTATAGACCCAATTCATAACCCAGATCCGATTAGTAAATACGGAGTTTATGCACAATATATTTTAGAAATGGCAGACTCAGAACGAGGACAAGTGGAGCTTGCCAAGCACGCTGATGAATTACCAGAAGATTGGCGAGAGACTATGGAGATAATGGCTAGCCAGGGCGAATATGGTAAACCCGTGAGTCAAGAGAAACGTGATGTATTCCAAGAAAAAATGGAAGCTTGGAAAAAAATCCAAGAAACTATGAAGCAAATTCAAGAACAGACAATGAGTGATTTAAGAGATTACTATGAATCCAATCATGGTAAGGCGCCAGAGGAGTACAGTGTAGAGTTACCCGGTTTAATGGAAGAGTTTGAAAGCATAGTAAATGAGGCGTTGGGGGAATCGTCCAGTTCGAACGATTTTATCCAGAAGATTATCGGCGGGATGTCTGATAGCGAAAAGAAGGCTATTAAGGATAGAATAAAAAATCTTGCAATGAAAAGCGATGTTTAGCTAAATTTTAGGGATTTAACCGCTGAAATAATAGAGATAAATTACATTTTTTTGAAATTTTTGTAGCAAAAATGACACAAAAATAGCCCTCTATTTTGGCAAGGGATTTAACAGACATTTATAGATTACGGAATAGATAAAAATTGTTTTATAAACCGTTTGGTGGATCCTACAGGGCTTGAACCTGTGACCTTACGAATGTGAATCGTACGCTCTAGCCAACTGAGCTAAGGATCCATAACCACACAATATTATATAATAGTGTGTTATAATTATATCATGAATATTGATAATTTTAAAGCCGAATTACAAGAAATCGAGGATTTCCTCGCCAAGCCAGATAGTTATACTCATCCAGATTTTGCTACTAAAAGCAAACGTGCTTCCCTTGTCCGCGAAATTATCGATCTAAACTCTAAAATCGCTCAAAACACCGCCAACCTAGAAGAAGCCGAATCACTCTTAAACGACCCAGAGCTTGGCGAAATCGCCAAAGAAGACATAGCCACCCTAAAGGCCTCACTCGCCGAAGATAGAGTAAAACTAGAAGAACTCCTAATCCCTAAAGACCCCGCCGACGACAAACCCGCCATTATCGAAATCCGCGCCGGCGCTGGTGGCGACGAAGCCAGCCTTTTTGCCGGTGAACTTTATCGTATGTATCTCAAATATGCCGAATCCCATGGTCTAAAAGCCGAGCTAATTAGCAAAAACGAAAACGAAGCCGGTGGCATGAAAGAAGTAATTTTCAAAGTATCTGGCGACAATGCTTACGGCCAGCTTAAGTTTGAGGGTGGCGTACATAGGGTACAAAGAGTACCGGTTACCGAATCACAGGGCCGCATCCACACTAGCACTGCTACCATAGCCGTCCTCCCCGAAGCCACCGAAACCGACCTAGAAATCAACCCCGACGACCTCCGCATAGACATCTACCGCTCTGGTGGCCATGGCGGGCAAGGCGTCAACACTACCGATTCCGCCGTTCGTATTACCCACCTCCCCACTGGTATCGTAGTAGCCATGCAAGACGAACGCTCCCAGCAACAAAACCGCGTCAAAGCCATGAATATTCTCCGCACACGTCTTCTAGAAAAGAAAAAAGAAGAAGAAATGAAACACGCCAGCGAAGCTCGCAAATCTCTCATTGGCACTGGCGACCGTAGCGAAAAAATCCGTACTTACAACTTCCCCCAAGACCGCGTCACGGATCACCGTATCCACTATTCACGCTCCAACATTCCCGCCGTTATGGATGGCGACATAGACGATATAATTCACGAATTAGTAAAACATGAACGCAGTCTTGCCGAATAACAAATCACCGCACCAGCAGTCATCAACTAAAGAGCATTTGCTTAAAACCCAGCCATCACCCTCACGGCACAGATCGTCTGCAACCCTACCCTTAGCCTACCAAAAAGGCTACCAAGATTTTTATGGACGCGATTTTATTGTCACCCCAGATGTGCTTATTCCCCGCCCCGAAACTGAGCAAATCATAGACGCCGTACTCACTCTAGCCGGCAAACCCTATCTACCAGGAGTCAAACCCACTCCACGTCAATTACCACCAAACCCCACCATTATAGATATCGGCACCGGCTCTGGTTGTATTGCTATTACCCTAAAAAAAGAACTTCCCAGCGCCACCATCTATGCCACAGATATCTCAGAAAACGCCCTCAAAATCGCACAAAAAAACGCCAAAACCCACGGCGCCTCTATAATTACCATTATATCACACTTATTAGAAAATGTCAAGCAAACCCCTGTTCCAGACCTAATCACAGCCAATCTCCCCTATGTAGATAAAAACTGGGATTGGCTAGACAGATCAGCCCTATCTCACGAGCCATCTCTAGCCCTCTACGCAGAAGATAACGGCCTAGCCCTCATCAAACAGCTAATCACCCAATCCGCCACCCGTCAAATCAAATACCTAGTTCTCGAAGC
Source organism: Candidatus Saccharimonadota bacterium (assembly GCA_017406745.1). Lineage (GTDB taxonomy): Bacteria > Patescibacteriota > Saccharimonadia > Saccharimonadales > Saccharimonadaceae > Nanosyncoccus. The sequence continues at coordinate 17,156 of JAFQXY010000032.1, read as the reverse complement.
AGACCCCTGCCAACACCAATCAATTATAACCTACGCAAAAACCGCGAATTACACTCTTATAAAAATCCGCGGTTTTGCCCTAACTCTTTCCCACAACAACTAGTTCTTATATGCGTCTAATGTTACTTTAATTTTCATCTCCTCCCCTTCACGAATTACGGTTAATTCCACCGTATCGCCAGGTTTATACTCCCCAATCAGTGAAGACAATGACCCAGCCTCACCAATTTTCACTCCATTTACCTCAGTAATGATATCTTTATCTTTTAGCCCTGCTTTAGACGCTGGACTATCTTTTACTATAGAAGTATAAGACGAAGAACTATATAAATACGCTCCAGCACTTACTGGCAAATTATAGGCTTTTGCCGATTCAGCTGTAATTTCCATGCCATACACGCCCAAATATGCGCGTGAAGCTTTGCCACTGCTGGTAAGCTGGGTCAACATACCTTTTACAGAAGATATCGGTATCGCAAATCCCATGTTTTCTGCCGAAGAAGAAGTCGCGGTATTGATTCCAATCACTTCCCCCACTGCATTTACTAGTGGCCCACCAGAATTACCAGAGTTAATCGCTGCATCTGTTTGAATCATATCTGAAAGTTCCTCAGACATAGACCCAGTACTATCTGTAGCCGTCAAAGACCGATTTGTGCCAGACACAATCCCCGAAGTTACAGTATTTTGATATTGCCCCAAAGCATTACCAATAGCAATTACTTGTTGTCCCACAGATATAGTTTTAGAATCACCCAGAGTAGCAGGAGTTAAATCGCTTGCACCACTAACTTTCAAAAACGCCACATCGTTCAACGGATCCACCGCCGCCACTTTTACATCTTCAAAAGTAGTACCATCCGCCAAAACTACATTTATTTTGGTGGCACCCTCTATTACGTGTTTATTAGTTAGCACGTAGCCATCAGATGACACAATCATACCAGTCCCCGCTGCCGAAGAAGTATAACTTTGTCCAAAATAACTAGTCGCCTTGGTAGAAGTAGTAATAGACACTACACTAGCAGATACTTTATCTGCCACATCTGCAATAGACCCCTCCACAAAATTTGCCGAATTACCATCCACCCCGCTACTAAAATAAGTAAGCGTAGTGCTAGAATTTTGATAATATAAATAAGCAAACACCCCTGTACCAGCACAGCCGGCTATACCAAATACAAGCGCCAACACCGCCAGCACAATTGTAACTTTATTATGCCCGCACCCATGTTTTTCACTATTACATTTTTTGTCTGTGTCGGTATTTTCACTTTTTTTGTACTCGTCGCCTTGCTTACCAAGCTCGCCTTTCGTATCGCTAATCTCTACCACTATCGCCTCCTCTGCAATCTCCCCTTTTTTATCCTCTTTGTTCTCATCTTTTTTACTCATTTTCCTCCTTTCTATATTTTATATATTAAATATTGGATTACTAAACCAAATCACAATTATACCAGCCAGCACCACCCCAAACACCACTGGCCCCAAAATATGCTTAAACCTAAAATCTTCTTGATACCGCACCATTGCTTGTCTTGCATAATTATAAACAAAAGCAAAAATAGTAAGCAAAATTGCCACTTGAGGCACCCTAATGCCTGTACTGCCAAAAGTATAAACTATCGCCCACGCATGACACAACCACGCCACCTCTGCAAACACCAAGCCACAAACCAGAGTAGTAAGAGTATAATCTTTGCTATTAGTTTGCGCTAACACATGCCGAGACGCCGCATAGCCCACCAAAAAAGCCAATACCGTAGCCCATATCGCATCGCTAGAAGCGGTCATTATCGTGGTGGCAGAAATCCCTAAAAACACCGCAATCAAAGATTGCACCAAAGTAGCATTCTCATGAGACATTGGCTTAATCACTAATAACCATATAATATATATCCCCATCAAAAGAAAATGTACTGGCATCAATGAACTACCCGCATAATAAGAAAGTAGTACTACTGATAATCCCACAATCAAATCCACCAAATTAGATTTAATATTTAACCACAGATAGCGCCGGCGCACCGCAAACATCCGCCACTTAGATATTAGCACCAAAACAATACCCAGCACTGGCGAAGCCGAAAACACCGTCACTAGCACAGACATCAACCCTAATAATATATTCAAAAACACGTGCACCGCTTGCGATGCTATGTTTCTAGATTTTCTTGCCAATACATAATCTGCCATATATATTATATTATACCAAAAGTATTAATTTAAACTTAAAAATCGCGACAAATACATTTAAGTTTCTATCTCGCCAATCATTTTTACAGATTCTGGCTCTGGTAATTCCTCTACAGATTTTAGTTTTCTTTCAATTTGGCGCGAAGTAGTCTTAGCAGACTCAATCTTGTTTGCAGATTCTTGTAATTTTTTCTGCACACCATCAAGCAAATCGCCAAATTTACCAAACTGTGTTTTTACCGCACCCAGCACCTGCCAAACCTCCGCCGAACGTTTTTCTATGGCCACCGTCCTAAATCCCATCAGCAAACTATTTAGTGCCACCGGCAAAGTAGACGGACTAGTGATTGACACGTGGAACTTCTGGCGTATTTCATCACTAAGTCCAGGCACACGCAAGATTTCTGCATACAATGATTCTGTGGGTACAAACATAATTCCAAAGTCTGTAGTCATAGGCGGGTCAAGATACTTAGCCGAAATCTTTTTCGCCTGCTCTTTTACATCAGTAGCCAACGCTTTGGAGTATTTTTCAATCTCTGCTTTACTGCCATTTTCATATGCCGTAATCAAACGTGAATAATTTTCCACCGGAAACTTTGAGTCAATCGGCAAATATATAGCATTTTCCCCATCTTTTCCGGGCATTTTTATTGCAAACTCCACCCTATCTGCACTACCTTTTTTAGTTATAATGTTTTCCTCGTATTGCGATTTATTTAAAATATCTTCAATAATTGCGCCTAGCTGTACTTCTCCGTAAATTCCTCGCGTTTTCACCCCCTCCATCACCTTTTTTAGATCACCCACGCCAGTAGCTAAAGTTTTCATTTCTCCTAAACCTTGATAAACTTGTGTCAACTGATTAGAAATAGACTTAAAACTTTCACTAAATCTTTTTTCTACCGAAGCTTTTAATTTTTCATCCACTGTCTCACGCATTTCTTCTAGCTTTTTTTCGTTACTAGTTTGCAGAGCATTTAATGTTTTTGTGTTACTATCCTGCATCCGCCCCAAATTATCAGCAATTTCCTTGCGGTTTTCGCGAAAGTTACGATCTATTTCTGGATTTATTTTGCCAACTTCGCTTTCCACACGAATCAAACGTTCCTCCATTGCCTTGAAATTTGCACTAACTTCTGGCTGTGCCGGCTTTTTAAAAATCAGCACTACTAATAAAATAATTATTACTGCCCCCATCACACCTAATATAATATCCATAAGTAAATTATAACACAAAAATATATTTTTAGAATGTCCGCATTGCGTCAAGTGGGAACAAACGCATCACTACTGGCCCAATAATCCGGCAATACGGTATAGTACCAAGCCCGTTGCGCGAATCACCAGAATTAGAGCCCTCACGATTATCGCCAGACACAAATAATTCTCCATTTGGCACAACCGTATCCACATCACCAGAAGTGTAAGCTTTTGGACCATCACTTTCTGATACTCGCCAAAGCTCATCATACACAAACCCATCTGGATGTTCATCATTATAGATAGTCATCGTGCCATCTTTTACTACCACGCGTTCTCCAGGGAAAGCAATTACTCTTTTTATAATATATTGATCACTGACATTATCTGGCACATTACAAGTCATGGGGTTTTCCACCCCCTCTTGCCTATACTGCAATACAGCTTTTTCGTCTTCATTTACAAACACAATAATTTGCCCCCGCTCTGGTATGTATTCTTGCCCCCAAAAATGTGCCCACGACACCGCCGCACGATTAACGATCACCCTATCATCATTTTGCAAAGTGTTTTCCATGCTATGCCCCACTACATTATAAGAACGGTATATATAAGTATTCAAAAATAGTGTACCTAGCACAATCACCACCACAAAAATCACCAAACTCAAAATATCTTTAGTAAGTGGATGTTTTTGAAAAAATGTTGGCTCCATATTTATTTATTATAGCACATTTTAAAAATGTGTGATATAATTACTTCATGCCGATAGGTCATACGTGATGATACTACGGCATGGGTGCCGACTTAGCTCAGTTGGTAGAGCAATCGCCTTGTAAGCGATAGGTCATCAGTTCAAGTCTGATAGTCGGCTCCATGAGTAAAAACAGAATCAAGCGCTTGCGCTTGTATTTTGTTTTTCGAGTGGAGCAGGCTATACGAAGTATAGTCGGCTCCATTTCTTTCAGAAAAATTCCGCCGGTACTTCGTGGGCGGCTCCATGAGTAAAAACAGAATCAAGCACTTGTGCTTGTATTTTTTTGGCATCATTTAGGTGTAATGAATTATGAAACAAAACCTACATTTATGCTATAATAAGCATAAGGAGAATTAATATGGCAAATAAATCTGCGAAATCAAAAAACAAAAGCAATAAAAAAGATGTAAAAGTTGGCAAACTTTGCCAAGGCGATGCCCAGCGTTTTCTTACTATGCTAGTAGTAGCACTTATTGCTATAATTATTGGTATTACCGTAGCTTTCACTTTAAATATTCAGCAACTCAAAAATGAGTTAAATCTAGCTCAACAAAATAATTGCATTTGCGAAGAAAACTAATCAAAATCTTATTTCATAATTCATTATAATTATTCTACATTTTTTATAATTGCGTTATAATTATAAAAAGGAGTTATTTTTATGGATATTAAAAATCTAAAAGGTACCAAAACCGAAGAAAATCTCAAAAAAGCTTTTGCTGGCGAAAGCGAAGCTGTCACCAAATATACATTTTATGCTTCCAAAGCTCGCAAAGACGGTTACGAGCAAATTTCTGCTATTTTTGCCGAAACCGCAGCCAACGAAAAAGAGCATGCCGAAATTTGGTACAAGATTTTGCGTGGCGGGTCTATCGATGATACCGCGATCAATCTTCAACTCGCAGCCGATGGCGAAAATTACGAGTGGAATGATATGTATGTAAACTTTGCCAAAACCGCTCGCGAGGAGGGTTTTGAAGAAATCGCAAAAAAATTTGAGTTGGTCGGCACCATCGAGAAACATCACGAAGCTCGTTATCTCAAATTATTAGAAAATGTCAAAGATGGCCTTGTATTTTCTCGCGATAAAGACATGATTTGGGTTTGTCGCGAATGTGGTCATGTGGTAGTTGGTAAAAAAGCCCCGGACACATGCCCAGTCTGCGGTCACAGCCAAAGCTTCTTCGAGATCAAAGCCGAAAATTACTAAATCATAATCAAAAAATCCGGAGCAAACTTGCTTCGGGTTTTTTATGGAGCCGCGAACGAGACTTGAACTCGTGACCTCATCCTTACCATGGATGCGCTACTACCAACTGAGCTATCGCGGCAACTGAGCAGGAAATGGTGCTGGAAGTAGGACTCGCCCCAAACGAAGTGAGACCGACGTCCTGCTTTTTATGCATTTCCGTAGGAAATGGTGCTGGAAGTAGGACTCGAACCTACGAAGGCCGAAGCCGAGAGATTTACAGTCTCTTGTCATTGCCACTAGACGATTCCAGCACATCATCATAACTAACATACCGCATACATCCTTGCGATACTACACTCATTATAGCACACTTTCCTAAAAATACACAATTAAAAAACGTAATTCGTAACTATTTTACACATTTTTCTTAAATCTAGTGGCAGAAACTTTTGTCACCGCAGCCTTACCCTTTGATACGGGTTTTTTAATGGCCGTAGCCTTTTGGCTTTTGCGTGTTATTGCTACTTTAGCGGCACGTACCGCCTTGCGTTGTTTTGCACGATTATTTCGCGCAATCTGCTCCTCAATCCGCGCCGCAGTAACAGCAGAAGCCTCTGCATCGCCGGTAGATTCATAGATTGCCAGAATCTGACGCAAAGTCGCCACATTAGGATCCAACTCATAAGCGTTCTCCAAAGCCTCCACAGCCCTTTTTGGACTGCCCAATTTTTCTTCCGCCTTAGCCAAAGCCATAAAACGCGCCGGCACATCGCCCTCCAACTGAATAGCCTGCAAAAACGCCATTTTAGCTTTTTCGTATTCGCCAATTTCCAAATAAATTAGCCCCGCATTATGAATAGACGCCGGATTATTGTCCAATGACTGTGCAATTTCAAAGCACTCTACCGCTTCATCATATTTCTGCCCCTTAGCGTACAAAATACCAAGTCTATTATAAGCGGCCGCATTTTTTTCATCAAACTTCAAAATCGTCAGCAATGCCTTTTCGGCTCTAGAGGGCTTGTGCTCTTTCATGGAAGTTTGCGCAATTTGCCACAATTTTTTCATTTGTGCAGTATATTTAGGAGACTTTTCCTCCTCTTTTTCCTTAACTTTCGCCTCTACAGGAAAGAAAAAAACCAAATACACCGTAAAAACCAATATAACGAAAACCGCTAACATATAACCATTTTAACACAAATCAGCCACTAAATGCAATTTTACGTGACCATTTTTTTCTATCGCCTCATACGCACTCAAAAACTTTGGTATTTTTTGCACAAAAGCTATTTTGCCAGTTTTAAAATAAGATTTATAAAGCATTTCTATCGCCACCGCCAATATTCGCATAGCATAAGCACGTACTCCATCTTTTTTCTTGGTTATTTCTTCTGCCAATGCCGGCAAATCTGTTCCACGCGCCACAATCAATCGTTTTGCCAAATCTTTAATTTTAGCGTCCGCCACCACATCTCCATCTACTAGCGCACCAGCATCACCACGCAAAAAATAAATCGCAGACCGGCTCAGCACCGTAGGCAACATTTTAGATGGTTGCGCCGTTAAAAGCACAAAATGCACCCTGTCTTGAGGCTCTTCCAGATTTTTTAAAAAAGCGTTCTCTGCTTCTTCCCCCATCAAATCTGCCGGCCGGATAATTACATATTGATCTCGCACTTGACGCACAGATAATCGTTCAATTATCTCACGCACTTGTTCTACTGTTATAATACTCTTACTTTCTGGTTGCAAAATCAAGGCATTTTTTAGTTCAAATTTCGCCACCGCATCATCTGGCAACACAAATACCCCACAACCAATCCTACCAGCAATCCCCTCGATTTCTTGAATAGAATCAAAAAACACTAGGCTACTCCCACATCAGCACTATCACCGCCCACATCAACACTATCACCACCTGCATTAATGGCACTGTTTTCTCTATTGCTAACTATCATATCCTCAAAAATCTTTGGCATTGGCACCTCAAACACTCGGCGCTCCCCACCAGGCAAAGTAATCTCTAGTTGCCCAGCATGCAAATACAACCTATCTACTCCAGCATCTCCATATACCGGATCACCTAAAATCGGATGACCTAAATATTTCATATGAACTCTTAGTTGATGCGTCCGCCCAGTAGTAGGCTTTAGCTCTACCAAAGATCGCGCACCATCACTTTTCAAGACCTTATAAAAAGTTTCTGACTCCTTGCCATTTGGATCCACCCTAAAAGTCGTTGGACGTTTCTTATCGCGTAACAGTGGCAAATCTATTCGCGCTTCATCCAATTTTGGCCTACCAGTCACCACGGCATAATAAGTTTTGTGTACCTTCCTATCCTGAAATTGTTTTTTTAAAAACTTCTGCACTGCTTCATTTTTCGCCAAAATCATCACCCCAGAAGTATCCCTATCTAATCTATGTGCTATCAGCCCGAAATCTGCCAAAGTCCGCTCTGGGCAGTATTCCCCCTTAGCCTCGCTCAGTAACCCAGCCGGTTTATCCACCACCAATACATTTTCATCTTCATAAATCACTTTAGGTTTTATATCGGCATTTTTCATAATCTCTGGCACTTTTAGCTCTAAATGAACGTTTCTGGCAAACCTCTGATTTGGCTTTTTTACAATTTCACCGTCTACAGACACAAACCCACTCTCTATAAACTTTTGCAAAGTTGAACGATTATAGCTTTTGTAGATTTCTTTCATCAAAATATCCAGCCGCACTTTTTCCTCTGCCTTTTCATCCTTAGGCAAAACGATATCACCATTTATCACGCGCGACATCTCTGGCTTGCTAAACTTTTTCCCAGTAATAATCATAACTCTATTATATCATATATCGCCAAACTATCCCACCCCTATTGTTTACCACCAAAATATCCCCTCATTATATCACACTTATGCTTTTTTGTCAACCTACCTTAGGTTAAAAGCTTTTTGCACTTCATATAATTTGGCATTTGCTACTTCGTTGGCATATTTTTCGCCAGACTCCAACAATCCATAAACCATTTCATCGCTCACCTTTGCCATCTGGGCTTGAAACTCCTCTAGTAGCCTCATCACGCTAGACGCCACTTTTTGTTTTAAATCGCCATAGCGCGTTTCACCGGCCCAAGTCGCGATCACATCTTGCAAAGGCACATCATTTGCCAAAGCTTCAATCTGCAACAAATTAGACACCCCAGGTTGGTTAAACATATCAAATTTCACTTTGCCCAGCGAATCCGTAGTAGCGCTCATAATCTTTTTGCCCGCTTTTGCCGGCTCATCATCTAGCATAATTTTAGAGTTTTCAGCTTTGGTGGATTTGCTCATTTTCTTTTCGGGATTTAATAAATCACGTATTCTTATGCCACCATCCATGCCCATAAACTTCACTTGATCGGCAGTTTTAGCTGGCACCGTAAATATCTCCCCAAATCTGTGATTAAAGCGCGTTGCCAAGTTCCGCGCCAACTCTATATGTTGGAATTGATCCTCTCCTAGTGGCACATAAGTTGCATCATATAATAAAATATCCGCCGTCATTAGTACAGGGTAATCAAAAATACCCACATTACAACTTTCACGCCCTTCAGATTTATCCTTATATTGCGTCATACGCGACATTTCCCCCATCGTAGCCACACAATTTAATATCCAACACAGCTCACTATGCGCCGGCACTCTACTTTGCCGGTAAATATGCACATTTTCATTTATTTCCAACCCTCCAGCCAGATAATACTTCAAAGTCCGTATAGTATTAGCTTTTAAATCTCCGTCTACCTCAGAAATAATCGAATGCAAATCTGGCACAAATATATTTACATGCGAATCTTTAGAATATTGATTAGCCAGTCGCACCATTGGCAACATCGCCCCTAGATAATTGCCAATCGTAGGCACAGAGTTTGCCCTCACCCCAGTTAAAATCGTCTTCATAATGATCTCCTGCTTTAAATAATATCAAAAACCAATCACCCAACTCGCCCGCCAATGAGGTAAAAACGCAGAATCATATATTTTCATACTTCCATTTTATCATAAACCATGCTAAAATAAATATAGAAAATTAATATCATGGGGCGTTAGCTCAGCTGATTAGAGCGCTACTATGGCATAGTAGAGGTCATGAGTTTGAATCTCATACGCTCCACCAAAAAATGAGACGTTTGTCTCACTTTTTTATGTAGCAAGACAACCTCTTTTGACAACTCACCGTCTTTATGCTACAATTAAAACAGCATCTAGCAATCTGCTAATAGCATTGTTAGGTCAAAAATCTCTGAGAGGAGTGTACTTTAGTATGGGAATTAAAAAGGGTATTGAGTTGGCGCGAAAACACAATCGTGTCGACCGCAACAACCGAGAACGGCATTTTGCCGGCATGACCCACGCCGAAATCCGCAGTATTCTAAAAGCAAATGGACTGAACCCTCACATGGAAATCTGGTTCGATTCCACGGAAGTCGCCATCATCACCCCCGAGGGCATCTTGTTGCAAATGCGCCCTGCTGATAACGGCAAGCTTGGTTTATGGGGCGGTATTCTCAAAAACAACAAGGAAGGCGCCGGTTATGGCGCTATCCGCAAAGTCTACGAAGAAACTGGACTGATTCTCACTATCAGCGACCTCACACCTGATGAGTTTCATTCACACAGCCATCGGTATGCCAACGGCGACAAGGCGTTTTTCTACACAAACCGCTTCATCGTTCGCATGGATTCCGTGCCGGCAATCATCTTTGATGAAGCTGACACCACTGCAGTGGTACTCATCAACGCCGACAACATCGATGATTACGAAATCATCGATGACCAGCTCCCGTTTATCCGCCGTTTGTTGAATATCGACTGACCACAGTCGCCCGCACAATCACAACAACCCACCAGAGAACGCGAAAGCGAAAAAGCTAATTCTCCGCAACCCCCGTCATTTCATATGGCGGGGGTCTCTAATTGTTGAAGCCTTACAGCATAATTCATTGCAACCGAAAAGCATTGTGCTAACCACCATACCGTGCTACAATAATACTAAAGCTTAAAAAGGAATTTTATTTTATGTGCACAGGCGTACGCTTTAGTGATGACAAAGGCAATATGTATTTTGGCCGTAATCTAGATTGGTCCACCCCCTACGGGCAAAAAGTTGTAATTACCCCACGCGGTTTTAAATATAATTCCGCTTTTTTGGGGGAATTGCAAACCAAATATGCCCTCATTGGCATGGCTATCGTCGTAGAAAACACCCCTCTCTATTTTGACTGCGCTAACGAAGCCGGCCTCGCCATCGCAGGGCTTAATTTCCCAGGTTATGCAAGTTACTCCCCTAGCGCCATAGAGGGCAAAACTAATGTATCAGCTTACGAATTCCCCCTCTGGGTCACCATGAGCTTCTCCACCGTAGACGAAGTAGAGTCCGCCCTTAAAAATACCGTCATCGTTGCCAAACCCATCAACGATCAATTCCCAGTATCTGAACTCCACTTTATCATTGGCGACGCCAAGCGTTCTATAGTAGTAGAATACACCAGCAAAGGTATGGAGATCTTCCACAATGATGTTGACGTTCTCACCAACCAACCGGGCTACGGTTGGCACCAAGAAAACCTCCGCAATTACATGAATCTCTTCCCGCAAATGCCCAAAGAAATCAGCTGGAGCAAAGCCAAGCTCACCGCTTTTGGCTCTGGTTCTCTCATGCGCGGTATACCAGGTGATTATTATTCACCATCACGTTTTGTCAGAGTAGCTTATCTTAATACTCATTACCCCACCAAATCCACCGAAGCAGACAATGTTTCAAGGTTATTCCACACCCTTACTGGTGTAGCCATGATAGACGGCGCCGCCCAAATGGGTGACGGCAAAAGTGAACTCACCATCTACACCGGTGGGTACTCTTCCGCCACTCAAACTTATTATTACAACACTTATGAAGACCCCGCCATCAAAAGCGTAGCCATGAGTGATTATGATTTATCTGGTAATGCACCTATCCAAGTAGACTAATTGGGGCCACATTTCGTAATTCATTGCTAAATAGCATCAGCAAACAATACTAACCGATGCGTCGCATCACCACCGCCCAACATAGTGCCAGCACAGGTCATCAATACCAAACTATGCCTCATTTCGGTATCAGTAGGATCTTTTAATTGGCTCATCAAATTACCATTACAAATCCTAGTACCATAACCACACACATAGCTTACCTGTTTGTTCAAATCATCTTTAGTGTAAGTCACTTTATTGGATACTCTGTAATTAGTAGTTACGCCACCCACAGTTACACTAAAAGTAGTACCCACACCCACACCACTTAATCCCCCAAAGACCCCCACAGAGTTATGTCCAGCTAGTAATCTACCGTTCATATTTACATGGCTACCAGAATCGCCACTGCCACCCACTACTACCTCTATAGTATGTCCAGCAATTTGAATATTATTCGCTGGCACATAGGTTACCGGCGCATACGAAACATTACCCACCACGTCACCAGAAGTATTAGAATTATACATTACTCCACTCACCGTATTCGCAGAAACAAAACCACCAGAAACACCAGTATTACCATCTGCCACTAGCGCCCCAGCATCAACATCAGCATTAGCACCAGTAGCTACCTCTATTGTTTCTACTATTCCAGCACTGGATAAACCATTAAGCGCCACCCTATCAGAAGCGGTCAACACCTCTGGGTTAGACATTATCCCCATAAAACTAGAAACCAAAGCCATTATGATATATTTTTTCATATTTTCTCCCAATAACTCTACAAAAAGGTTATGTCTTAATTATATCATACTTTAGCCAGAAAGTCAATATTATTGCATATATTTTTTCTCTATTCTAGAAAAATGTGTTATAATCATTTTTTAAGGGGGCGCACATTATCACATAGGAGGTGAAAAAATGGTCCCTACGGTATTTAGTAGCGAAGAAATCCTAGAAGAATACCAACGCATTATGGAGCAAGAGGCAGTCTTGGCCAAAAAAGCTTGGCATATCCCAGATGGCAGAGAAATCTTTTATACAGCATATCAAATCAAAGAAATCGCCCAAAACGGGTTGATACTACGTGGCTATCACGACCGCTACGGCCTTACTAGCGACAAGCAAGCCTACGAATCCGTCAGTGCGCATACCAATCTTTTGGGCGCAGTCGTTGATAGAGCTTTAAGCTTTCTCTATGGCTCTTATTACGACCAGCTCACAATCGATGGCCACACTCACCGCGAAATCAGCGAAGCTATCCGTCGTCACGATCTAGCCGAAAACAAAACCGGCGACATCATCGACAACGGTGACCGCGACGAAGAAAAGAAGCTCGCCTACGAACGCATTCGGCTCCGCTTTATCGCAAGCCTTAGTCCCCCGCGCGAGTCCGATTTTGACGCTAGCGTCAACCGCCTGCTAGGCGAAATGGAATCCAAAAGTTCCCCCATCGGCAGGCTCCTCTACGTTAGCGACAAAGCTTGTGCCATCCTCATGACTCTCTGCTACGATGATAACGGCACTCCACCAGTCATGAAACTTCGTGAACGCCGTGCTTCTAATCGTGACAAAGAAGAAATGTCTCTTTGCGATCAAACCGAAGCCACCACTACTAACAAAATCATCCGCGGTGTCTGTCACGCCAGCGAGATGTGGTCTATCGATTACTTCAAAATGCGCAACCTCGTAAGCTACGATGACATTGGCTATATCACCGCGCTCATCGTTATTACTACCCTCTGGGTTCACAACCATTGGTATGAATGGCGCGAAGCAGACTACCAAAAGGCAGATCAAGAATAACATTGTCGCCCCATCACACGCTTCTCGCCCACAAAGCAAAGCCCCGTTCACTTCACGCACCCCAGCATTCCACCCCCTATTTTTGCCTCGATTCAGTAGAATCGAGGCATTTTTTTATTTTTTATGCTATACTAAATTAAAAGGAGGTAAATGAGCAAATTCGACGATCAATACATCAATTTATGCCGGCGCATTTTAGATCACGGCGAAAAAATCACCAATTATAAAAAAACTGACTCTCGCGGTACCATCGCTAGTTTCGCCATCCCAGACCACTTAGCTCAAGGCCGGCAAGCTTCCCAAACCATCCGTTTGCCCCACCAAATCCTCCAGTTCGACCTCTCCGAGGAATTCCCTATCCTCACCTCCAAAAAAGTCGCTTTCAAAACTTCCACTCTAGAAATGCTTTGGATTTATCAGCAAGCTAGTAACGATGTCCGCTGGCTTCAAGACCGCGGTATCAAAATCTGGAACGAATGGGAAATCGCCGAAGACGGCACCTATATGGGGCGCAATATCAATCAAATTTTTAAAGACACTCACCCAGAAGAGCCCGCCACTGATTTTGCCCACACCATTGGCACCGCCTATGGCTGGATAGTCAATCGCTACCACCTAGTAGACAACCTCATCGAAACCCTCCAGCAAACCCCAGGCAATCGCCGTATGGTGTTATCTCTCTGGCAAAACGAGTGGCTCCCTACCGCCGCTCTCCCTAGCTGTGTCTGGAGCTCCCAGTGGAATCTTATCGACGGCAAACTCAACCTCCTTGTTACTTCTCGCTCCACAGATGTACCTCTGGGGCTACCGTTCAACATATCCCAATACGCCGTCTTTTGTTACATAGTTGCCCAATGTATCGGCGCCAAACCAGGACAATTCACCTTTATCACCAACGACGCCCACATCTACGAAAATCAAGTAGACGGCATCCGTGAACACATCGCCCGCTACGACTCCGCTATCAAAAACGGCACATTACCCCCCACCCCCACACTTTGGCTCAACCCAAATATTACCAATTTCCATGCTTTTGACAGCTCCCGCGAGTTAAAAGACATCAAACTAGAAAATTACGAAAATCTCGGCACCATCAAGATGCCGATTACAGAATAACTCAACCTATAACTACATTATATCACACTTACGTTAAAAAGTCAAGGAGTACAGAGATGAGTATCAGTTTAATCTCAGCCATCGGGCAGAATCACGAACTAGGTTCAAATAACAATCTAATTTTTCATATTAAAGAAGATATGAAGTTTTTTAAAGACACCACCATGGGACATCCTATCCTTATGGGGCGCAAAACCTTTGAAAGCATCGGCAAACCTTTGCCGGGGCGTACCAACTATGTTGTTACCCGCCACCCCGAAACCCTGCCAGATGGCGTAGAGCCAGTCCGCGAGCTCCAGCAATTTTTAGAAAGCAACCGTTCTACAGATGCCCCAGAGATTTTTGTCATCGGTGGTGGCATGATCTATCACGAAGCTCTACCCTACGCCACCCACCTCTATCTTACAGAGATAGATGCCTCCGCTCCCCACGCCGACTCCTTTTTCCCAGATTTTAATCCTGCAGATTATACTCGTAAAATCATCAAGAAAGGAAAGGAAGATGATCTAACATACCAGATTGTAAAATATACCAAAATAAAGTAAAGGAGTAAAAATGCAAGATTTAATATTTGATTTAATAGACAATGAATACAAGCGCCAAAGCGAAGGCCTAGAATTAATCCCTAGTGAAAACTACGTATCCCCAGCCGTTTTAAAGGCTATGGGGTCTATCCTAACCAATAAATATTCCGAAGGCTACCCATATTTTAACGGTATTGGCTGTGGCCGTGCAGACGACCCAGACTTTACAGAATGGAGCGAGTCCGAAATTGCCGAAAAAATCCTCCCCAATTACCGCTATTATGGTGGTCAAGCCAACGTCGACCGCATCGAACGCCTCTGTATAGATCGCGCCTGTCGCCTTTTTCATGCCAACCACGCTAACGTCCAGCCCCACTCTGGCGCCCAAGCCAATAACGCCGTTTATTTTGCTTGGCTCTCCCCAGGCGACACTGTACTAGGCATGGCTCTCCCTGCTGGCGGGCATCTCACCCACGGCGCACCAGTTACCCTCTCTGCTCACATTTATAATTTCGTCGGCTACGGCGTTACAGAAGATGGCGATATAGATTACGAAGAAATGGAACGTCTGGCCCTAGAACACCAGCCCAAACTCATCTTAGTCGGCTACTCCGCCTTCATGAAAATCCCCGATTTTGCCCGCATCGCCAAAATCCGCGACCAAGTCTCTGCCAAATCCGGCCACGAAGTACTACTAATGGCAGATATGGCCCACGTAGCTGGCCTTATCGCTGGTGGCGTTCACCCAAATCCTCTAGATTTTGGCTTCAACGTCATGACCACCACCACCCACAAGACCCTCCGTGGCCCTCGTGGCGGGCTAATCCTCTCTAATGGCAACGTTGCCTCCCCTCTCAAAAAACCAGAAAAAACCTTAGCCAACATCCCTATTTTAATAGATCGCGCCGTTTTCCCAGGCACCCAAGGCGGGCCTCTAGACCACGTCATCTCCGCCAAAGCCGTTGCTTTTGGTGAAGATTTACAGCCAGAGTTCAAAAAATATGCCGAAAACATCGTCAAAAACGCCAAAACTCTTGCCACCGAACTGCAAAATCTTGGGTTTGTTCTACAGGGTGGCGGTACAGATAACCATCTAATTTTAATAGATGTAAAATCTAGTTTTGGTTTTGATGGCAAAGTCTACGAAAAAGCCCTAGATATGGTAGGGCTCACCCTAAACGCCAATTCATTACCGCATGATAAAGGCCCAGCTTTCCGCCCCTCTGGCGTCCGGCTTGGCACCCCAGCCATCACCACACGTGGCTTAGGCGTCAAAGACATGAAAACTCTTGCCCTCTGGATGAAAAAGGTCGCCGACATCTGCGCAGATGCCGTAGCCAGTATCGATTCTACCGCCCAGCCCAATACTTATCCAACCCCCACCTCTCACAAAGCCACTTCTGCTCCTCGGCACCCAGAAGACATATTAGACAATTACTCTGCCGAGCTCGAAACCATCAAAAAAGAGGTTCGCGACCTCGCCCTCAAGTTCCCTGTACCTAGTTTGTAAATATCATGGTGGAGTATGCGGGACTTAAACCCGCGACCTCTGCAATGCGAATGCAGCGCTCTATCAACTGAGCTAATACCCCATATCACTATTATACCACCAATCGCCCAAAATTAAAAGCGCCCCGCATTATATAATTCATAATCCTTTAGACATCTAAGTAATTTAAAACATAAACTTACTACATTTATATAATTTCTACCGGTAAAATACACTTCACCAGATACAACTTGTGGAAAACTTTTATGATTTTTGATTTTTTTCAATTTTGTACCGCACAAAAGTGTTTTTGCATGCTATAATGATAATGCAATTACTAACAGTTTTATAAAATAACGCCGAATATTTTTAAATATATTCTACGTAACTAAACATGGCACCACGAGGAGCCTGTGGTTGCGTAGAGTATCTATATTCGGCACAACTGTTGGTAATTGCACCCTCGCGGTGCCATTTTTGTAAAAAGATGACTCTGCGGAAATAAATATTAATAAACCGAGAGGAGCAAACCCATGCAGGTCATACAACAAATCAAGAACATAATTAAAACTAAAAGTGCTAATGTCAAAACTAAAGTTATTTGTAGTACCATTAGCCAAATCAAACCAACAGTAGTAGCTAAAACCACTAAAGCAAAGCAAAACCTAAACAAACGCTTAAGTAGATTTGGTTTTACTAACTACATTAAGAATAATCGCAGAATAACCACAGCAGGCTTAACCAGCTCATGTCTTCTTGTTCTGCTCATCCTTGCTATATGTATTCCACTATACAAGGATGAGTTAAACACAAAGGCAACTACTGGTACCAGTACCCAGGCTACTACCTCTCTGGCCTTGAGTTCTGGTGCTAGTAGTACTGC
>JAFQXY010000031.1 GCA_017406745.1 Candidatus Saccharimonadota bacterium | reverse complement strand
CTGGTACGCTTCACAGGGGTTCCACTGACATATTAGTGGAGTGTGGAGACTACATTGATAAAAACAAACAGCGGATTAAAACAAACCAATGTGCCCCAAGGGTGGGCGCGCATCAGCGCGGAAGAGGAGTGAAGACCTGCACTCCTCTTTTTAACTACAATTGAAACTTACCCTTATTCAGGTTATAATATTTTTATGATTAAGTTTACTGTTATTACTTTGTTTCCAGAGGCTTTGGAGCCGTATTTATCGTGTTCTATGATGTGGAAAGCTCGCGAAAAGGGCTTGGCGGAGTTTGAATTAGTAAACTTGCGAGATTTTGGGTTGGGGCCACATAAGTCCGTAGATGATACGCCTTATGGTGGTGGGGATGGAATGTTGCTTCGGTGTGAGCCGGTGTTTGCGGCAGTTGAGTCTGTAAAAGCTGGTTCGCCCGATGCGAAAGTGATCCTACCCACCCCTGTAGGAGAGATATGGAATCAAGAGATGGCAAAGGAACTGGCGGGGACTCTACAGATTTCAGTCACCCCCGCCCGACACTACATCATCTTATGTCCACACTACGAAGGATACGATGAACGAATTTTATCTATTGTAGATTATAAGGTTTCTATGGGCAAATATGTATTAACTGGGGGTGAATTGCCGGCGCTAATCATTATCGACTCGGTAGTACGACTAATTCCTGGGGTGCTAGGTGGTGAACAGTCGGCAGAAATTGAATCATTTTCAGATGGGGATAATTTGGAATATCCTCAATATACCAAACCTTATGATTTTCGTGGCATGAAGGTGCCAGATGTTTTGCTCTCTGGTAATCATGGTGAAATTGCCAAGTGGAGAGCGGAGCATAGCGGTAGGATTAGCTAGGGTGTGTTATAATGGGGGTATGGATTTGTTCGCAAGCGTGGAGGAAATAAAGGGGATTGGACCAAAAACTGCAGAAACTTTGAAAAAAGCAGGGATTAAGACCGTGCGGGATTTTTTTTATAATTTACCTAGAGATTACGATGATTATCAGCAGGCTACCTCTATTAGCAAAATGCGCCCCGGCAAAGTGGTAATAAGGGGTAAAATTGACTCTCTTACCACCCGTAAAGCGCGAAGGCGAAACTTATCTATTACGGAGGGGGTAATCAGAGATACTACAGGGGCGGTAAAAGTAGTGTGGTTCAATCAAAGCTATAGGGCAAAACAGTTTCAGCCAGAGAAAGAATATTGTTTTACTGGTACTTATGAGCTAAAAAATGGGCGTTGGCAGATTACTTCGCCACAGTCCGCTGAAGTAGCCGATGTAGACCCCAAAAGCGGTCTTAGCCCCGTCTATGTGGCTCATGGGGCAATTCGTTCGTATAATTTTGTGCGTTTGATGACAAATGCGCGGGATAAGTTTAGTGAAATACCAGATTTATTACCTGGGATAGCCAAGGGCGTACGGCGCGAGGCTTTGTACAAGGCGCATTTCCCAGAGTCACTAACAGAGGTAAGTAACGCTCGTGAATATCTGGCCTATGAAGAAATCTATGAGTTAATTTTGGCCTCTAGACTAAACAGGCGCGAAAATGAGAAGTTAAAAGGGGTGGTAATACCTTTTAAAGTGGAAAAAATCCGCGAATTTGTGAGAAAACTTCCTTTTAAACTAACTAATGCACAGAGGTTATCGGCATGGGAGATTTTTCAAAATATGGAACAAGAAGTCCCTATGAATAGAATGTTACAGGGGGATGTCGGTTCTGGCAAAACGATGGTGGCGGCGCTGTCTGCTTATGAGGCAATTTTGGCAGGTGAACAGGTAGCGCTACTGGCACCTACGGCAATTTTGGCCACACAGCATTACGAGGGGCTGAGGGAATTATTGGGGCAATTTGGAGTACGTGTAGAATTATTAACTGGGGCTACTAAGCACAAACCAGAGCTAAAAAAGCGGATTTTGGCCGGAGGGGTAGATTTAGTAATCGGTACGCACGCCTTACTTACTGATGATACAGAGTTTAGGCGACTAGCTTTGGTGATTATAGACGAACAACACCGTTTTGGGGTAGAACAGAGGCAGAAATTAATGTTAAAATCGCCTGCGGGCGTGGCGCCACATCTGCTCACCATGACCGCTACACCTATACCACGTTCTTTGCAATTAACGGTATTCGGGGATTTGGATGTATCTATTTTGAACGAGTTGCCAAAGGGGCGACAGCCAGTGATTACCACTATAATAACAGAGGTAGATACAGCGGAGCGCCTATATCCCAAAATGCAAGAAATTATGACGTCCACCCCAGATAATAGAGGAAAAGGGAATAAAATGCACGGGCAACAGATTTATTGGATTTGCAAGGCGATAGAAGATGAAAATGGGGCTAAAATGGGCGTAAATGGGGCTAAAAGCGGTGCAGGGGCTGGAGGTGGGTCTGGTGGCGGGTCGGAAATAACTTCAGTTAAAAAGCGCTGTAGACGGCTTAGGGAGGTGTTTCCGCACGCCAGAGTGGAGTTTTTACATGGAAAAATGAAACCAGCCGAAAAAGATGACATAATGGAACAATTTGCTAATGGGGAAATTGATATTTTGGTATCTACTACAGTGGTAGAAGTGGGGGTAGATGTACCAAATGCCACCCTTATGGTAATAGAGAACGCTGAGGCATACGGGCTGGCGCAGTTGCACCAGCTAAGAGGGCGTGTGGGGCGAGGCGCGTCTACGGCATATTGTTACCTACTGACCTCTGGTGATACGCCACCGTCACGGCGGTTGCGCGAGCTGGAACGCTCTAACGATGGTTTTCATCTGGCGGAAGTAGATTTAAAACTACGTGGCCCCGGCGAGATTTATGGCGCCCTGCAACATGGCGCTTTGGACTTAAGGATTGCGACACTGGCGGATACTAAATTAATTGCTAGAGCGCGTAAAGATGTGGATAAGTTTTTAGATAGCGGTAATTTGGCGGACTATCCGGAGCTAATGAAAGGAATCTCTAGATATCAGCAGATTACCACACTTAACTAATATTAGTGTGGTATAATGAAAATATGAGAAATATGGTTGAGGTTAATCATTTTAAGATGGCCTTTGAGGGTAAGGTCGTAATAGAAGATTTGTCATTTACGGTGGAGAAGGGTGAGATTTTTGGTTTGCTTGGTGCTAACGGCTCTGGCAAAACTACTACTATTAGAGCATTACTGGGGCTGTACCAGCCAACATCTGGCGAGTTGCTAATAAATGGCAAAAAGTATAATCCAGAAGATACCTCAGTAACGGTGGGCTATCTCCCAGAGGAGCGTGGCTTATATCGCAAAGAGACCGTAATAGATACCATGGTGTATTTTGGGGATTTAAAGGGGGTAAACAATCCTCGCGAGTGGAGTAAAAAATACCTAGAGCGTGTGGGGCTATCTGATAAGATTGATGAAAAAGTAGAAAAACTCTCTGGTGGCCAACAACAGAAAATCCAGCTAGGTATTACCATCATGGGCGACCCTAAACTTTTAATTTTAGACGAGCCAACTAAAGGTTTTGACCCAATGAACCGCCGGCTTTTGATGGAAATTATTGAAGAACTTCACAAAAAAGGTACTTCCATTATTATGATTACGCACTACATGGACGAGGTAGAACGTTTGTGCGATCGCATACTACTACTAAAAGATGGAATTGCATGTGCTTATGGCACTATCGCTGAGGTCAAAAAGGAGTTTGATGGAAAAAGTTTGGATCAGATTTTTGTAGATACTTATGGAGAGAGCTATGAATAATAATATTTTCAAAGTTGCTAGATTCGAGATTGTACGTCAGCTAAAGAAGCCAGCTTTTTGGGCGGCTACACTTTTGATACCACTACTAATTGGCGTAATATATTTAATTAGTTTTATTTCTGCGCAGAGCGTAGATACAGAAGTCCATTTTGACGAAGACACCAAAGTAACCATTACCGATGAAGCTGGGATTTTGGCGGATGGTACACCGTTTGTGGTTGATGTTGATAAAAATGATGGTATAGAGATGGTCAAAAATGGCGAAACGGATTTGTATTTTTACATACCTGCTGATTTTGCCGAAAGCAAAAAAGCTGAGTTTTATCATATTTCTGAGGGGCTAGAAATCTTTAATAATGATGGTGAGATTTTGAAAATGATTTTGTCACAAAACTCTGCTATGCGCGTAGATGCGTTGGATGTGGTGGCACTTACTGGTGATTATGAGATTATAGATAATAAACTAGCTAAAGATGGAGCAGAATCCAATGCGCTAGGTAAGGCAATTATACCGTTTGCGATTGGCATTGTATTCTTTATGTTTGTTGCGCTTTGTGGTAATAGATTTTTGCTAACAGTGGTAGAAGAAAAAGAGAATCGTATCAGCGAGATGATCTTAACTTCTATTTCTGCGAAACATTTGATTATTGGCAAGATTATTGCTTTGCTGGCTTTGGGGGTAGTGCAAATTATGGCACTGGTGATTCCGGTGCTGATTTTGGTGTTTGCGAAAAGAGATGATGCGTTAATTGCGCCAATTTTATCGATAATTGAAATTGATCCGGTGGTTATTATGCTGAGCGTGTTACTATTTATGGCTTCGGCGGTATTTTATGCGGGGGTGTGCGTGTTTGTGGGGTCGCTAGTTTCTACTGCACGTGATGCTTCATCGTTTATTGGGCCGGCAATTATTGCGATGGTGTTTCCGCTTTATTTTATGCAAATGTTTATGGTAGAACCCAATTTCATTGTACAATTTTTCACCTACTTTCCATTATCCGCACCAATCGCCTTGATGCTGAGGAGTGGTTTTGGCACTATTAGCACGCCAGAGTTTTGTGTGGGCATTGCGGTAGTGATAGTTTTTGCAGTGCTTGCTATTTATCTTGCGGTAAAGACTTTTCAGAAAAATGCAATTAATTTTAATGTCGTAAAGCCGAAGTGGTTTAGGAAACACTAAAAAACACCTACTGGTGGTGTTTTGGGTGTGGTGGTGCACCTGGTGATACTAAACTTGAACCACTTGGTGCTGCTACAATAATAGCACATTTTCTCTACGAAAACAACGAGCCGGGTTTATTTGTGCCACAGTATTTTACCCAAAAAGAACTATCCCAGCTCAAGACTCAAGAGGACTATAAGGTTTAACGACAACAGCCAGAAAAACTTTGAACCTCTTTCTCCTTAAACAGAAAATACTCAGCTTTAGTGTTGATACAGAGCTTACTGGAGCAATAAAGCTCTATGGTAGTATCAATAAGTCTTGGTGCCCTTCTCGGCTCCCCCGCATAAATACCCCCCCAGAAATGCCCGTTCTAGGTCGTTTTGAGTCCCACTGTCGGGTGTTTCTAGTGTTTCTAACTATCGAGACGGTATAAGTGTCGTCTCGGAAACTACAGGTCATTCTTGCGAACACTTAACAGAGGTGAGTTTTTCGGATTTTAGCCAAAAATGCCCTATTTTCGCGCGCTCCCCATTAAATATCCCCCCTCTTTGATGTCTCTTGTCTGCATAGACAGTATTGGTGAACTAGTTGGTGGGGGTAGGAGCCCCCTTGGTCGGGTTAGTTGTGGAGCGTAAACCCTGTGAGGGTTGGAGCGTCATCTTCAGAGGGCTTTAGTAGTACTATTCGCATAGTTTCTTTGTGTCTCTATGATAGTGTTAGCTTCTTTGGTATTGTCGACAAGGTGTCTCCGCGCGCCCGAAAAGGGCGAGCGACCAGCGTCAGCTGGTTAATAAAACGCGGCGGAAACTTTTTTTATAAATCCCCGTCCCCCTATTGAGTACCATACATCAGTATATATACAGCAAAAGTGTCTACCTCTGTAAAACCGATGTGTCTCCTTTGATGTCTCCCCGTCCCGTTTATTTGTTCTGATTGCCTCGAGCACAGAGTTTTGTTTTTGTTCTACCTTGATGAGCTCCTCTTGATGTGGCTCCTCTGCCTCGCTTATGCTAGCGACTGGAGCCGAAATGTGGTATAATTTATATATTCCGACATCAAAATAATCAGTTCAGAGGGTAATGTAATGCCCTTACAGGGTGCCACAGTAGGTACCAAGCATTACGCCTCTGATACTGAAAAGTGATGTCGGAAACTTCACCTCTGCGGCACCCTTTTTGGTGACAGAGGCGTTAAAGAATAATACTAACGTAAAGGAGTTGCCGATGAGCGAAATAAACCAAAAACTTGAATATGTATCAGAAATCACAAGGGACGAGTTAAAACGCTTTACTCTGTATGACAAATATAAAGACCGAATTGATGGTTTTACCGGTATGGATAACTTAGATTTCAACTTCGTCAAAGCTGGGGTGAGTGAGTACGTGGTGAGAGTAACCATGCCGGATGGCAGTTTCCTATTTCTTCCAATTTATGCCTCTGATGGGCAGGGCTTTCGCTACGATGATTTCAAGAAGTATTCCACCATACATAGACCAAATACAAAGCAGGAAGATATTGCGGCTAAATCTCGCGAGAAACAGGAAAAAATTGAGGCACAAAAGCGTAAGGAGTGGGAGGACGAGCAGCGCGCGAAGAACTCCGCATTCCTAGAAAAAGCGAAACAACTAGCCAAAAGGAAATCTAATAGACAAAAAGAAAACGCGAACGATGAACAGTAAGACGATTGACGATTACGGGCTAACGACGGCGGATAAGCAGGCGTGGTGGGAATTTATAGAACGCTATTTTCCAGATTACTATGAGGGGGCTAAGTTTTATTATAGTGGCGAGCATGACCCAAATCTAGAACCAGACTATGTTCCGCAGGACATGGACATCAATGATTATTTGGTAGAGTTTCGGGGATTGCCCAGAATAAAAACCGATGTCGGGAGGCATACAATCACTGTAAACGGGGTAGACAAAGCGAAATACCTAGACGATCATGTATGGTATGAAAAACGGCTTTATTTCACGAAATTAAAGAGGACACCTGCTTTTAAGAAATGGAAGGTTAGACAATATGAGTGCCAGCAAGGAAAATGTGCATGGTGTCGCAGGCCGATAGATTTATATGATACCGAAACCCATATAGACCATGTAATGCCGTTGTTGTGGTGGGGCACTAATGAATTCAACAACCTTGTTATGTCATGCGCCACCTGCAATAGGGAGAAATCGGCTAGCGTGTCCGGATACCACGGCTCAAAGGGCGCTATGGGGGAAAATCAGAGACCTAGCTGGATTCTACCAAACGAATACGACACTTATTTCGACTCGCACCCCGAAATAGTCAACGCACAGGTGGACCAAATAAATCTAGAGGACGATAACATTAGCTCTAATTTCAATAATAGCAACGACTCCGTAGATTTAGGATTTTAGCCGTTGCAATCATTCTCGCTAGTATTTAACCCAATGATAGTGTATAATGGTTAATAAGTCCTGCGTGTTGCAGTAACTGAACCCTGCGACAATATGTATGGCGATAATTATTGGTAGAGGGGGCTAGGTCAGAGGCAAAACAAGGTATGACAAGAACCAATGACTGAATAGTTGCCAATGAAGCATACTGAATAACGGTTCTCGGAGAACTCTCGTTAAGGAGCTTACTGCTCCGTAGGCGAGTTTATTCAGCTATGCCAGCAGGTAAAACTTTGGGGGATAATAGCAATGATAGTGCGGCAAGCAATCTTGTTGCCCTTGTAGAGTATTTAAGCCAAATGGAGCAACGCCAACCAGCATATCCACAGTGGGCTAAGTTCGATACGGCTGCCACTATGAGCGACAACAACGGTGGCGTAATTAAGTTCTAAGTCTCTATTCCGTGCTATAATATAAGTAGTATGGCACGAAGAAGACTTGAGCCTGTGGATACCAGTAAGTTGCGATATATTTTGTATGCTCGTAAGTCCTCAGAAGACAAAGGTAGTCAGGAGCGTTCCATTGATGACCAAATTAAAGACTGCGAGGCGCTCATAGAACGAGAGCATTTGCACATAATTAAACCAATCCTCAAGGAAGAAAAGTCAGCTAAAGTCGAGAAGAACAGACCTCTGTTCTCTTGGATGATAGACCAGATACAAGCTGGCAAAGCGGATGGTATTATTGCTTGGCATCCAGACAGACTCTCTCGTAACCCGCTTGAGTCTGCAATTATAATTGATATGCTGGACAAGGGTGTAATTAAGGACCTCAAGTTTGCTACCTGTCAATTCACTAATGATTCTAGCGGTAAAATGCTCCTCAATATTCTGTTTGCAATATCGAAACAATACTCCGAACACATTTCTGAGGGAGTTATTAGAGCCAATGATGACATGTTTGAAGAGGGCAAATCTAATGGTGTCCCCAAGTGGGGTTACAACCGTAATAATGATGGCTACTATTACCCTGATGATAACTACGATTTAATTCGTGTCGCTTGGGACATGAAGCTAGGTGGCAAGGGTAATGCCGAAATATTGGACTTCCTCAAGAATCATAACGTGCACCGTATGACCAAGATTACACGCAAGAATAAAGTACAACGACCAATAGAGCCTAATATTAACGGTCTCAAAACGATGTTTTCTGACCCATTTTACTATGGAGTTCTCGTGCAAGCAAAGCAGGAGATAGACTTGGTGGAAGCCACGGGTGGAATCTTTAAGCCTATGATTACATACGATGAATATTGTGCAGTGCAAGATATGAGCAGTAAGCGTGGTGGTAAGAGCAAGAAGAATCGCTATCAATTTCTTCCCCTGCGTGGTCTTGTTAGGTGTGGCTATTGTGGGGGATTGATGACACCATCGGCACCAAAGGGGCACGGTGGTAGGTATCTCAACTATTATTGCAATACAAAGGGGTGCCACTATAAAACACGTGGCGTGCGCGGTCATTATATTTTTACCCCCCTATTTGATGCCATAAGAGGTCTTAGGTTTGATGAAAAAGATTACAAACTGTATAACGACAAGGTTGATTCTCTGACTGATGAGAAGATAGAGGCTTTACGCATAGAAAGAAAGAGCCTTGAGGCTAGGCGTGCTACTAAGAACAGAGAGCTAAAACAACTGACTAGGACTTTACCAGACGTCAAAGCCACTGGTGTAGAGGTGGCAATTAAACAGACTAGTGACAGTATCGTCGAAGTTGGTAACGAAATTGGTGACCTCGAGGTAAAGATACAGGAGCTAAACGACAAAATCAATGGAGCAACCGCAATAGCGTTGTCTAAAGACGAGTTTCTGAACCTGCTAAAATCCCTACCCGACAAGATAGAAAATGCTTCAATTGTCGAAAAAGACGCACTTGTTAGAATTCTGCTTCTGAACCTAACTATTGACGACCAAAAAAGGCCTCATTTCCTCTGGAAAGAGCCTTTCGCTACGCTCCTAAACGAAGCCAAATTCGA
Organism: Candidatus Saccharimonadota bacterium; assembly: GCA_017406745.1. GTDB lineage: Bacteria > Patescibacteriota > Saccharimonadia > Saccharimonadales > Saccharimonadaceae > Nanosyncoccus. The sequence continues at coordinate 629 of JAFQXY010000031.1, read as the reverse complement.
TTCTGGTGCCCGGGACAGGACTTGAACCTGCATGCTATACGGCACATGCTCCTAAGGCATGCGTGTCTACCAGTTCCACCACCCGGGCGATGATGTGTGTTCGCCCTATATTGGGCGTTTGTTAGGTACCTTGCTTGGGTACTTTGTAATTATACCACATTTTTACAAAAAAGTTATCAATATTACAGTCTTGTTGCATAATTCATTACTCAAAAAAGGGGTTGAAAAATCTTAGAATATGCATTAATATAAGAGTATATTGCAAACATTCGTGGTCTTTATGGCTAGCACATTGGATAGATGCACAGTTTCATCCATACGTTAAGGTGACCCTATGAGGGAATCTGATTGCGTATGGACTACTTGCTAGTTTATGGGCTACGGATGTTTGCAACCCTCGTAGGGTCACTTTTGTATAGACCTTGCGAAACATATTAATAACTAAGCGAGGTAACACCATGCGGGTCATGCAACAAGCCAAAAAAGATAAGCAAAAGTATAAAAGGGATCTTAATAGAAAAAATGCTATATATAATATATACGGCAAAAGTACTAGTACGAGTAGTACAGACAACGATCCATACAATAGTAAATCTCTCAACATATTAAATAAGCATCACAACAAGAAT
>JAFQXY010000030.1 GCA_017406745.1 Candidatus Saccharimonadota bacterium | reverse complement strand
TAATTGCCTCGCCCCGTTGCTTTTCTATTAATTTACCTTTACAATATGACATACAGGTAGGTTTCCTTTCTTTAGTTTTAGTAGTATTTAACTAAGTATAGAGCCTACCTATTTTTGTTGCAAAGGTATTGGACCTTAACGAAAACCTTGACATTTTTGCATAAGTATGATAAAATAAAAGAACAGGCTTGTTAGGTGTGCCTTTCTTTTGCCGTAGGGGGAGCAATAGATAAAACACACCTAAAGATCTTTAATTTTTTAGGAGGAATTGAAACCATGAAAAAGTTTTTTGTTTTTTTCATGGCGATCGCTATGGTCGCCGCCCTGTCCGCATCCGCCTTCACCGCTAGCGCGGCGGTCGCACCCTCTGGGGGCACCGTTACCGTGACTAGCCGTTACAATGACGGCTCCGTCAAGGAGGTAACCATCAAGGGGTGGGAATACGTTTCCTACGCCACTTCGGCAACACCGCGATTTAGCGGTAACCTCAACATTACCTTCCCTAAGGGGTACACCAAGAACACCCCCACAGTGGAAGAATGCTGGGTGCTGATGGCGCCTATGGTGGCGTACTATGATGGCGCTACAAAACCAGCACCCACGCCGGCACCTCCCGCACTGACCTCCGCCCAGCAAGAGGCCGTAAGCCAAATGCAGGCGGTACGGCAGTCCGCCGAGGGCAACGGCTGGGCCGTGGAATGGTGGCCGTCCCAGACGGTTGCCGCCACCGCCACCAAGGCCTGGTACGCTTGCGAGGCCTCCCAGCTGGCGGGCGACAATATTTCCACCTACCGCTTCTCCGTCTTAACAGAGAAAGTCGGAAACGGGTGGAAGACGAGCTTTAAGACCTACCAGAATGGTAAGGTCTACAGCTCACAGACCCCGCTGGAGGTCACGAATATGCTGGCCAAAACCACTGCCACCAAGGCTCTGCAGGCCAACATCGTCCGCGCCACCAATGCCCAGTCAGCCGTCTCCAGCTACATCCAGTATCTGGAGAGCCGGGGCTACATGACCACGGTCATCAGCTCCAGCACCAGCGACACGCTGGTTAACCTCACCTGGTACTCTACCAACAAGGGGTACGACGTGAGGATTACCCCCGAGGCTCGTGGCGACGGCACCTACCGTATCCACGTCGCGGATCTCACTGGAATACATACTTATACGCTGAAAGAGATCTTAACCTTCTCTTTCAACTGACAATTCCCCCTAACCCCGCCACCCCAGGGGTGGCAAAAAGGGTCGCGTATACCCCCACGCGGCCCTTTTTCTTGCTTAGAATATTTAACCGTCACCCAACACCAGCTCCCACCAACGCCAGCCCCCACCAACGCCAGCAACTCGTGCCACCCCACGCAATTAAAATCTACTTAGAATTAACCTTTGCCAAATAATCCAAAGTTTTCTCAATAATCAAACGATTCTTTATATCCGCCTTTACATTTGGGTCTTTCAAAGATTTCAATGCTTCTGGTGATTTCTTATAAACATCGCGCAATTCAGCAATTTTAGCACTAACTTCATCATCAGAAGCGGTGATTTTTTCCGCAATAGCCACATTTTGCAGTACTAAAGACCCCTTTACGCGCTTTTCGGCAACTTCACGAGCCTGCTTTTCCCAACTCTCTACAGTTTCGCCCGCGCGCTCCAGATATTCTTCGAAAGTCATTTTCTGCGACTCTGCATTGCGCGTGATATCGCCCCGCATCGCCCGCATTTGATCATCTATCAAAATCTCTGGTACAGGCACTTTAGACTTTGCTACTAAAGCTTCCACCAATTCATTTTTGAACTTTTCGCTCACTTGATGTTCGCCTTGCGTAGTTAAATTAGCTTTAATATCCTTTTTCAAATCAGCTAAAGTCTCAAACGGACCACATTTCTTAGCTAACTCATCATCTATAGGTGCCTTAGTAATTTCATTTATCTGCTTCACAAGTACTTCAAATACCACCTTGGCTCCAGCCAAATCCTTAATACCGTAATCTTTGGGGAAAGTTAGTTTTAAATCAAACTTATCACCAGGCTCATGCCCCACTACGCCATCTTCAAACCCAGGGATAAACGCCCCAGACCCTAGCGTTAACGGAAAATCTTTGGCAGACCCACCAGCAAACGGCTCGCCACCTTTTTTCCCTACAAAATCAATAATCACTTCATCGCCAAGTTTGGCCGGTCTTTTGGTAACCTTTTTCTCGGCAAAAGAACCAGACAAGTTATCTAGCACATTGTCAACATCTTTAGCCGTCACCTTTACCGCATCTTTTTTCACACTTAATTTCTTATAATCACCCAGTACTACCTCTGGTATAATGTCTGCTGTAGCGGTATATTCCATCATTTCATCTGGTACATATTTAGTAACATTTACACTTGGCATCACCAGCGGTGATTTTTCTACTTCTTGAAAGGCGCCTATCACAGTAGTACGCACCGCCGAATCCACAACCTCCGCGTTTAGATCGTTTTCTGGAATAAACTTCTTTGCAACATCTACAGGCACTTTACCCTTACGGAACCCGCCCACTTGCAATTCTTTAGCAAGTTTCTCCAGCGCCTTCTCTTTAAGAGGTTTTAGGTCTTTGCTATCCAAAGTCACGGTAATTTCTACGCGCGAATCAGAAAGCTTCTTGGATTTGGTTTTCATAAATAACTCCTATTTTGATAAATTATATCATAATTTTGGCCGAAGTACTATCCCTAAAATGCCGAATCGTAAAAGTCGTGTTTGCCCCCAATTTTACCCCAGGATTCAAAATGTTGTAGCGGTCAAAAATGCTTTTAATTGTAGAATATAAATCTTTTTCTGCCTGTGGCATTGTATCATTAACTACTACGGCTTTTATCCGTCCCTCTGGCGAGCCACCAGTTACAGAGCCACCTTGCCGTGTAATCACAAAAGCCCCAGCCCTTAGGAACGCTGTAGCGCGCTTATTAAAATCTTTCTCCTCTAGTTTAAACTTAGGACGCAAGCTATAATTTCCCGCCGAATAAGACCCAAATATCGCCAAGTCTAGCCCCAAACTATTCTCTAAAATCTTCAAATCACTAATAAAATTATTTAGATTGCGCGCAGGCAAGTAAAAATCAGACAATAACGGTACGCGCTCGCCAGTTTTGGAACAATTCAAGAAACTTATCAAAGAGTTTTCAAATTCATTTAGGGTTTTCTCAGTTTTTTCGGACTCTATAATTAGTTGTGAAGATTTTGGAATTACCTTTCTTACGCTATTAATTTTACGCAATGCCGAGGCTGATTTATCGTCATAGCGCGCAAATACCACAAACCCTTTATCCAATTTTTTGGTGACAGAACTCAATTTTTTGCCAGTTTCTTCGGCAGTTTTGATAATATGGATATCATAAACATTTAATTCCTTGGGATGTAAAGAATTTGCCAAATCCAAAAACTTTTGTGCTACCTCGAAGGTTTCAAATGTAGCCACCACGCGTTTTGTCTGTTTTTTCATAGGCACAGCTCGCAAAATTACCTCTGTAATCACCCCCAAAGTGCCCTCCGCCCCAAAGAACAATGGTAGCAAATCTAGAGTGCCTCTGCGTGTAACTTTTGCAATATTAGGATATCCTGCCAACCCTACCCCATTTTTGCGAATATGTTTAATTAACTCATCGGCATTTTTCATCACTTTTGGTATTTTGTTATACAAACTACCCTCCAAAGATTTTTCCTTGGACTTTTTAGCTATCTGGTGGCCAGTTAGGCGGTTACTCTGCAATACTTCACCATTAGCCAGCACTACCTCTACACGCTCTACATAATTCATGATACCACCATATTTGCCAGAATAGGTATCATTAGGGCAATTAGAAATTAGCCCACCTATGGTGTCTGCATCATGCCCTCCTACAGGGATAGTTAGACCATTAATAGATAGAGCGGTGTTTAATTCTTTCAGCGTGAGCCCAGCCTGTACGCGCACCAAGCGCTCCCTGCGGTCAGACTCTAATAATTTATTTAATTTCTCGGTGGATATGATAAGCCCATTAGATAAATCCGCCCCCAACTTATCTAGCCCAGAGCCTCTCACGGTGACTGGGAGATTTATATCCTTTGTAGCTAGCTGATAGCAGAATCGCATCAATTTACGTACGTCTTCGGTAGACTCTGGCAATGCTACGATTTTTGGCCTAATCTTTAGCGCCGAACGATCTGTAGAATACGCTTCCAAAATCTCTGGCGCATCAAATACATTACCAACTGTCAATTGATTTAGATACCTCGCGATTTTACTCATTTTCTCCCATCCTGCTTACGATTATAACGTATATTTTTGAAAAATGCTAGTACTTTTTAGCGTAATATTATATAATAATTTGCAATAAAAGCAATACTATGATATAATAGTTATGATAAAAGGAGCCAAATGCGCGTCAAAAACGATTACACTAAATGCGTCACCAACCTCGCCTGTTCTGTCCGGCAATACTTTGAGCTTCCTACTATGCACGCCACTTTGCCAGCTCTAGATGAGGAGTTACAAAAATACCACCCGCGCAACGTAGTGGTACTGCTTTTTGATGGCATGGGCGCCAACATTATGGAGCGCGCCCTACCCAAAAATGCCTTTTTTAGGCAACACAAAAAATGCAACATTTATACAGTATTTCCTGCAACCACCACCGCAGCCACTACTGCAATTCGTACAGGGCTTAACCCCGTAGAACACGGCTGGCTTGGCTGGAATATGTATTATGCACCCATAGATAAGACTATCGCACTTTTTTATAATTGTGAAAAATCAAAAGGCAAAAACAAGAAAATAGAGCCCTGCCAAGACTTTCTAGATCACAAAAATTATCTCTATCAAGGCAACACTGCAGATGACTTAACAAAAGTTGGCAATGTTTCTGCCACCGAGCTATTCCCTTTTGGTGACCATCCGTATAGGAATCTCAAAGATATGCTGTCCCAGATAGAGCGCCTTTGTAGCCAGCCTGGTCGTCACTATATTTACGCATACGACGAAGAGCCGGATCACACTATGCACAAAAAAGGTCCAGATAGCATTAAAGCAGGCCACCTTATTACCACGCGTAGCAAAAAAGTCGCCAATTTGGCCACCAAGTTACACGATACATTACTAGTGGTAGTGGCAGATCATGGCCACATGAAATCTCGCCATTATTATTTAAAAGACTATCCAGAAATTACTGCATTGCTTGCACGTACTACTTCTCTAGAACAACGCGCCACCTCTTTTAAAGTCAAAGACGGCAAAAAGGCCGAATTTCGCCAACGTTTTGAAATTGCCTTTGGCAAAGATTTTACCTTGTATGATTCCAAAGATGTCATCAGTAGTAAATTGTTTGGTGACGGCACCGAAACCCCTCTTTTTCGCCCTGCACTAGGGGATTTTCTTGCTATTACTGACACCGGCGCATGTCTTACCGCCCCAGACGACAAAGCCATGCCATCCAATCACGCCGGCTACCACGACGACGAAATCATCGTGCCACTCATCATTAAATATTGTGAATAATTTGGCTTTAATGATTCCACATCCTAGAGACACTGCTACATAAAACTATTTTTATAGATGGAAATATGCGCAGAGGCATATTTACGGGTTTTTAGAAGCGTCAACCCAGGCATCTCTGGTGCCACCTCTGTAGGGTGAGATAACACCAATACCCCATTAGGGGTAGTCACTGCGCGCGTCAGCATCTTAATTTTTTCTTCATCATAATTATCATATGGTGGGTCTGCTAGTACTACGCCAAATTCCCCAATAGCCCTCGCCGGAGCTACACTTGTATTTATAGGTACGTTTGTGCTCGCATCTGGCACTACTCCTAATACCGCATACACATCAGCTCTTATCACTTCGCCCCTTGTGGCGGAGATTTTGAGCTTTTTTAGATTGTTTTTTATGGTTTCGCAGGCCTTAGGGTTTTTCTCTATAAAGATTACAGACTCAGCGCCTCTAGACAGTGCCTCTATCCCTAGCGCCCCACTGCCCGCAAATACATCTAGTACACGGCTACCTGGCAAATATTCAGTAATCATATTAAAAAGAGCCAATCTTTCCCTAGAGCCCATCGGGTGCGTACCCTCACCAGGGGTGGCTATTTCACTATTTTTATAAATCCCAGCCGCAATTCTCATATCTCTATTTTATCAAAAAAATTTAATCCGAGGTAGTATTTATCACGCTTATGCCACTATATTCTTGCATTTTTAGCAAAAGTGTGATATAATGAAGATATAAGGAGTTTTATTATGCATAATTATACTGACGCCGAAAAAAAGGAACGGCGCAAAATCATCTCTGTAGCCACAGCTATTATAGCGGTAATTTTGATTCTGCTTGTGGCAATTATTGTTGTAGCTACTAGCAAATCTAGCAAAACTAATCTAGGTGGCGAGAATAATTCCACCGTTACCATAGATGATGGTAGTAGTTCTAGCAATTCTAGCGCCAATAGCTCAGACAGTAATTCCAATACAAACAATTCCAGTTCTAGTAGCTCTAGCAACAACAGCTCTTCGAACAGCTCTAGCGATAGCTCAAACAAGGTAGGCACTGTATCTACTCGTAGTGGTTCTAGCACCAGCTCGTCTAGCTCTAGTAGCTCTGCTAGTAGTTCTGCCGGTAGTTCTAGTAGCACCAACGGAAGTTCTTCCGCTATTGCCAACACTGGCCCAGAGGATTATTTGCCACTTGCTCTAGTGTTAGGTCTCATCACTGCCAGCGCTACTGCCTACGTCATGAGCGAGCGCGCTGTACGTAAATAATCCCAGCTATCTACTGGCTACTTTGTGTCTAGTAAAATAACATACTTGTTTTTGTTGTGGTTTTTATAAAAGTCGGCAAGTGCTCGCGCTTTAGCATTACCACTCCCAACCCAAACTTTTTGAAAACTAGGACCCCAGCAGTTGTAATCTTTACGAGGTACGCACGCACCGTACATGGTACCCGCCGGTGCCCTTGTTGCCGTAGTGGGTACTCAGACTACCATTGCTGTAGTACAGGTAGTGCTGAATGTTAGCATCGCGCGCAGTAGCAGACCACCAGTGCCTGTACGTAGTAGCGTAGTAGAGCGAGCCAAGGTAGTAGTACCCGCCATAGATAGGACTAAAGTATGAAGCATTGTTAGTACCAGTAGTGGTTACGGTGCCAGTCATGCCACTAAATGCACCTGGGGCGGTATTATATGATGGTAAATGCCAACCACTTGGGCAGATGTCTTCACTTGCATCTAGTTTAGTTTGGCTACAGACTGTACCAGCACTAGCGGCACAGTAGTTGTACCATACGCCTAGTTGGTTGGCAGTATAAGTATCCATTGGTTTATTACCACTAGTATCTGCATCTGTAGCAGTAGGTACATGGGAACGAGCTTGAGTGTAACTATTACCTGCAGTTAAGTCACTTACATGGACGTTCCAAGTACTCTTGGTACTAAAGTTAGAGTCTGTACTGGATATAGTGCCGGTTATTCTTAAGTTTTGCGTCATCCAGCAAGCACCGTTGATGTATCTTACGGTGTAATCGCTACCATCACGTCTATCATAAACAGTGATTTCATCACCTACATCAGCTGGATTGCCGTTGGTGCCCACATTTACCATGCATTTTTCTAGTGTGAAATCTTGCATGTATTCTGGTGGTATGTATTCTGTATAATTCATCGTATATTTCACTGCCC
>JAFQXY010000029.1 GCA_017406745.1 Candidatus Saccharimonadota bacterium | reverse complement strand
TCTAGCTTTTTCTACATATTTGCTGTTATAATATACCATAAGATAGTCTTTCCTCCTTTGTTTATGTGGTAATAAATAAAGTATATAAGACTATCTTTTTATTTACAATGGTTTTGTAGTGAAGGTGGTGAGATGTTACGCTGGGGTTGATTTTTTAGCGTAAGTATGCTATAATTAGAGGGTTCGTCGGAGACATACATCCGATCTACTCCAGCTGAATAGCTGGAGGCATTTTTTGTTTGGATTAACAGAGGATAATGCGGAGCTGATGCCGAAGCTCTTCCAATGTTTTGTCATCTACTTTGCCCATGCGACGATAAAGACGCTTAGTACTAAAGGACCTAAGTTGCATAAGGGCGGCGTATTCCATTTTGCCTTGAAATTCAAACCGTATAAACCCTGGTTGTTCGTGTGGCTGGGTAGTAAGCGGAACCCCAAAAAAAGCGTGGTGGTTGATTTTGCGGACTACCAGCACGGGGCGAGCAAATTCATTGCCTTTGCCGTTGATTTCTATGCCAATATTTTCGCCAATACCAGCCCAATATATTTCGCCTGAACGCACACGCTGGGTATTGCCATGGATATCTAAATGCTGTTTTACCATGTCCCATCTAGCAAAGCCCTCGCGCTTGTGCCGAAGTTCATCTTCGCTGAGGCCTAGATCGGCGATATATTTGGGTGGGATGTAATGCCAACTAAAGTTTGGATGCCAATCCAAATTGTTTTTGCTGTCTGAGTTTTTGCTGGACGGTAATTTATTGTTTGTATTGGCGTTTTTGCTAGGGGTAGGCGTATTTGTTATTTTGTGTTTTTTGTTTGTTTGTGGTGGATGAAACGTTGCGTCAACCATTATTTTCCTCTCTTTTATTATTTTTAATTTAGCGCCCAGTTATTAGCGCCGAGAGCCCGTATTAGGCCCTTGATTTCCAGCATGGTGATAGTTTGATTAAAAACAGTAACAGGGAGTTTTAACTGTTTCATGATTTCTTCACCATTTCTCTTGTCCTCGGCGATAACTTGCAAAATTGCAGTTTCGATGGGGGTATCACCTTTGATTTTATGCTTATTTGTGGATTTTTTCAAGTATTTTTCTGGAAACAAAATCCTTAAAATATCATCTGGGGTCTGATAAGGGGTGGCGCCTTGGGCGATTAGGCGATTGCACCCCTGTGAATATGGTGCAGTAATATTGCCCGGTACGGCAAAAACGTCTTTGCCCTGCTCTAGCGCATGAGTGGCGGTATTAAGAGAGCCGGATTTTTGGGCCGCTTCTACTACCACCACAATATCTGATAGCCCACTAATGAGGCGATTACGGTAGAGAAAAGAGAGGTAGGGGTCAATTTTGCGATGCGTGAAGTGGCGATGCAGAACGGTGGAGTCCTCTCGGGCGAGAGCAGATAGTGGATTAACCCACTGGTCACCATCCCGGCCGGCTTCGGCGGGGGCGAGCGGGGCTTGCTGGTATTCTGTAGTGCGAGGTGCGTACTCGCTAATGATGGCACCACCTTTTTTAATGATTTCGGTAGCAAGCCCTGTATGATTGGCGGGATAGATACGATCTATAGGGGTACCTAAAATGGCTATAGTGGTACCGCCAGCGTCTAGAGTAGCACGATGAGCGATAGAATCTATGCCGTAAGCTAGCCCGCTGATAATTACCACGCCGTTCTGGGCTAGCTTGTAGGCCATACTGTAGGCTACCTCTTGACCATATCTGGTGTTATGGCGTGAGCCTACGATAGCTACGGTTTTGGGCCGTGTTGGGGTGATTTTGGGGGTGTTTGTGTCTTGAAATAACGAGATTTGTTTATTATCTGAGGCGGGGTTTTCTGGCAATTTTGACACATTTTGTGGTAATTTTCCATAAAAATACAATGTTTTAGGCTTAAGCGCAATAGTATCTAACACCTCTGTAAAATCATGCTCTAGGGGTGAAATTTGGTTGATTTTTTGAAAAAAGTGTGAAAAAAGTGTTGACATTTTTACTCCTGTGTGCTATAATGAATACAGTTAGGGTACAAAAATACCCTACACCGCACCTAAATAAGTTATAATTCAGCTATACTACCTTTAGTATAGCAAGAATTGCGTGCTTTTGAAACCCCCTCGGCGTTTAAATTTCTTCATGGTTTAAATGTTATAAGTATTACCTCCACTTTGAGGGGATAATTTCGAAGGCATAGCAATCCCTCTAACCGGCGGGCCCCAATTTGTGTGAGGTGGGTTACGCTCCGGGGTTCACCCGGGATAGTAGTGAAGCGTTAGAGGGCCAAAAAGACCCTACGCATTAGGTGATGCCCACCCTTACCTAATCGTAGGGTCTTTTTGGTGCAGTGAGAAGGCGGAACAGGATAGCCCCGTGCATTAGGTGATGCCCACCCTTACCTAATCGCGGGGCTATTTTGGTGTAGTATTATATACTACTATCTAGAATCTTTCATGGCGTCGGCGATGAGTTCGGTTTCGTCTACTTCGAACCTGCGGGGGTGATGTTTGCCGTCTATTTTGCCTTCGCGATATTCATTGACCACGGCTACGTATTCTGCGGTAATTACGCTGGTAGGTAGGGCAAACACAGCTACGCCTGCTATAGCTGATATCATAGTAATAATGCGCCCTACTTCTGTCTGGGGTACAATGTCACCAAACCCAATAGTAGACATTGAGACGACTGCAAAGTACAGAGCATCTAGAAAAGTAGGGAATAGCTCTGGCTCCTCGTTGAACATAATGGCGGCAACCATAAAAATATAGATAGATGCTAGTGATGCCACAAACAAAAGTGGACGAGTGGCGCGCTTCAAAACTATTCTAATGACGCGAAGGCTTTTTGAATGTTGGAAAATCCGCACTACGTGCAAAAGTCGAGCCACGCGGAGTAATCTAAGACCGCTATTTATGCTAGTAATGATTGATAAAATGACTATTAAGTCAATAATCGCAAGTGGCGAAAAAGGGTATCTTGCAAAACTCCATAAAGAATTGTTCTTATAATGGTAATTTGCCGTAATGAATCTAGCTGTATAATCCACGGCAAAAATTATTACACATAAAATGTTAATCGCCGCAAGTGGCCAGATATTTTCATTGTGGAAAACTAGTGGAATAAAGCTGATCAGCGTCACGGCTATCATCATCCAGTCATAATATTTGCTGGATTTGTGGTTTTTGGATAGTGGTTCGATAATATCAAAAACTTTTTTGCGCCAATCGCTGTTTGTACGGTTGCGTGCTGGAGGTTTGGATTGATTTGCCATAACTACTTTTATGATATCACATAACAGACATAAGCACAAATGGTTTGTACTAGCTCAAGACATTTGAGATTTTTTAAGATCTCCTCTTGTATTAAAGTATAGCACATATTCACTAGGTGTCATGTAATTTATGGATTGATGTGGTCGTTCATCATTATACCAATTTATATATTTTTGGAGTTCCAG